>JAZDJA010000343.1:0-13758 GCA_043804415.1 Candidatus Latescibacterota bacterium | reverse complement strand
CGAAAGGAGAGAAGCTTATGAAAGGCAAGTTTAGGGTGGGTCTGGCGATTGGCGGGGTTGTTCTGCTCTGCGGTTTGGGAGAGGTATTCGGGGCTCCTCTTCTCACGAAGGACAAGGCGCTTGAGCGGATGCTTCCCGGGGTGGAGGAAGTGATCAAGGAGACCAAGACCTTGAGTGTGGACCAGAAGAATCTGATCGAGAAGGAGGTAGGATCCAAAACGATGGGGGATAGTTACACCTTCTATATGGGAAAATCCAAAGGCGAGACCACTGGAGTGGCCCTCATTCTCGTCGAAGAAGGCAAGCATAACAAAATCACAACGATCGTTGGCCTGGATCCGGATGGCAAGGTGAAGGACGTGGCGGTTATGGCCCACCAGGAGAAAAGGTCCAAGCAGGCCCTGGAGAGCACACGCTGGTTCAAGCAGTTTATCGGAAAGACCAGCAAGGATCCCTTCGTGGTTGGGAAGGACATCGACTCGATCACGAAGGCGACCGTCTCTTCTGTCGCCGTGACCACTGCCGTGAAGAAAGCGGTGATCCTGTATGATGTGCTGTATCTGCAGTGCGAAACGGCAAAGGCAGCCGACGAAGCGGCACCGGCAGCCAAGTAGGGTTCCCGGACAGCACGGGACGCGTAGAGACAGGGAAACCTGTTCAAACGGATGACGTTCGTGTACCCTGAGACAAGGCGAACAACGAAAACAACCGGGTTTCGATAGATCCTGAAAGGGGGTGGTGCACAGGATTCTTTTGACGGTCTCGCGTCGGGCAATTCACCTATCATCCACAAGAAGGGAAACAAAATGAACAAGTTCCTCAGTATAATTGCGGCCTTGGTGCTCATGGTTTGCGCGTTGGCTCCTTTGGCGCAGGCGGAGCTACCTACGGCAGACATCAAGATCGAGGCGGTTTCTGACCGGGACATTGCGGCGCACGGCCTGCCCGAGGGAAGCCAGAAGTCAAGCGGCCTGTCGGTCGTGGGAGTCGGCAGAACCGTCTATTTGACGGGCGGCGGCAGCGATCCGGATAAGGGGGCGATCAGCTCCTATGCCTGGTCCCTGACCGCAAAGCCCACAGGATCCGCCACTGCGATTGCTCCGAACGCTGAGAAGGCGACGATTCTGCCCGACCTGGTCGGCCAGTATACCGTGTCCTTGACGGTCACGGACGATCAGAGCGAGACGAGCGTTGCTGCGGAGCAGGTCATCACCGCCGGAACGTGGAAGGGCGTGGCCAACTGCGCGCTCTGCCATGCGGACAAGAAGGCGGAGTGGGAAGAGACGGACCACGCCTCGATGCTGGAGAGAAGCATCGACGGATTGACCAGTTCGCACTACAGCGGAAGCTGTATCGGTTGCCACACCGTGGGATACGACACGGCAGCGACGGCCGTCAACGGCGGCTTTGACGACGTGGCCGCTACGCTGGGTTGGGCATTCCCGGAAACCTTGGAGGCCGGAAACTGGGATGCGATGCCCGCAGCGCTCCAAGGGCTTTCCAACATTCAGTGCGAGAGCTGTCACGGTGCGGGTAGCCAGCACATGGGCGACAAGACCAAAATCGACATCAGCTTTGATGCCGGGATGTGTGGACAGTGCCATGATTCGGGCACCCACCACGTGTTCCCCTATGAGTGGGAGCAGTCCGCGCACGCCACCGCCACCACTTCTCCCTCGGGCGAAGGGCGCGAATCCTGCGTGCGGTGTCACACGGGCATTGGATTTGCCCAGTATGCCGATGGCGAAGAGGCCACGAATCTGGAATACGCGCCGATCACCTGCGCGGGCTGTCATGACCCCCACAGTGCCGAAAACGAGCATCAGCTCCGCAAGCTGGACGATGTGACCCTGTTCAACGGGGAAGTGATCAGCCAGGGTGGTCTGGGCAAGCTGTGCATGAACTGCCACATGTCCCGGAGAAACGCAGAGGAATACGTGCAGGTATACTCGAGCCGCTATGGCCCGCACTACGGCCCGCAGACGGACATGCTGATGGGAACCAACGCGGCGGAATTCGGCAAGGAGATCGAGAGTTCCGGGCATAAGTATGCCGCTTCCGATGCCTGCGTCACCTGCCACATGGCCGGAACGCCCGGAACGGATGAGCCGGGACAGTTTATGGTCGGCGAGCACACCTTTGCGATGCGCTGGGACGGGGACACGCCTGAGGACGACACGGATGATGTGGAGAACGTGGGCGCATGCGCCAGCTGTCACGGGGAGCTGGAGTCCTTTGACAAGAAGTCCTCTGTGGACTTCGACGGCGACGGGTCCATTGAAGGCGTACAGACCGAGGTGCATGGGTTGTTGGAGCGCCTGGCGCTCAAGCTTCCGCCCCTTGGCGATCCGGCTGTGACCGTTACGGCGGATTACACCGCGTCTGAGCTTATGGCGGCCTACAACTACAAATTTGTTAAGGACGATGGCAGCTACGGTGTGCACAACACCAAGTATGCGGTCGGCCTGCTTCAGTTGGCACTGAAAGACTTGGGAGATCCTGTAACCAGCGTGGAAGTGGATGCGTCGGTGCAGGGCACTCCTGAGTCGTATGCGCTGGGTCAGAACTTTCCGAACCCCTTCAATGCGGAAACGGCGATCTCCTACAGCTTGACGCAGGAGGAACCAGTGGTTCTGGAAGTGTGCAATACGCTCGGACAGCGGGTCAGAACACTGGTCCAGGCCAACCAGCAGCCCGGCGCGTATGTGGTCCGGTGGGATGGTCGGAATGATCAGGGCCTCAGCCTCGGAAGCGGGATCTATTTCTACCGTTTGGAGGCGGGCACCTTCTCCGCGACGAAGCGGATGACGTTGCTGCAGTAGGGGTCTCACCATGAGGTGAGGGAGGGGGAGTCCTTGGTTTCAGGGACTCCCCTTTTTGGCCATCGGGTTGCCCGGATGCACTCCTTCGCCGGTTTTTTGTCGGTGGGTGCGAACTCCGGTCCGCACGGGTACAGGGTGAGACGGAATCTGCAGGATGGGCTTGGAAGAGATTTGTCCCGGATTCGGGATCGCAAAACAAACGATCCCGCGATACCGACCTATTAATGATCGAGGAGTGTGCACATGCGACGTCTACTACTGATGTTAGTTGCGGTTGCGTTATCGGGTTTTCTGGCCGGATGCAGCGAAGATAACAATCCTGCCGGGGGAGATGACTTTGGGGAGGTTTCCGGTACGATCACCTTTACCGGAACGTGGCCGACCACGGGCGACGTCCAGGTATCCATCTGGACCAGTTTTCCGCCTGCCGGCCCCCCAGCCGGGGCAACGGATCCTTTGGCGGCAGGGGATCTGATCGCGTACAAGATCGAAGGGCTCAGCAAAGGAACGTATCAGGCGGTGACGGTGGGTTGGCGCGAGGCCACCAATCCCGCAGGTGCCAAGGTATTGGGGATCTATTGGGCATACAATGAACTGGGTGTAGATGATAAAGGCCTTCCGACGGTTAATCCGGTTCCTGTTGAGATTTCCGACGCTAAAATGGATTGGTCGGGCATAGATATGATGGCCAACCTGGATATCGCGCCGTAACATGCAGGGGGGTGGGACAGGTGCCAGGACAGCGTAGACCACGAGGTGTCCGCCCTGTCATGGCACTTGTCGGACAAGGGTGTAAAATGGCTGCAAAGTTACACGGGGTGATCCTGCTGCTCCTGTTGGCCTCCGGCGTGGGCGTCGCACGGGCAGCTCCGCAGAGTGCCGAGGGGGTGATCACGGGGCGGGTGGTTGATGCGGAGACCGGGGAGCCGGTCGCTTTTGTAAATGTATATCTGGACAGCTTGTACATCGGCGCGGCCACCGGGCCCGACGGCCTGTTTGTCATCCGTCCCGTACCGCCCGGCACGCACCGATTGATCGCGCGTCACATCGGGTATGCCCCGTATGTGCAGGAAAGGGTGCGGGCGGCAGAGGGCGGGCCTCCCTCACACGCCATTGCGCTATACCCCACCGAGGTGATGGCCGACCAGGTGATCGTGTCGGCCACCCGAAGGGAACAGACCGCGCACATGGCGCCGGCCAGTGTTTCAATCCTCAGTGCCGACGATCTGAGCACACGTTCTGTGACCACGTTTGACCAGGCGCTGGAGATGGTTCCGGGCATTTCGGTGCAGCGTTCGTCGGGGGTTTCGGTGCAGAGCCTGTC
The DNA here is from genome assembly GCA_043804415.1 of Candidatus Latescibacterota bacterium. Taxonomy (GTDB): domain Bacteria; phylum Latescibacterota; class 4484-107; order 4484-107; family 4484-107; genus 4484-107. The sequence continues at coordinate 9,612 of JAZDJA010000343.1, read as the reverse complement.
CATCCGTGGCAGTTCCGATGTGGCGGGCGGTGGGGTGGGCAACCGGGTGCTGCTTCTAATCGACGGCAGACCTGCGCTCACTGCCGATTCCGGGAGTGCGCTGTGGAGTCTGGTGCCGACCGGTTCGATCGACCGGATTGAGGTGGTCAAAGGGGCGTTTTCCAGCCTGTATGGATCGACCGCGATGGGCGGGGTGGTCAACGTGATCACCCGTCGGCCCGCGTACCGGGCGATGACCACCGTGGAAATCGGCTCCGGGTTCTACGAAAAAGCGCCCCCCGATCTGCGGTATACCGATCATAGGGAAACACTCAGTCAGCTCCAATTGAGCCATTCGGGGCGTCGGGGCCCCGTGAGCTATTTGCTCGACCTGAGCCGGAAGCAATCGGACGGGCACTCCGAAAACACGGCCTATCAGTTCTACACCGGTTTTGGGAAGGTGCTCTACGATATACAAAAGGACCGGAATATCGAGCTCAGTCTTGCCGTGAACGTGGCTGAAAACGACTATCCGCACACATGGGACAACAACCTGCGTCCTTTGCGAGTGCAGCCGAAATACCGGGACGATCGACAGACCAAAAAGAACTACAGCGCGGATCTCTTATACTGGGCCGTAGCCAGTCCCCGGGCAAAGTATTCCTCCCGGTTCTATTTCCATCGCAAGGCCGCCCGATCCCTGTTCAACGAACATGACCCGGATCTCCAGATTCCATATAATGAACCCTACGGCCTGAAGACGGTCGTGGATGCGGATAAGTTCGGTACCCTTGCCCAGTTCGACTACTACCTGAACGAACACAACGTATTGATCTCCGGGTTGGATGTCCAGGTGGATCACGTGCATTCTGCGCCGGATACCGTGATGTTCGGAAACCGGGGAATGAACAGCGCCGCGCTCTATGTTCAGGAAGAGGCGGAGCTGACCGACAGATTGACGATGACCGCGGGATTTCGGTACGATTGGAGCCATCTGGTGGGCGCGGATACCGAGGGACAGTTCGGTCCCAAACTGGCGATGGTATATTGTCCGCGAAAGCCATTGGCCCTTCGGCTCCTGTTGGGACAGGCCTTTCGGGCCCCCTCGATTGCGGAGCGGTTTTTTCAGAAGGAGCTGGGGGGGGGCACGCTGTTCAAGCCGAATCCCGGCTTGAAACCCGAACGAATGGATTTCTCGCTCGAGACGGGTCTGCGCTGGCGCCTGGGGGAGCGCTGGAATGTGGATATGGCCTACTATCGCTACCATTATCGCGATATGATTTACTGGGAGCAGATCAGCATTGAGGAAGGCGTGGACTACGAGCTTTTTCAGGTGCGCAATCTAAACCGGGCTTTGATGAGCGGGGTGGAGATCGGGTTGGATTATCATTTCAACCGACTTTTCAGGGCCTCGCTCAATTACACCTATCTGGATGCCAAAGATCAATCCCCCAACCGCACAAACGACCTGTTGGCTTACCGCGTGCGACATTCGTTCGTCCTTTCCACCGATGTCCGTGTGGGTCGGTTCTCGCTGAACGTGAACGGTCGGTACAAGAGCAGGATGGAAGAGGTTTTTATGTATGAGTACGAAGCACCTGATGCCTTTTTTGTGGCCAACGCGAAGCTTGCTGCGCGCTTCGGCGGGGCATTTCGTGTTTCGCTGGCGATCAATAACCTGTTGAATACGCCCTACGAAGAGTTGGCACGCTATCGCATGCCCGGGAGATCCTACATGGCTGGGATCGGGAGGGACTTTTAGTGGCGCAGAGGAGAAAGCGGAGAATATGAGAGCACACGGGTCAATGGGAGACAAGCGAACGACAGGTGGGGTGTGGCGATCCCTCCGCTCAACGAAGCTGGCTATCGGGGTATTGATCGCGATTACGCTGGCATGTATTCTGGGAACCCTGATCCCCCAAAATGCGGAGAGGGCGGTCTATATCGCCAAATATGGCGTGACCAGCACGGACCTGTTTCGGATGATCGGCGCCACCGATCTTTTTCATTCGTGGTGGTTTACGGCATTGCTGGGTCTTTTGGGTCTCAATCTGTTGGTCTGCACCCTGGACCGATTCTCCCTGAAGCTCCGGTCCGCAGGTCCCCTGCTCACGCATCTGAGCATCATGGTGATTCTCGCGGGCGCCATCGTGGGGAGCATCTGGGGCGAAAAGGGCATCGTTCAGATTTATGAAGGGCAGTCCGCGGATGGTTTTCACGTGGGCAATGAGAAACGACCGTTGGGTTTTAAGGTCTTCCTGGAGGATTTCATCATAGAGCACTATGGGGACGAGGTAGAAAAACTGCAGGTTCAACTGAAGGAGCAGGGCATTCGGAAAGTGTATCCGGTCGAGGTGGGCGCCACGTATCATGTTGAAGGAACCGCCTATGCCGTGACGATTGACCGCTATGTGGCCGATTTTTCGATGAACCTATCCACCAAAGAAGTGTCGAGCAAATCCGAGCAGCCAGATAATCCGGCTATTCAGGTCACCGTCACCGGCCCGGAGGCGCCGTATACAAGGTGGTTGTTTTCCAAGCACCCTGGCACGCATAAGACGGACGGGGTCCCTGTTGAGCTGACCTACGTTCGATCTGCCTCGGGAAAGATCAAAGATTTCAAAAGCAAACTGAAGGTCATCGAGGGCGATCGGATGGCGCTGGCCAAAACGATTGAGGTCAACGATCCCTTGCGGTATAACGGATATGGGTTCTACCAGCACAGCTACGACGAGAAGAACCTGAAATTTACCGTGCTGCAGGTCGTCAAAGATCCGGGGGTTCCGCTGGTATATGCCGGATTCGTCCTGCTCTTGCTGGGATTGACGGGCACCTATACGATTGGGCCGTTGATCAAGTCGCGCCAAGCGTCCAAACGCGCCGTGCCCGGGAACAACCCGTCAGATCAAGGAGAAAAACGATGAGCACTACGTTCCTGAATGTATCTTTCGCCGCCTATCTGGTGGCCTCCCTGTGCTATGTGGCGCACCTGCTGTCCAAGAAGAAAAGCCTGGGGATCGCCTCAACCGGCCTGTTGATCCTGGGGGTGCTCTTCCATGCGGCTGCGCTTATAGGCAGGTGGCGCCTGGCCGGTCATTTTCCCGCCACGAGTCTCTATGAGTCCAGCATTCTCTTTTCCTGGTCCATGGTGGTGGTGTATCTGGTCGTGGAGGCTCGGTATAAGGTCCGGCTTCTGGGGCCGTTTGTGTCGGTCCTCGCCCTGCTGTCTCTGGGCTATGCTTCCTTGTTGAATAGCACCATCGAGCCTTTGGTGCCGGCTCTGCAGAGCAACTGGCTGGCCATTCATGTGGCCGTGTGTTTTGCCGGATATGCGGCCTTTGCCGTCTCTTTCGTGGCCGCGGTGGTGTATCTGGTGATCTGTGGCAGATCGGCCAACAATCCCGAGTCGCTGGTTTCCCGCCTGGATGTCCTGGCTTACAAGACCATAGCGTTCGGGTTTCCGTTTCTAACCCTCGGGATCATTACCGGGGCAGTTTGGGCCAATCAGGCCTGGGGGACCTATTGGGGCTGGGATCCCAAAGAGACGTGGTCCCTGATCACCTGGCTTATTTACGCAGCGTATCTTCACGCTCGTATCACCGCCGGTTGGCGGGGAAAAAAGGCGGCTTGGTTGTCCGTGGTTGGCTTCCTGGCGGTTATTTTCACCTACCTGGGAGTCAATTTTCTGCTGGCCGGGCTGCACAGTTATGGCCCGTCCTGATCGGGACGGGGAAACCGTGGTGAGCCACATTAGCCGAAAGGAGAGGGGAACATGAGAGGAAAAGGATCCGTGGGTTTTTGTATACTCCTGCTGGTTCTGGCAGGCACATTTCTGGGCGGGTGTGAGCGAAACTGGGGTCCGCCCGACAGCGTTCCGCCAACGGTCGTGAAGGCGAGCTGGGTGGATGACACCCATGTGGATGTGACCTTTGATGAGGAGATGGCGCAGGCAACAGCACAAGACACCACAAACTACGCCATAGCGGAGTCCGCCAGTTTGTCGGATACCCTCTCCGTGACCGAGGCTGTCCTGTGGTCCGATGGGGTCACCGTTAGCCTGACCACTTCGGCCCAGACCGCCGAGACCACCTATACGGTGACGGTAACCGGCGCAGCGGATCTGGAGGGGAATCCCATCGCGGCAAACAACACCGCCGAATTCACTAATCAGGCGGTCGCGACCTACACCACCTATAGCGCGGACATCAAGCCCATCATCGACGCGAATTGCCTGTCCTGTCACGGTTCGAGCTTTCACCCTCTGACCACCTATGCTCAAGTCAAAGTTTATGTTGACAGTGGGACGCTCAGGCAGCATGCGCAGGTCGAACATCAGGCTTTCAATGCTACTTCCGCACAGGCTGTGATCGATTGGATCGACGAAGGGGCTCACGAATAGTCGGTGGTGGATGAGAGCACCCTATTCTGGAGGAACGGAAAAGCCGAAAAGACCGTGGAAGAACACAAACGCTCAGGGCCATTTTTGCGGTCTTTTCGGCTTTAGTGGATCGGTTTTGTTTTGGAATGGGAAGGTGTTCGGGTGTCTCTCTCTGCCTCCCCAGGTTTCAAAGCAGCACAGGGTCCCGGTCAGAGGCCACCCATTTTCCGGAGCTCGGATCTCTGGTGTCCCGTTGCGAATAATCATGCGTTGTATGACTTCAGTGGAAGGTTTCTTATCGAACTGTCTGAGATGTTTTCCGAAATCACTGCTGTGATGAGATAGGGCGGGCAGGTGTCACAAGGAGGTTCCCCATGGAGAAGCGGGCGAAAGTGCTCATCATCGACGATGACCCGGATTTTGTGGAGTCCATTATTGCCGTGCTGGAGAGCCAATACGAGGTGGTCATGGCTTCGGATGGGACGGAGGGCGTTCGGGTGGCTCGCGAGGAACGTCCGGATGTGATTATCCTGGATGTGATGATGGGTATGATGGATGAGGGATTCGAGGTGAGCAGGAAGCTGAAGCGGGATCCCGAATCGAAGCACATCCCCATATTGATGTTGACCGCCATGCAGGGGAGGACCGGGTTCGATTTTATGCCTGTGGCGGGCGACGAAGTCTGGCTTCCAGTCGAGGACTACGTGGACAAGCCGGCTCCTCCGGCTGAGTTGCTGGGACGAATCGAGAAGCTTCTGGAGGGGCGTGCCCAATGATGGAGCGTGTACTCGAAAAGAGGGAACTGGCCGAGCGGATCCAATGGCTCATCCATGGGAGATGGTGTGCCGCAGGGGGCGTTCTGGTGCTCACCTGGCTTACCAGTGGGGTCCTGGATGTGCTTCCCCGTCCCCTTCCGCTCTATCTGATCGGGATCTTCATCGCCCTGTATAACGCCGGCTTTCTGCTTTACGCCAGAAAGCTGCCTTTGCGGGAAAATGCGACCCGGCTGGAGGGCCGATTTGCCCACGTCCAAATCTCGGTAGACCTGTTCGTGCTTTCGGTGCTGCTCCACTTCTCCGGAGGGGTGGAAAGTCCCTTCATCTGCTACTTCGTATTTCACGTGATTATCTCGAGCATTCTGCTTACCGTTCGGGCCACTTACCTGCAGGCCACGTTTGCCGTTTTTCTTTTCAGTCTTCTGGTGGCTCTGGAATATGCGCATATTCTTCCCCACTATCCGCTGAAGGAATTTGCGGCCCCGGACCTTTTTGAGCGCGGAAAATATATTCTGGGCATCCTTTTCGTCCTTTCCACCACGTTGTACCTCTCCACCTTCATGGCCACTTCGATCACCCGGAAATTGCGCCAGCGGGAGTATGAGTTGGTCGAGGCGGAGGAGTCCCTCAAGGCAAGAACCCAGGCTTTGGGGGAGGCCAATGAAAGGCTGCGGGAGGCGGACAAACTGAAGTCCGAGTATGTGCTCAAGGTCACCCACGAACTGAGGTCCCCGCTTTCCACCATCGAAAGCTGTCTGCGGGTGGTCACGGAGGGATATGCCCCCCCCGAAAAGTGGGAGGAGATGCTCAAAAGAGCGGTGCAGCGAACAGATTCCCTCCTGGCATTGATCAACGACCTGCTGAATCTCTCCCGGATGAAGGCCAGGAAGCTTTCAATGGAGCCTTTGAATCTCTGTGAACTCATTGGGCAGGCGGTCGATTTTATGCGTCCGCTTGCTGAGGAGAAACGGATTCTCATTGAGACGGCCCTGCCCTGTGGCCTTGAGCGGATCGAGGAGAGCTGCCGTCCGGCGCACGGGGAATCCGTGGGGGCGGCCTCTTCGTGCCGACTGGGTGAGATCCATGCAAACAGGGATAGCATTGAGCGGCTTCTGACCAATTTGGTGGGCAACGCGATCCGGTATACGACTGTGGGGGGTAAAATCACCATCGAATTGCGCGAAGAAGAGGACGCGCTCAGGCTCCTGGTTTCGGACACGGGAATCGGTATCCGCGAACAGGATCTACCCAGGGTCTTTGATGAGTTCTATCGAAGTGAGAATGCGAAAGCCTACCACAAGACGGGAACGGGACTCGGGCTCTCCCTGGCCAAGCAGATCGTTGAATCGCACGGCGGGAAGATCTGGGTGGAGAGCAGCATGGGGAAAGGGACCACCTTCAGGGTGGATCTGCCCACCTCCCCCAAACAGGACTCCGCCGCCTAGGCCGGCCCTCCCTGAAGGAAAATCTACCCACGGAAAGTCCAAGCAGAACTCCGAAATCTGCGTGCTTCCGTGGTTTTTCGTTGTGAGAAGTTCCGTGGTCTCATTTTTGGAAAAGGGACGAATCGGAGATACCAACCTCCCGCGTTAAGGAGCGATTTCAATGAGAAACGGGTTGACAGCTTTGGGCTTGGCGATTTTTCTCCTTCTGATTGCGTGCGCTCAAAAGGAGGAGGTGACCCGGATCAATCTGTTTGAGAAGAAAAAAGGGGTCTTGGAATCGAAAGCGACCTCTGCAGAGACACCACTCCGGATCGGGGTGTCCCCCATGTTCTCCCCCCGGGAAACCCTCGCCTCCTATGAGAGGCTGGTTACCTATATCGGAGAACGGATCGGCCGGCCGGCTGTTCTAAAACAGCGACGTTCCTACTATGAGATCAACGACATGCTCCGCTCCAATCAGTTGGATTGTGCCTTTATCTGCGGTGGTGCGTATGTCGAGGCCAGGGATGAGGGTTATATCGAGATTCTGGTTGTGCCGGTGGTGCGGGGCGAACTGGTCTATCACTCGTACATCATCGTTCCCAAGGAAAGCGAGGTAGAAACCTTTGATGAGCTTCAGGGCAAGGTCTTTGCCTTCACCGATCCCCTCTCCAACAGTGGCAGAATGGTGCCGGAATTCATGCTCCTTCAACTCGGCCACAGCCCGGGTTCGTTCTTTTCCAAAACCATCTATAGTTACAGCCACGACCGATCTATAGAGCTGGTCGCCGATAGGAAGGTGGACGGGGGAGCCGTTGACAGCTTGGTTTGGGAGTTTATGGAAGCGATGGGTTCCAAATCAACGGCCGGAACCCGAATCATCCGGAGATCGCCTCCATACGGGATTCCTCCTGTTGTCGTCCCCAGCACACTTGACCCGACCCTAAAAGATAAGTTGAGACAGGCCCTGCTCTCCCTGCACCTGGATCCGCAGGGAAGGGAAATGATGGGAGCTATTGCGATCGATCGGTTCGTACAGGGCGGGGATCAGATGTACGATTCCATTCGGGCCATGAGAGCGTCCATGAAAGCAAAAAGTGAAGGGAAGTGACTGGTGTATTTTGGAGATTTCAGGGATTTCCCGGGCGAGTGGGAAATCTCTGAAAACTGGGTGATTATGGGCAATGGGGAAGAGGCGGAGGATGATGGGCGATGAGAGCGTTCAATCTTCGAGCCAAATTTATACTCACGGTGGCCCCTCTGATACTTCTGCTGGGTACCTCCGTCATCTATATTGAGATCGTATCTGTTCGTATCCTCGAACGGGAATTTCGGGATAAGGGGTTTTACATCGCCCTGAGTGTTGCAGCGGCCTCGGCCGATCTCATTCTCACCGATCGAGCCGCTGAACTGCAGAAGGGGATAGACGCCACTCAGGCGGATGAGCCGGACATCTCCTACCTCTACGTCGCCAATTCCAGCGGCGAGGTGCTCAGCCACACGTTTGAAGACGGATTTCCACTCGGACTTGAAGAGATCAATGTGTTGACGGAACGGGAGCACTCCAAAACCAAACTGTTGCGGACGGAAAGGGGGCTGGTTCGCGATACGGTGGTTCCCATTCTCGGCGGCCAGGTGGGATTTGTTCACGTTGGGTTCTGGGAAGAGCGGGCGATAGGGACAATCCATCGCGCCACCCGTTCGCTGTTGGGGATTGCGGCGACCATTATGATCCTTGGCGTTGGATTGGGTTATGCCCTGGTACATTTTACGGTTAAACCGATAGAAGAAGTGGCTGCGGGGGTAAAGGCGGTCGGACGAGGGGAATTGGGGAGGAAGGTGGCGGCGCGAAGGCGCGACGAGGTGGGTGCCCTGGTTCTGTCGTTCAATAGAATGACGGATGACCTGGCCCGGTCCCGTGTCCGCCTGGAGAAGACTCAGAGACAATTGGTTCAGTCGGAGAAACTCGGAGCGACCGGGAGGCTAGCCGCCGGAGTGGCTCATGAGATTAACAACGCCGTCAATGCCATCCTAAACGGCGTCGAGATTTTATTCGAGAAACGAAGCCAGCCTCTGGTCAACAACGAGAAATATCTGAACATTATCCGAAGCGAGGCGCATCTCTGCAAGAGAATTGTCCGGGGGCTTCTCGATTTCTCGCGTCTATCCAAAATAGAGTTAGCCTCGGTAAACGTGAACGACGTCATGGAGGAGATGATTCTGCTCCTGGAGGGCCAGAGCAGTTTTCGCGGGATAGCGGTGGTGAAGGACCTGGCTGAGGATATGGTTCGCATACAGGCCGATGCCGGTCAACTTGGGCAAGTCTTCACCAATCTTGCCCTAAACGCTGCTGACGCCATGCCGCAGGGGGGAGAACTTCGAGTAGGCACTCGTTATCTTGACGGGAAAGGGGAGAAGGTGAGCGTCGTTCAGATCGTATTTGAGGATACGGGCTGCGGGATACCCCCGGAGACCATAGATCGGATCTTCGAGCCTTTTTTCTCCACCAAAGGCGGAAGCGAAGGTTTGGGTCTGGGGCTTTCGGTCGTCTACGGAATCATCCAAAGCCATAGCGGCCGTCTTGATTTCCAGAGCAAAGTGGGGGAAGGAGCCACCTTTCTCATCGAACTGCCTGTGGGGGAACAATCGATACCCGAATTGAAGCCGAAAGATAAAAGTGTCAAGATAAAAGCCTCAAGATGAAAGTCCAAAGATGAAAGTATAGAGATAGCAGCCTGGAGACAAGAGTCAGAAGGCAAGAGTCAGAAGGCAAGAGCCTCCGCCCTTCTCTTTCCCCTTTCATCGCTTATTTTCCAGCGTGGTTCAGCCGTTGTGACCTAGGGAGCAGACCCAAACCGTGAACAAGCAAGTGAAGATCATCGTTGTGGACGACAAGAAATCGATGCGCGAGACGCTCAGCGACTGGCTGGGGGAAAGAGGATACTCGGTGGCCACTGCTGCGACCGGGCGCCGGGCCATCGAGATGGCGAGAGCGGATGGTTTTCAGATCGGCATCGTGGACCTCAAGCTGCCGGACTCGGATGGCCTGGAGGTG
>JAZDJA010000342.1:0-4192 GCA_043804415.1 Candidatus Latescibacterota bacterium | reverse complement strand
GGGATGGATCCGCTCAGGATTTTCACCAGGGTTGACTTGCCAGCTCCGTTCTCACCCAGCAGAACGTGGACTTCTCCGGCATATAGATCGAAGTCCACGTGATCCAAGGCGTGCACGCCCGGGAATCTCTTATTGATCTGATCCATCCTCAAGATTGGGTCAGTGGCTATCATGCGAAGATCTCCGAAGATCTATTGGGTGGTATAGCCGCCATCCATACTAAGGATTGCCCCAGTAGCATATCCCGCATCGTCGCTTGCCATGTAGAGGATGGCGGAGGCAATTTCTTCCGGAGTGCCCAAACGATTGAGTGGGCGAATCTGCTCCAGCGCCCGGCGTGCCGCGATTGGGTCGGGAGCACGATTGACGGCTGCATGCACGAGCGGGGTGGCAGTTGTTCCCGGGCAGACACAATTCACCCGGATGCCGAGCGGGGCAAGATCGACTGCGCAACTGCGGGTCAGCGCAATCATGCCTCCCTTCGAGACATTGTACGCAACCTGGCCTTTGATGCCCACCAAGCCGGCCTCAGAGGCAACATTTATGATCACGCCGCGCTGGTTCTTCGCCATCGCGTCGATCGCATACTTCGTGCACACAAAAGCGCCCGTAAGATTGACGCCAAGCACCTTATTCCATGTTTCCAAGGGTGTCTTAGACACATCTCCCTGGTAATAGATGCCAGCGTTGTTCACAAGAACGTCCAAACGACCCCATCGTTCGACAACCTCAACCATCATCCGTTCTACAGATGCCTCGTCACACACATCGATGGCATGAACGATTGCTTCGCCGCCATGCCCCCGAATTTGTGAGGCTGCCTGCTCAGCGAGTTTTTCGTCGACATCCACGATGACGACGGAGGCGCCTTCCCGTCCAAAAGCAACGGCTGCTGCCCGACCAATGCCCGACGCTGCGCCAGTTACAGCGGCAACTTCACCTTTGAAGCGCACATGTGCCTCCACAGTCCTGGACGCGCGATCCGGATACCCAGGAACAACCTGGCATCCAATTGCTGACTGAGGCTGGAGAGCCATATGGCTCTCCAGCCTCATCTCAATTGATTAACCTGCTTACTGGCATTCGGCCTTGATGCCCTCCCAATCGATATCGGGCAATACCGGATCGGGGTAGAACAGCCCGGCATTGTCCAGATAAGCGGTGCGCGGGCGGATGTCAAAAGTAGCTTGGACTTCCATACCACACGCCAGTTTGACGGCAAACTCTGTGCCGAACCAACCCCAGTCAGCAAACCCGTGGGTGGTCTCCGCGATCATCTTGCCTTCGGAGATGCGGTCCACCGATTCAGGGGTAACGTCATTGGTAAATACTGCCACAGTCTCGTTCCCGATGACCGGACCGCCTTGGGCCGTCTCCAGCCGAGTCACCGCCTCGGAAGCCAGCATTGCACCCAGGCCCATTTCATTCGACGCTGCCCAGATGAAGTCCAGGTTGGTGGGATTAGCCTGCAGGATATCCTCCGTGCACTTGATGCCCTTCTCCCGGTTCCAGTCTGCGGCGCAGGGTGAGCCAACAACTTCGACGCCAGGGAACTGATCGACCACATTGTGGAAGCCATTCAACCGGGCCTGTGAGAAGAAGCCGCCAGCAACGCCTTCGATGATGGAGCCGCGCGCAACGATGGCGGCTTTCTGCTCATCAGTCAGGCCGCTGTACAGGCCCCTCCAGAATTCGATATCCAAGTACTCATCGGTCGCGACTTCGACCGCATCGCCGGTCCCCAAAACACCAGGGCCGCCAAAGTAGTCGAGCAATGCATAGGCGGAAACCTCAGCGCCGATCGTGTTGTCAAAGCCAATGTAGGAAGCGATCTCCAAGCCTTCAATCGGTTCCAGCAGGTTGACGATGATGACCGGGATGCCTTTCTCGTTGGCTTTCATGACGGCCGGCTTGATCACCTCCACCTCGATCGGGGAGATCGCGATCACGTCCACATCTCGCTGGATGAAGTCCTCGATGATCGCCACCTGGTCAGCGAAGGCGATATGTGTGGCGGGAGATTGTGAGATGATCTCGATGTCGAATCCGGCAGCGTTGCCATCCGCGGCAGCCTTCTCAAAGAAGTCTGTGGCGGTCTTGAACACTCCCGTGATGTCTGGGGGTGTCCAGCCAATCACGATCTTCTCCTCCCAACGTGCCGGTGCGGCTGGCGCAGGTGCTTCAGTGGCGGCTGGCGCCTCCACTGGGGGTGGAGGGGCTTCAGTTGCGGGCGCGCAGGCGGACAGCACGAGTCCGAAAACAACCAGCAGCGCTAACGCGAATTGAAAGGTGCTCTTCTTGTGAGACATGGCCTTACACTCCTCTTGATTCTGAATCGACGGTTTTCCCGGTCAGGAACCCAGTCCAGTGCTGGACCTTGACCAACTGGATGCGTACGTTGGTATCCTATTCCTTTGGCTTGCCTCCTCTCGTATGCGTGACCAGAGTGGCGCAACTCCGAGTTGCTGAGGGGCGCAGGTGGTATGTCCGATCCGCATTTGTCGTATTTGCTGCATCATTGCAGTTGATATCTTTCGCTGTATTGCCTTAGGAATCTCAGCCCGTCCCTCGCAAGCACATCGGATGATTGGTTGGGCGGCCGCCATAGCTTTGTTGCTGCCTGCAAATCGGGGTTGATCGAAGCAAATGATTCAAGCACCAATGGGCCTTTGTAGTCTCCGTCCGCGAGTCCGTGGAACACTTCTTCCCAGTTGACAGTACCGCTGCCCACCAAACCGCGGTGACTTTCACTCATATGCATGTAACCCAGCAAATCTGCATAGTCAACCAGAGGTTGATAGAAACCTTGCTCTTCGATATTCATATGGTACGTATCAGCATGAAGTTTGAGGTGATCGGAACCAACCGCACGTATGGTCTCACACGCATCCGCCAGGGTGTTGTACATGTATCCCTCATAGCGGTTGACGACCTCAAATCCCAACGTAATTCCGCGTGATCCGGCTTCAGCAGCGATTTCCATCATGCAGCCGATGACCGTCTGTCTCTCGGCGCGGGTGGGCGCGGATCCGGTGAATACGCCCAAGGCAAAAGCCAGGCAGCCGCACAGATAGTCTCCGCCTACCGCGGCTGTCTTGTCCAATGCATTGACGAGGAACGCCTTTGCCTTCTCTGGAGCACGCGGCATGTGGGCATCATCGGGGAGCACCAATGAGGCTGCGGCACTGATTCCTGCGGCCTCCAGCGCCGGTTTGTGAGCATCAGGAGTAAATTCGCCTGGTTTCAACAACGGGATCTCGATGAAGTCAAAACCAACTGCTCCAGCCGCAGCAATCGCGAAGTTACCCTTCTCGACAGTCCATTCATCAATCCAAAGAAATGCGTGTGCGCCAAATCTGGGTGCCATTCCTCTGCCCCGTGTTCAAGTCGCGGTAGGGATTCGAGGCGAGGCCAGACCGCTCCGATGCGTTGGCCGGCATGTGGAGTGCATGGGTGTCTCTTCCAGGATGAAGGGCACGAAGAACGGGGAAAAATGTCCCGCAGCGGATGACTCTCGGTACATTCCGGACGGTTTCGTGGGAAGGAGCTCTGGTCGATCTTTCGAGCACATGCTGCCCCCGCAAAATCTGCAGAACGGCCCTTGGATTCGCGCCCCGCTAAAGTTGTAATCCTGACGCCCTGTAATTACAATTCAGTATACCAAGAAGGGACTTCGTTGTCAACAGGTGCCTTCCCCGGAGGATGTCTATACACTCGCCGTCCGCCCGCGCAGGAGCCTCAATTCGGTGCCTCGCGAATTGCTGGTAGGTGCCCTGCCCCTGTTATCTGCAACTGCCACTCTATTGGGACATCGCAAGACTAGGCCTTTGGGGGTCGTGGAGTCACTTCCCTACAATCGACGCACCCTCTTCACATAGCAGGCGCCCATGGATATCCTAGATATCCATCAGCATTTTGTGTTCCTTGTAGGACAGACGTTGATCCGCCATTTGTATAGACCGGAGACATGGTATGCGCCCTCTCTGGCCCGCGTGCCATGCCGACCGCCGACAGCGGCGGGGGACTTTGATGTGTGATGTCTCTTCGTCATTTCCGTCCCCTCACTGTGTTTTCCATCAAACCCAGGCGCATGAAGGCCCACGGCGCGCCAGCGGCCACCCACAGCCCGAGCAGCCCATAGCGCACAAAACGCAGGCTCCACGGGAGCGGTGAATCACCGTCAGGAAAGACG
>JAZDJA010000341.1:0-9589 GCA_043804415.1 Candidatus Latescibacterota bacterium | reverse complement strand
CATGTACATTACGACGCGCAGTTCAACAACATCCACTCCAAATGCAGGCGAAACAGAAGAACAATTATTCCATTCCAGAAAATCGAGCCCTCAAAAGCTCATTCTTTTGTGCTGGTGATGATTTATGAATAATGCAGGTGAAAATGTTATCCATTAAGTAAGGACAGCAGTCTGTGAAAATGGGAAGGTCATGATGAAGAGTAGAAAAACATTGCTTCTGTCGGCCATCCTTCCTTATCTATGGCTTTCACTGGTCTCTCATTTTCCGCACTTCCACACTTGCATTCCCCATGAGTGCACTCATGTATGCACTTGTGAGGATAATCATAAGGAGGAGAGTCAACGTTTTACTCAATTCACCGCTCCGAAAGAGCACCATCCATGTCAGATGTGCCTCTCGCAGAGCATCTGCCGTTCGCCTTCTCCTCAGACACCGATCATTTTCTTCTCACTTATTGACCTTGCAGACGATCTTCCACCCCAACAAGATGTTTTCTTCCAGCAAATCTATCTGACCTCTTCCAGACCCCGTGGTCCCCCTTCCGCAGCATAGTTTCCCCTTGAGAAAAGGTATATCCCGCCGGGATACGAATGCCCTTTCCAAAAGCATCTTCGATTGGCCATTCGCTTTCCTCGGCGACCATCCGTCGGACAGGAATCCAATCTCCGATGTCGAAGGAGAGTAGTGCGCTCTTTTCAGAACCCGCGTGACAACAGGGCGCAAGGGAATGCCAAATTCCAAAAGATCGAATGCCAAATAAAATCCAAATGACCAAATGCCAAAAGTCAGGCTATACACTGTTTTTTTTAGACATTTGGATTTTGAGCTTGATTTGACATTTGGATTTTGACATTTGACATTTTTCTCCGATTTGTCAGAGAGGAAAAATATTACGGAATGGAGGATTATTATGTACCGCTATATCTTAGTAGTTCTGGTAGGTCTGGTTTCAAGTTCGGCGTTCGGAGGGGAGATCGAGGGGTGGGTGTACGATTCGGAGACCCGGCATCCTCTCCAGGCCGCCGGTGTCTCTGTGCTTGGTACAGAGATGGGGACCTTGACGGACGCGGCGGGACACTTTCTGCTTGCGGATCTTGGAGCGGGCGAAGTGTCCCTTGAGTTCTCCTACCTGGGCTATAGGACAGAACTCAGAAAAGTCTCGCTTGGAGAGAGGGATCGCGTCTCCCTTTCGGTGGTTCTTTCCCCCACGATCCTTCAATTGGAGGGCATTGTGGTCACGGCAACGAGAGAACCCAAGGACCGTGGCGACGTGCCGATTGCGACGAATGTGGTGAGCAGGGACCTCCTGCAACATCGAAATATCGCGTGCATGGGGCCTGTTTTTCAGCAGGAGGCAGGAGTATCCGTGTCCACGACCGGACCGGGCATCGTCCGTCCGGTTATCCGGGGACTATATGATTCACAGGTGCTTACGCTGTGGGACGGTATCCCGATGATGGACCTGCGCCCGGGCGGCGATCACGTCCTGCTGTTGGAACCGGAGCAGATCGAACGAGTCGAGGTGGTTCGCGGGCCGGGTTCGGTGCTCTACGGATCGGATGCCATCGGAGGCGTCGTCAACTTCATCACGCAGCCGCCCAATCCGTTTTTTCGGGGAACACGGGATCTGGATGGCGGTTTGCAGGCGGGATACGGCGGTCTCGGTGGGATGGTTCGAGCGAATGGCCATCTTGCGCTCGGATCGGAGAAGGGCTACCTGATGGGACGCTGTGGGTACAAGAAATCGGGGAATATCTCCGATCCGGATCGGGAGATCCCCAACTCCTCTTACAAAGGGCGGTATGTTGACCTCATGGGGGGGTTTCAACGCGAAGGGTACGACGGCAAGCTCGCGTACTATCGTCTGGTCGCCGACGTGGGAGTCCCTCTGGATCCGGCCATCCGGCACAGTGTCTTCGAGGACGAGAAACAGCAGTTTCTGAAGTGCTCGAATGTCTTCAGCGTTCCGACGAGCTTCCTGCAGACGGTCGAGGCGAATCTCGCCTATCAGCGTCACAACCGTCATTTCCATCTGATCCAGCCGTTTGCTGCAAAGCCGGATACGTTCGAGCAGGACATGCAGATTTTCGTGAATGTAGAAGGTTATTCGGCTCAGCTTATCCCGACGACGATTCTGGCAAAGCACGCTATCCTGAAATACGGCGTGGATGTGATGGTTCAGAAGGCCGAATCCGACCGCAAATCCTTCACCATCCATGGCTTCACCGGTTCGGTGACGCCGCTCAGTCCGCCGCGGGTCTTTCCAGATGCACAACGCTCGGACGTGGGAGTGTTCTTAGAAAACGAAACGGATCTGAGGCGGCTCTCCCTGTTTTCCGGGGTTCGCTACGACTGGGTGCGTGCCCGGTCATTTCAGACCGACCGAAGTCCCATCGTCCCGTCGGACAAGAAGGATCGCTCCTGGACCGGGAATGCAGGACTGATCGCCCGTCTTCCCTCCGAGGTGAACCTGTCCACGCACGTGGGACGCGCATTCCGGTCGCCCACGCTTTTGGAGCGGTATTTCTGGGGGCCTCATCAGACCACCGTAGATAGAGGCAATCCCGACCTGAAACCTGAGACGAGCCTCAATCTGGACGTCGGGTTGAACCGGAAGCAGGGGCCGTATCAGTGGGGGGTCAGTCTCTTCAGGAACGTCATCCGGGACTACATCTACAAGCAGAGAACGGGCGAGGTGGAGAATGGCATGGAGGTGGATACCTGGCTCAACGTCAGCGAGGCCCGGTTGGAGGGCGTGGAATTAGAGGCGGCGTTCTACCCGTTTTCTGAGGTTGGGGGTTTTGCAAATGCTTCCTACGTCAGAGGGACGGATACGAAGAAAGACGAGCCGCTTCAAAGTATCCCGCCACTGAACGGCAGCGTCGGCATTCGCTACGGCGGTTCACTGCTCAAGGGCGAACTGAGTACCCTTTGGGCCGCCGGGCAGGACCGGATCGCGGAGAAGGAAACCGAGACGGATGGATTCGTCGTGTTCAACGCTTCGGTGGGGCTGAGTCTTGCGCGCTGGCTGCCTTTCAACGCGGAGTTGAATGTCAACGTGGACAACCTTCTTGACACGAACTACAAGAATCATCTTTCGCGTGTGAAGCAGTGGTACAGCGAACCCGGAAGGAATATTTCACTTTCGTTGACTACGACTCAGACGCCGAAATAGGCCAAAATGGGGCGGACATTTTTTGCCCGCCCCGGTCTGGAAAGAAGGATGACTATGTGTCAATATTGCGGCAACACAGGGCGTTGCTATTTGGTCGGCACGGTGTGCGTTGCGTGGTGTCTCAGAAGACTCCAGCCTCTATATCAGAGGATAAAGAAGAGCCGGGGATGAAGTGTTAGAACGTGACTTGCCGGGATGGTCGGATTTCCCGATCTGCAATCTGCGTGCTCTTGAAGGCTGCGATCCCGATGGATCGCAGCCTTTTTTGGCGAGGCAGGATCGGATAGACGCTCCTCACTTCGGGGCCGCGTTCGGGGAAGGCGACGAAACAATCCGGAAGATCTCCGAGATCACCCGATCCGGAGAAATCTCCTGCATACAGCTGCGATGCGGAAATCTGTACGCCTTTTCGCCATGCAGGCTGCACGGACTGCACGGTCGATTGGCGGTGAGGACCACGTCCTGGATTCCCACAGGCGCAAAACCCAGCTTGGGATGAGTGGGCCCAAAGAGTGCCACCACGGGGGTATCCACCGCGGTGGCCATGTGCATAGGACCGCTGTCATTGCAGAGGAGCACCCCACAACGCCGGATCGCCGCAGCCAGTTCGCACAAGCCGAGCTCGCCCGCCACAAGAGTGGGCACCAGGCGCATCCGGCTCGCGATTTCCCGCACAAAAGCCCGGTCCCCTTCGTCCCCCAAGAGCAGGCACTTCCGTCCGGACTCCAGGATCCGGTCGCAGACCTGCGCAAAGCCATTCGCTTCCCAGCGTTTGGTGTCCCAATTTGCGCCGGGATGCACCCCCACGACTTCGTCTCCCGCCTGGATGCCCCATCCTTCGAGTTTGCGCGCCACCTTCTTCAGGAACCGTTCCTCCACAAAAATTCGCGGCAGATCCGGCCGTTTCCTTATGCCCAGACGAGCGAGCGGTGCGGTGTACTGGTCGCACACGGGATGGGAGTGCACCGGAATCCATTTGGCGTGCACCATCGCCATCCTGGCCAGACGCCGCTTCCGATAGCGGATGCATCGTGCGGAAAGCAGCCCTCCCAGAAGTCGGCTTCGCAGATTGGCGTGGAGGTCCACACACACGTCAAATCCCATCCGCCGAAGTCCGCTCAGCTGCTTGTGGAAGGGGACTTCCGGCTCCCACTTGATGACCCCCGAAAGACGGGGATCGTGCTCAAAGAGTTCCGCATAGCCGGATTTGGTGAGCAGAAGGATCTCGGCATCCGGAAAACGATTGCGAAGCAGGCCAAATGTAGCTGAGGCCAGCACTGTGTCCCCAAGGGAGCCAAATCGAATCAGGAGCACCTTGCCCACACCCGCCATCTCACCCTCCCCTCATCTCGCGAAAGAGTCGGGCCAGACTTTGGCAGGTGTCCCCGAGCGTCGTGGAGCCGCCCTGGTAGTGCAGGTTGAAAAAGGTACCATCATCGGTTGCGCCCAGTCCTACGCGCAACTTGGCGCCACTGAGGGCGCACAAATAGGCAGAGGCAATCGAAAAGTCCCGGTTGAGATCAATGGCCACATCGTAGCCTCCGTGTATGATGCGATCTTTCAGTGCCCTCCGGGGCAGGTGAAACCATCCCACGTCCTCCAGGGAAAGCGCGCCCACCTCCGGACCGAATCCCTGTATTTTCGCCGGATGCGCACACAGCACGGTAGTCCTTCGGATGCCCAGGGCCTCCATCAAGACGACGATCTCCCTGGCCTGTGGCACATCCCTTTCGGGAAGACACACCAGTAGGCACTCCGCGGCCAAAAGGGCCTCACGAAGGGCGACCGGTTCCCACCGTCGTCCCCACCGGAGCTTGAATCGGGCCCATTGACGACCGAGGTATTCCAGAGGTTTTGTCAAATCGGGAAGCTCCTTTATTCCACGGCAATTGGCTCGAGGGGAGCAAGGAAAAGCGTTAATCGGCAATGTGCTCGAAGGGTTATGGGAATGCCGCACTCAGGAGAGGGAGGAATATTCGAACATGCTGGGAGCGTGCGCTTTCCTGTCGGCGATAATATACGGGAAAAACCGGATGGAGTCAAGGAGATAAGCAGAGGGGACCCAAAAACAGGCGGAGGATTCAGATGGACTGGGAAAAAGAGGTTGACATCCGGGGAGCTTATGATTAAATTGGAGTCTTCGTTTTCCGCCTGGAGACTTCCGGGAGAAGAGGAGGTCTTCCCAGTGAGTTGGAGCGGATAGGCCAAGCGAAATCCATTGAACACCGAAGAGCACTGAAAACCCCCAGAATCTGCTTTGGTTATTCTCTTTCAGTGTTCTTCGGTGTTCAATAGCCTGCATGTTTCAACTTATCCATGCCAAGTCAACTCAAGCTCTTCCGTGTTCCATTTTCAGATGACTCACCGTTCATCTCAAGCAAAGGAGAAAACCGCGATGTCAAACAGCCCGGAAAGCCCCACAGTTGACTCCTCGTGGTTTGTCCGCGACCGCTTCGGCCTCTTCATTCACTGGGGCATCTACGCCCTGCCGGCGCGTCACGAGTGGGTAAAAAACAAAGAGTGCATCAACGACGGGGACTATCAGAAGTATTTCGACCATTTCTGCCCAGACCTGTATAATCCGCGAGTGTGGGCACAGGAAGCCAAGAATGCGGGGATGAAGTATTTTGTAGTCACGTCCAAGCACCACGATGGCTTTTGTCTGTGGGATTCGGCACTGACGGATTACAAAGCCACCAAGACCCCATGGGGGAAGGATCTGCTCGATCCGATGGTGGGAGCATTCCGGGAGGAAGGACTCAAGGTCGGGTTCTACCACTCGCTGCTCGACTGGCATCATCCCGAATTCCCCGTGGACGGGCTCCATCCGATGCGCAACGACGAGCCCTACCGCGCAGCCCAGCAGGATCGGGATGTCCGCAAATACGCCCAATATCTGCACGGGCAAACCCGCGAGCTGCTGACGAAGTTCGGCAAATTGGACATCATGTGGTTCGACTTCTCCTACTCCGACCATGATTGGGGCTGGTCCAAAGGCAAGGGGAAGGCGGACTGGCAGTCGGAGAAATTGCAGGCCATGGTGCGCGAACTGCAGCCGGGCATCCTCGTCAACGATCGCCTGGAGGTCGGCGGAGACCTCAAAACGCCGGAGCAGTATCAGCCCAGAACCGGACTGACGCAGGACGGCCAGCCCGTTGTGTGGGAGGGATGTCAGACCTTAAGCGGAAGTTGGGGATACCATCGCGATGAGTCCTCGTGGAAATCCACCGAGATGCTCATCGAAATGCTGATTGACACGGTGTCCAAGGGTGGAAATCTGCTGCTGAATGTGGGTCCCAATGCGCGCGGGGAATTGGACCCCAGGGCGCTGGAGCGACTGCGCGGAATCGGCGCGTGGATGCGTCTTTGCAGCCGTTCGATTTACGGCTGCGGCGCCAGTGAGTTTGTGCCCCCGCCGGATTGCAGGTTCACCCAGAATGGCAACCGGCTCTATCTGCACCTGTTCGCATGGCCCTTTCGGCATGTGCACCTCGACGGCCTGGCGGGAAGGGTCGAATACGCGCAGCTTTTGAACGACGGGTCCGAAATCAAGATGCTGGCCGTGGATCCTCATCAGAAGGCGCAGAATACCACCATGGGCGGCACGGAAGGCACGCTCACCCTCGAGCTGCCGATCGAAAAACCCCCCGTGACCGTCCCGGTGATCGAGCTTTTTCTGAAAAGGTAGGTCGGGTATTCCCTCTGACCGGGCACGGACAACGAATAGGGGCACCACGCATGGTGCCCCTACGGGTCCGCCGGTGAAGAGGTCCTCCGGGGCGGGTGCCGTTGTCATCGCGGACGTGGGAGAATTCTTTCATTCCGGCCCGGACATGAAACCTTTCCCAATTACCACCATCACGACGTGCTGCGCGGTGGGGCGCCCGCGGCGAGGACCAATCTTGGTCGTCGGGAAAGGCCACCCCAATGGAAACCACCTGACGCCCGTGAGGGCACAGATGCAAATACATCGATGCAGGGGCACCATGCATGGTGCCCCTACGGGTTTGCCTAGGAGAGGTTTTCCGGGGCGGGTGCCGTTGTCATCGCGGACGTGGGAGAATTTTCGGTTTCCGTCCCGGCATGAACCCTTTCCCATGTAAGACCATCCCGACCTGCCGCGCGTCCTCACCAACGCCGCGCGGTGGGCCGGTCGCGGCGATGGGCCGGTCCTGGTCTTCCGGAGGGCCACCCCATTGGAACGCATCTGACACCCACAGGGGCATGGATAACAATGTAGGGGCACAATGCCTTGTGCCCCCATGTACATTTTCACAGGAGATCATGAATGAAATCCCGAAAGCAATACCGCACCCTCAGCACGGACGAGGTGCGGCGTACAATCCGGCACAACCTCGCCACCTATCCATGGGCGCAGAAACTGGCAACCGATCATCCCTATGCACAACTGAGCGACGAGAAAATCTATTCCCTGATGCCCACATCCAGCATCAAATGGGTGAACCTGGTCAACGAAATGGCGGGCTGCCCGGTCCACGGGACCGAGATCAAGGTCAAGGGGCCGGACCCCCGATATTGTTGGGTGACCGATCCGGTGAATCACCCCTACAAGCTGATGTGCTCGGTGGAGGGGGAGTTCTATCCATCCAATGATTTTGGCTCCGGGGACCGCACAAGCGGCGATTTCCCGGACGACGGCACCGGCTATGTGCAAGGCGGGCAGCGCTACTACTTTTTGGGCGAGTATTGCCACCGAACCTACATCGGGTATGTGGTGCCGGGCATGGTCGCATTGGCCGAGATGCACGAACAGACCGGCCGCCCGGAATGCGCCCGCAAGGCGGCGCTGATGCTCTACCGAATTGCCGAGGAATACCCCAACGCAACGGACCGACGGGACCGCTGCTTCGACGGCCCCTATGGGGTGTATTCCGGCATGCTCAGCGATCGGATCTGGGGTTCGGAGGCGCTTCGAAAGCACGCGATGGTATACGACATTATTTTTGATGCGCTGGACGAGGATCCGGGGATCGTAGACTTTATCCATCAAAGAAATCCCGATATCTGCTCTGCGGAGGCGTATCGGGCCTACATTGAGCAGCACTTGCTGCTGCCCGGCATTCAGGCCCATTTCGACCGCGTGATCAGTCCCAATATCGGCACCGTGCAAAAGGTCCTTACGGCAGTCGCGACAGTCCTGGATGACTTCTCCGACCGGCACCCCAATTCCCTGGATATCATCCGCTTTCTCTATGAATCCGCCCCCGGGCCGGAGCGGTATTTTTTCGCCAACATCATCCACAAGGATGGATCCAGTTTCGAAAGCCCGTCTTACGACGCCATTTGCCGCAGCGATATTCTCGAAGCCGGGGTACTCATGGAGCGCCTGCGCCGCAGGCATCCGGACGAACTGCCGGAGGGGGCATTCCCCGATTTTCTGCATCATCCGCGCCACCGGGAGTTCTTCCATCACTATTCCGCGATGATCGCACTCGATCGCTTTCCCATCCAGATTGCCGATACCGGGGGAAGCCCGGGCACGCCGAAGAGCCATTGGAAGATCACGCACAACCTGGTGCGCAACGAGCTGATGGATCTGGCCTATCGGGAGTTCGGGGACGCATCGTATACGCCTGCGCTGATTGAGCCCGATGGCACGGTCTTTCATGCCCTCGACCGGGAGCCGATCGATGAAAAGATCCGGTCCGATGCAAAGGCGTATTTGAGCCACTCCAAAAAGAAAAGCGAGATCCGGGACGGGTATAAGGCCGCGATTCTAAGGAGAGGTCAGGGCGACAATCGGGGCATGGTAACACTGTTCTACGGCGCGCCCCGTACGCATGCGCACAACGATCCGTTGAATCTGAGCTTATTTGCGCGCGGCGTGGACCTGATGCCTGAACTCGGGTATCCGATGTCGTGGACGCTCGGGGCTGCATGGGAGTCCAACATCTTCGGGCACAACACCGCCGTTGTCGATCGCAAGGACCCGGAACGGCATCAGCACTGGGGATGTAAACTCGATGTGGGCATGGCACACGCTTTTGTGGATGCAGGTCCGGTGCAGGTGGTGGACCTCGAACAGGATCCCTACCGAGTGACCTCACATCGCGCGGACGACGACCGAGAGGAGCAGCCTTCCTATCATCGCCCCACCGACGGCCGCTCGACTCCGCTGGTGGATGTGTACCGACGCTTTATCATGCTTGTGGATGTCTCCCAGGAGGATTTCTACCTGGTGGAT
The DNA here is from genome assembly GCA_043804415.1 of Candidatus Latescibacterota bacterium. Lineage (GTDB taxonomy): Bacteria > Latescibacterota > 4484-107 > 4484-107 > 4484-107 > 4484-107. The sequence continues at coordinate 208 of JAZDJA010000341.1, read as the reverse complement.
GTGTTTAGACTGCGCGGCGGCATCGAGCACCATCTGGCGATCCACGGGCCGCAGGGACGCGCTTGGGTCTCCGGGGTTCGACTGGAAAAACAATCAGGAGGCACGCTGGGCGATCCGACCGGCCTATTCGGAAAGCCCTATGTGGACAATCTCGGCGAAAGCGCGCTGGATCCCTTTTCGATGATCACCCATGTCTCTCGCGGACGAT
>JAZDJA010000340.1:0-2696 GCA_043804415.1 Candidatus Latescibacterota bacterium | reverse complement strand
CTCCATGATGCCGCCGTGCTTCTTGATGATCGCGCGGATGGCGTCAAGAAGGTGCTCCCGCGGGTGATCCCTGCGGCCCGGGCGGCGCCGCCCTGCCCGCACCATGACCTCGCGCCACGGGCCGGGGCCGGGGTCGGCGACGGTGATTTTCACGTAATCGCCCGCTGGCACGGCCGCTTTTTCCCCCGGCTTCACCGCTGCTTTCTCAACGCACAGCCGGATCGGCCCGGCGCCGGGCGAGCTCTCTCTGAGCCGGGCGATCATGCTGATGAGCATCCGGCTGATCGAGCAGGACGCGCACCCGCACGGCATGAGGTCCTGGGGCGGGTCGACCTGCGCATTCTGCCATGAATCAGGCCCGCTTCCCGTGCTTGCCGCCTTCATGAGCACATGCATTGTTTTTCCTGCGGAAACCATGAGCACACTCCTGTATGCCTTGAATATTTAGCAAACAGCATGCCAGCGGCCGGGTGAACGAAAACAGCCCATTTCAACGCACCGGGCGCCGGCCGGAACGTCCGGGCGGCCGGCCTGATGGTGCATTTTTCCCCATTGGGGGCGGGCTCCCGAGCAGTAGTGCCACACCTCCTAAAAGGGGACAGAGCACATTTGATGCCCCACGGGGGAGCCGCCCGGCCCCCATACTCCCCCCAGAATCGTGCATGGGGCGCCAGGAGAAGCCTGGATCAGAAGGAGAGGAGGTGACGTATGCCACCTTGAAATCTGAAGATGGAACCTTACAGGTGCAAGTCCTGTCCCGGTAAGGCTGACCACCGCCGGGCAGCGAGTCTTGCGTAGTCGCCAGAGATGGCGGCACGAAGCGTAGACAGCGAGCGTGCAGGCCGAGTGATTGAGTCCCGAAATATTCGTGGCGGGAGCCGATGCTTTCATACAGGCAGAAGGCGAAACAGAGGCACCGACGAGGTCTGTGGTGCCAAAGTCCCGCCGGGATCGGAGAGCTCGGCATGCACGCAAAGGGGTTCCCCAGGAACCTGGGATATCCTGTCGTCTCCACCGAGAGTAAACTGCCGAGTACGGGGTGGCAGACCAAATACCCCGGGCCCACCGGTGTTGCGTCTTTGCCGGATGGCATGCGAATGAGAAGACGCTGGGGTGGTATTGTTCCCCGAGGGAAACGAAGGAGACGAAAAGGGCGGCAGGAAGTCTGAGCATCTGCATAGTACCTGAGAAGCAGGGGAACCGACCCGAGGGACCCTGCGGAGGGAAGGCGGATGTCGGGACTACGGAACCATTGGAGGGAAAGACGATGGGACAATCGAGCCCAAGGAGCGTGTCAACGAAACTCCAGTGGATAGCGAAACTGTCGAGGAGAAAACCGAAGATGGTGCTCACGACACTTGCTCACCACATCGACATCGAGTTTCTGCGTAAGGCGTGGCGGCGGACGCGCAAGGATGGAGCAGTGGGAGTGGATGGACTGACGGCGAAGGAGTACAATGAGGAGCTGGAGAGGAATCTTGACAGCCTGCTCCAACGTTTCAAGTCAGGCACGTACTATGCGCCGCCGGTGCGTCGAGTCTACATTCCAAAACCGGGAAGGCCGGACGAGAAGAGAGCGTTGGGAATCCCCGGGTTTGAGGACAAGGTGCTGCAAAGAGCGGTGGCGATGATACTGGAGGCGGTCTATGAGCAGGATTTTCTACCCTGCTCGTATGGCTTTCGCCCCAGAAAGTCGGCCCATCAAGCTCTTGAGGCCCTGCGCGAGAATCTCATGGAGATGAAAGGTGGGATGGTGCTCGAAGTGGACATACGTAAATTTTTCGATACGCTTGACCACGGCCATCTAAGGAGAATCCTCGACCAGAGGGTGCGAGATGGTGTTATTCGTCGAATGATCGACAAGTGGCTGAAGGCGGGAGTCCTCGAGAAAGGAAGGTTAAGCTACCCGGAAGAGGGTACGCCCCAGGGTGGAGTGATTTCACCCGTCCTGGCCAATATCTTCCTGCATACAGTGCTCGATGAGTGGTTTGAGGAGGAAATAAGACCGCGACTGCGCGGAGCAGCGTATCTGATTCGATTTGCTGACGACGCAGTTTTAGTCTTTGAAAGTGAGGAGGATGCGCGACGGGTACTGGCAGTATTGCCAAAGCGACTTGGCAAGTTTGGGCTCACGCTGCACCCGCAGAAGACCAGGCTCGTGCCCTTTCGACGGCCTCCCTTTACAGGAGGCACGAACGGAAGGGGCGGATCAGGTGTCTTCGACATGTTGGGATTCACCCACCACTGGGGGCGGTCGAGGAATGGTTACTGGGTGATCAAGCGGAAAACAGCCTCGAGTCGATTCAGGCAGAAGCTCAGAGAGATAACGCAGTGGTGCCGGAAAAACAGGCATATGCCTGTAAAGAAGCAGTATGAGAAACTGGTGTTGAAACTGCGCGGGCATTACGGGTATTTCGGTATTACCGGCAACTCGCATGCCCTTGGGCGCTTTCGGCACGCGGTGGAAGGGGCCTGGCGTAAATGGCTGGACCGCCGGTCGCAACGTCGCCATATGCCCTGGGCTCGCTTTGCGCTTCTTCTGCAGTGCTACCCACTCCCGCGCGCCGTCTGTGTTCATTCCTCTCTGAGGCTCGCAGTGAAGCCGTAGACCGAGGAGCCGGATGCGGGAAATCCGCTTGTCCGGATCTGCGGGGGGCCTGGCGGGAGAAACCCCGCCAGGCTATCCCGAACACCCG
>JAZDJA010000339.1:0-2273 GCA_043804415.1 Candidatus Latescibacterota bacterium | reverse complement strand
CGAGTGTTTGCATTTGCTGGTATAGAACGCTTCTTCTTTGCTCAAGCTCTTCGAAGGTGTTTGCCATGGGTTCTCCACAATCTGAATGCCATATAAGCATTCAGATTATGGAGGAAAAAGAAGAAACAGTCAATTCCTACCTACAAATTTGTCGCACGCCCCCGCATCCGGGGCGTGCGACAAATTTGTGGGTAGAAATTCAGCGTGTTGCACGGCCTTCCCAGAATTCCTCCCAGCCCCCACTCAATTGCAAGCATCTCAGGGCGATAATGGCGTTGGCACCTCTAACAGTCCAGTGCATGCCAGACAGCTTAAGCCGTTGTCCGATAATGGTCTTGCAGCCTGCTTCAATCACTCCCGATCCTACGAATAGACCCTTGCTGCGGAAATCCGCGTAGCGCATCCTCTTTGCGTTACCCTGGAAATACTCCATTTCTTTCTCGATTTCTTCCTGAACGCTTTTATCTCGCGGTCGCGGCCTACCCATTGCCGCAACGACCGCCTCGACATCCCCAGCGTCCAGTTCATCCCGGCGAATGGAATTCCACTCTTCGGACTTTTTGTTTTTCACTCCGTACACTAGCTTCGCCACCTTCGCCAGGTGCTCTCGCGCATGATAGAGATCGACAATCTGGATGGCACCAGGGAAGTGCTCATCGGCAATCCCCCAGATCCATTTGGCCCCGTCTCCGAGGATGGTCACCTTCTCCGCTCGATCCATGCCCCGTCTTACGGCCTCAGTATAAATGCGAGCGCCAAAGAGCTCGGCGGTTTCGATGGCTCCAACATAGGTGGTGGAATCATCATCCCGGACTGCGTATCCCTTTTCATTTACCCTGGTCTGGGTGAAAACACATCCAAGCTTGGCTTCCCGGGTCTTGGCCTTTCCCGTTTCATCTTTACCCTTGCGCCCTTCGGTCTCCCGCCTCACCACCGGCACGCCGCTCCCGTCGATCGCAACATACATTTTAGGAACCCTGGCCTTCCCTATGAAAGGCACGACTTTGCCCGACATGATCTGTTTCTGTTCCCTTTGATTTTGTTGCTCGATCTGTTCTCCGATTACCTCGGACACGCGCTCGACGGCTTTCGTGGTGACCAGCACGCCGGCAAGGACTTCCAAGTCCTTCCGCCCATCCGCAAAAGCCTCCTTTCCTCCTACTTGCCCCATCATCCGACGTACGCCCGGACTGAAACCGGTATCGACGATATCCAGTGACTCGTCCTTGGGTACCATACCCTCTCCGCATGATTCACAGTGATAATAGGCCCGGCTGACATGGACCGGGGCTAAAACCGTCAGCAATCCCTTCTTGCGGTGCTCGACAAATCGGGCGGAGTGACCCTTGCCGCACGGAATACCTACGCCTCGGTACCCTCCGCCATCGGCATTGAGCAACTTTTCGAGCAGGCTTCCTCCGATCCGGTGCGATGCCGCGCGAATGGCCAGCTCGCTCGCCTCAAGATCCACATGCCCCCGTTGCTGCATATCCCCCAAAACACGCTGAAGGAGTCGATCTATTTCCTGCGCTGCTTCCCAGCAAACTGCATCTGCAATTTTTTTTTCAGAGCCTCGAACTCTTCCTGATTCCGGATCTTTCTCAACGGGCGCAATTCGCAAATCTGCTCGTTCAGATCAACCAGTCCCTTACACAAGGTTACGAACCGCCGATAGTTTTCCGCCTCCGTCATGGCTTTCTCCAACTCTGGGCCCATACGAAGGTTCTGCGCGCGGTTCCTTCCACCCTTTGCCGTGGTCCGCATGTATTGCGGCCCGTGTCCAGGGTGGCTGGGTCGTGCGCAGGCGCAGTTCTTCTTCCCACACTTCCGGTAGTGAGGGTATACGGTGCCCGGCCGGAAATCACCAATCTCCATTAGTTGACGGTGCAGTCGGTCTCGCTCAGATTCGAGTTCTTCGATGGTTTTGGACATGGCGCCTCCTGGTCTGACTCCTATTATACAGTCAGATTTATGGCGCAAAAAAGAAAAAACGCGAGATCCCCCCACAAATTTGTCGCACGCCCTTTTTTCGGCTCTGCCCCATCCCCGATGAAATAACCGGACGCGGATGAACATGGATTGCCACAACCTGCCGGCCCGGACGAGCAGGTCGCGCCACCGCAAGCTGCTCCTTATAGGAATCTTCGTGACGGTAACATACAAGATATTTGCCGGCGCTTCGCACCTGAGGTCCATGGCTGCCGGCACATACCGCGGCAATTTCACCGGGGATCAGGATAGGGCAGATGGCACGGCAACAGGCCCGGCCGTGA
>JAZDJA010000338.1:0-28516 GCA_043804415.1 Candidatus Latescibacterota bacterium | reverse complement strand
CTCCTCTTCTACGGACACTATGGCCTCGCCCAATACCACACTATACCCGCCCTCTGCGTCTGTTATATCCCCGAACACCCGACTCGACCAAGCCTCCTCCCTAAACCCAACCTGTGCACCGACCACCGCCTGACCTTCCGTATCCGTCACCGTCCCAGATACGGTTGCCGCCCAAACAGGCGCAATCCAAACTGTGGAGCCGATCAGAACCAGACTGCACACCAACGCGAACAGAATCTTGCGTGTCATCGTGTTGCTCCTTTCTGCCCTCAATGGGTGGGGAAGAGGCGCATCTCGTTCCCACGCCGAAGCGTGGGAACGAGTGCAAAACAATCTGACACGACGCCCAAAGGTCACCGGGGCTCGTACGTGTCCGAACCCGCCAGGGGCAAGGGCACGGCCCAAATGTTGCGATAGCACACCAGATTCCCATGGTCCTGCAGCAGCAGCGGGCCCGGCTCGCCCACCTGTTCATCTATGGCGCCACCGGTCACCCCCGGCAGTTGTACGTTGTTCAGGATCACCAATGCATTTTGGAGCACCGTAAGCCGCACTCCTTCCCGTACGGTTCCATCCTCGTTTACGCGGGCAGCCCGGAAGACCACATCGTAGGTCTGCCAGACCATCGGCGGATTGCATGCGTTCACCAGAGGCGCAAACTGGTTGTAGATCGCGCCGCAATCCCCCATGCCGGGAATGTTAAGCCCGTAGGAATCGAGCACCTGAATCTCATACCGCCCCTGCAGAAACACCCCGCTGTTCCCCTTGGCTTGCCCGGTAGCCTCCGGCATATCCGGGCACCGGAACTCCAAGTGCAGAAAGAAGTCGGTGAGGCGTTCCTGAGTCATGATGTCCCCCGTTCGGGGAACCACATGCAGGATGCCGTCCTGGGCTTTCCACCCAGCGGGCTTTCCGTCCCGCGTGGTCCAGTTGTTGACGTCCTTCCCGTTGAACAGTACGACGGCGCCCGATGGCGGTGTGGCTTTAACCGTTTCCATACTCTTTGCTCCTCTCCTGGTTCGCGATGAGTTTTGAATTTCAGGATGATCCTCTTCGAACAATGGTGCCCTCCCCCGTGGAGGATCAGAAACACGGGTGCAAGAACCTCTTGTCCAGTTGATGAGCTGGCGCTTATCCCGATCTCCCCTATGCGGGAGGTCGGTTCTCAACTTCTTTGCCAAAGGACTCACGTTTCCCACGAAGGCTCGCAGGTTCTGCAACCGCGGCCCCTTTTCGATGGATGCGCGGTTCCCTCAAAAAGCAAGGTGAAATCTCGTTGCCCAGGTAAATCCCTTGCTCCCGGCAAACGGCCAATAGCCCCTGTTTTTCAGGCCCATATCCCATCGGAAAGGCCCCAGATACAGTCCCCATCCCACCGTCTGAGCGATATCCTCAGTACCCCCGAACGCCACTCCGTATCGAAGGGGCAGTACGCCACCAAGCATCTTGTTCTCGATCCCCAAGGCGATCCGCGGCGTAGTGGAGACCCCAAATCCGCTGGAGAAGCCCTGCTGCCAGTCCGCTGCGAGAACCAGTTCTTTCATCAGCAGGGGAGACATGGGGATGCCAAGAAGCCCATCCTCCGCCACGTCCAAGCGATAGGCCACTCCGATGTTCAGCATGGCCGGAATGTTCGACTCGAACGATTCGATGGCATAGGACGTATCCGAGGTCACATAAAGCGAATCGCCGTTCGTTGCATCCTCCGCCACCGAGACCGCATTGAGCGTATCCGTCTGAAACGAAAAGATCGCCCGCTCGCAATCCGTGTCCCACGTCACCTTCCCCATTACATTCATCAGCCCCAGACTCACCGTCAGCTGATCCCCCAGCAAGGCGGCTGCCCCGACATCCAGCGCCAGCCCGCCACCGGTCTTCCCCGGTTTGAGCTCCGGATCCACACCCTCCTTGTCCGACCCGAGATTCCACTGAATGCCCGCGCTCTCGATCCGCAATTCCCCGCTCGCGTGCATATCATATTCGCCGAACACCACGCCTGCTTCCGGGGTCTCCAATTTGGCGTATGCCCCTCCCAGAATATACTTTACCGTGGCCCCCGCAGTAAGCTCCGTGATTCCCAACATCCCCAATCCCAGGGCTTTGTAGGGCAGGGGATGCGCATAGGAGATCGCCGTCACGTCCAACAATTCGAATTCTCCCCCAAAATCGTCGAGTGAAATCGTCTTCCCGACCTCGGTACCGCGGAAGAGCAGCTCAAAAGGCGCCTGAGAAACCGCGAAATCCGAGGCAAACTCCACCCAGTGCTGCATCCCGAAACGCCCCACCGAAAGACCGAGGACCCCCAATCGGAAGGAGGTATCAAACTGCCAGCCGTCCTTGATCCGATCGAGAATATCCGACTTATCCCCCTCCGTCAGATATTTTCCGTTGTATTGCTCGTATATGTCCGACGAAAACGCATTATTCCCGAACCCAAACAGCAAGCTCGGCAATCCCAGAACCACGGTCCGTCCGCCGGAAAGCCCCAGATTGGCGGGGTTCCAGAGCACGGCATCCAGATTCCGCGCCACTGCCGTATAGGCGCCTCCCATGCCCAGACTCCGCGCGTTCGACTTCCCCAGTGCCCAGGCAGTCCCTCCGCCCATCATACTGGACAGGAAGCACAGCAGACAGAAAAAGCGTAGTGCTCTCATGATTTTCTCCTCGATGAAAAGTCCAAGGCCGACATTCATAAAGCGACTGGCTGCTCCCTACCCCATTCGCTACTCGGTGAGTCGCTCCCCATCTACCTTGACGTCCACCTCAGCTCGAAGTTTGATGGTGATGAAATCCCTCGAAGGGTTTATGTGCACCCATCCACCCGTGTTGGGTCCCACATCCGTGCTGTCCAGCGCCACCTCCGTTTTGACAAAGAGAGGAGCATGCTGAAAAATATCAAATTCGGACGAATCCAACACCACACTCACCGGGCCCGTACCCATCTGAACGATGGTCCCCTCCTCGTCAAAGAGCGGCTGCGGGAGACTGATCTCCATCAGCGTGTCAATACTTGCCTGCGCCGCCACGGTGGCTGTGGAATCGAAAGCGGTGGAGTCCGTGCTGATCAGCACCCGTCCTGTGCCGCTCAGGGGATTGCGGTTGTTTATCTCGCCCAGGAAACGCACCTCTTTTACGTCGCCCCGCTCGAACACATCCCGAACCTCCTGATCCAGTTCCACTTTCTGAACCTCCCCGATCGCTATGGAAATCGGCTTGAGACTGAAGACAAGCGGCATGGACAGATTGAGCTGAATACCTTTTACTGTGGCCCCAAACTGAAAAGAGGAACCCGCAGAAAAAGTGCTCAATTGGCCCTGGAGCATGCGCACATATCCCCCGACCTGAATGGAATCCGGCATGAAGTTCACCAATTCCGTAGCCTCGGCGGAGGGAATATCCACCGTGTAGGTACCACTTCCGGATAGCACCTGGTCCACAACGAGCTTCCTTTTTGTCCCATCCATCTTTTTCCCGACCAGCGCAAGGCGCACACTCATCGGGATTTCGGACTCCCCCATATCCACATCAAACTGAACCTGGATACCCACCGTCTTGAAATGGATGCCTCCCTCCAGCCCTTCGGGCATGCTCCCCAGAGGAATCTCCTGCGTCATGACCGGAAGATCGTGCTTCCCGCCCAAGTATCCTGTGAGCTCGCTGATGACAAACGGCTCACTCCGCACGCTGATATCGATAAAGTCCCTGCTCGACATGATCGCCCGTTCTGCCTCTGACGTGACCACTTCGACACTGTAGCTCAATTCCTGAACCGACGTGTCCGGGAAGGCAAGCGTCTCGCCCGCAAAATCGATGACCGCCTGCTTTGAGTAAACTTGTTTCCCCTGTTTCTTGGGGACGTGAATCGAATAGGTTTGGCCGAATCCCGGCACGCCCACAATAATCTCCGTATCCACCGGCATGAAACTGGAGATGTCAAAGACAAGCTTTCCCTGGGCGAGCTGGGCGCTCTGGATCGTCATCTCGGGATTGCGCAGATCGAAGAAACTCTCCTCAAAAGAGCGCTGCTCCGGAATACGTGCTTCCACCTTCTTCACCTGCAACTGGGACACCAGCATCTCCATGGTGATGGAAGAATTGAGCAGGTCCTCGTTGATTTCGACCCAATCCTCCGTATCCGCCGGCAGGGTCACGGTCGTGTCTTTGTAGGTTACCGCACCCGTAGCGGGATCGATGCCCACAGGAATGGAAAAAGTCGTGTCCACGGTGGTCTGACTTCCCCGCTGGAGCGTATAGCCTTCTATCTTGAATACCACATCCCCCGGGATGGTTTTTCCATAGAGCGGCAGCACCACCTCGACATACTCTCCGACCGGCATCTCTCTCGGTAAGTTTGTAAGATAGCCGCCAGTGATGAAACTCATGGGAGGTCTCTGCGCTCCGGTAACAAAGTCCTGGTGTCCCTTCTCGCTCAAGAGAAGAATGGCCAGATTGGCGATCCCGACCGGGAGGCCGTTGTGCAAATGGAACTTGATCTCATTGACGCCCCCCTGAAGCTTCTCCTCAAACAGCATTCTGTAGAAACCCAGATCCTTACCGATGCTCATCTTGGTGGTATCCTCAAAGGTGATCGCCGGAATGGGAAGAATCTTTCCTTCCTGCGCCGCAAAATCCTTCTTGCTATACACATCCCGGAAGGGAAACGAAGCATCGTTCCGCTCCTCAAGTTCAATAACGATATCCCCAATTTCCTGACTGTAACTGTCCTTCACCAGAGGATCCATCTCCAGATTTTGTTGGACCTCAAAACTTTCGGGGCGCGCTATGTTATACTGGATCACAAAGAGCGTATCTCCCTGGGCGAACAGAATCTGGTTTCCGTCCTCATCGGTCATGTCGGCAACTTCGTCCAACATTTCCGAAAACTCGTACGTGTAGTCCGCGATGGGGAACACAAACTGGGTATCCCAGCTCGGCGCTTTCGGCGCGCTCGGTACCGAGCATCCGACGCCAAGCCCCATCCAGACCGTCAAAAGCGCAAACACACTCATCTTTCGTGTCATGGTAATCCTCCAGATCGTCAAACCGTTAGAGACGATGCAGGCCATATGCCTTGTCGTCATCTTTGCCATATTGGCTGCAGACAAATCGGCCCTGCGCATGATGCAGGCAATCCCGCTGCGATACGGACCACAAAGTGAAATGATTCCTCCCAAATCGCATGTTCTTTCACCCTCCTTTCCTTTTGGCCCATTGCCCCTGGCATCTATAGCAACGGATTGAAGTCCCTGAGCGCAGGATAGATCTTCCGGTAGATCTCAAACCGATCCTGGTAGCGCGCATGGAGTGCGCGATCCGGCTCAAAAACCTGCTTCACACGGACCCACTGCGCCACCCCCTCCGCAATCGAGTCAAACTCCTCCGTAGCTACTCCTGCCAGTATGGCCGCGCCCGCCGAACTCCCCTCCGAAACATGGAGCGAAACGATGGGCTTGCCCATAATATCGGCTTTCAGCTGCATCCATGGTTCCGATTTGGCCCCACCGCCTGTGATCCGCAAAGACTGGATCGGAATGCCCGCCTCCTCTAACAGCACCACGTTCTGCTTCATCTCGAAGGTCACACCCTCCAGGATCGCCTTGACGATGTCCGCCCTGGTGGTCTCAAGTGTCAGGCCCAGCATAGCGCCCTTGGCATCCGTCGCGTAATAGGGCGTACCCGTCATGGTAAAGTGCGGCAGGATCATCACACGAGAAGGCCCGTCAGGAAGGTCGGAGACGATGATCTCGTAGGCATCCTTGCCTCTGCGTTCGGCCTCCTGCTTCTCCATCTGCCCAAAGGTATCCCGGTACCACTTGAGCAGACATCCGCCTGTGAAGTTGAAGGCAAAGGTGACGTGAAGCCCCGGAACCACGTGTGGAGAACAGGTGAAGTTGTTCCGGAGCATACCCTCGATATCGTCCGGACGCTGCTCAAACGTCGGGGCAATGCACTCCACCGTGCCCACTCCGTATGCCGCCATACCCGTTTCGATCACACCCGATCCGAGCGCATTGCAGAGCTGATCGTGGCCGCCGGTCACCACCCGCACGCCCTTGGGCAAGCCAAGTTCCTCTGCCACACGGCCTGAGACCGTTCCCACCAAAGTCCCGGAGGGCGCTACGTCCGGGAACAGCCCCTCGTCCAATCCGGCGATCTGAAGCATCCTACCGGACCATCGCTTCTCCCCCATGTCAAAGGCCATCCGACGGGCAGCCACGGAATAGTCCGTGATAGGGGGTACGCCCAACAGATAAAATACGTATTCTTCATAGCACAGAAACTTCCAGACCCGCCCGAACAGTTTCGGCTGATGCTCGCGCATCCACATCATCTTGCAGATGGTGTGCATGGGATGCGGGGGCATACCCGTGATCCGGTAGATCTCTTCGGCCGAAAGCTGTGTCCGCCACCACTTCGCGATCTCCGTGGTGCGCGTGTCGAACGAAATCGGCGTGTTGTAAAGAATTTCACCTTCTTGGGACAGCGGCACAGCCGCCTCCCCCTGAGAGGAAACGCTCAGCGCGCGGATGGGATCGCTCTTGGTCGCCCCCGCCACTTCGCGAATCACGGATTTGATGGCTTCGGTGACCTGATGCGCATCCAACTCCATCCAGCCCGGCTGGGGAGAGTGAAGGGGGTATTCCCGATAGGCGGAGGCCAGAATTTTCCCCTCTGCATTGAAGGTCACCGCCTTACATCCTGTTGTGCCGACGTCTATTCCGAGCAGGCTCATTTCTTGCCTCTCCAGGTCATCCTCACCACACAGCCGCAGCCAGGAAAGCCATCCGTCACGAACGGCTCTTTTCAGATACCACCCTCGCCGTCTCCCGCGCCACAATAATCTCCTCGTTGGTCTGGATCACGAGTATTTTCACCCGAGAATCCTCGGAGGAGATCAGCCCCTCTCCCTTGCACGACCGATTGCGTTCCTCGTCCAGGCGAACCCCCAAAAACTCCAGTCCCTCGCAGATCATCGTCCGTTCGATCGGGCCTTTTTCCCCGATCCCCCCGGCAAATGCGATCGCATCCAATCCTCCCATGGCCGCAGCATACGCCCCGATCGTCTTCTTCACGCCGTAACAAAAGGCGGCAATCGCCAGACGGGCCCGGTCGTTCCCCGCTGCCATTGCCAGTTCCAGATCGCGCATATCTTCGCTGATTCCCGAAATGCCCAGCAATCCGCTTTCCCTGGAGAGAATCGTTCGCACATCCTCTGTGGACAACCCCTCCCGATCCATCACGTGCAGCACGGCAAATACGTCCAGATCTCCGTTTCGGGCCGCGTTGATGATCCCGTCCTGCGCCCCAAATCCCATGCTCGTATCCACCGATCTGCCGTCCTGGATCGCACAGAGCGAGGAACTGCCCCCCAAGTGGCACGACACCAGTTTCAGTCCTTTCGGAGAAACCCCCAGGCATTCCGGGACCCGTTCGGATACATATCGGTGGGAGGCTCCGTGAAACCCCACCTTTCGAACGCCGTATTTTTCGTACCACGCATAGGGCACGCCATAGATGTAGGCATAGTCCGGTATGCCCGCGTGAAAGGCCGGCTCAAACAATCCCACCAACGGCAGCCCCGGAAACAGCTTTTGGAAGATCCCGATCGCTTTGATATACGGCGGATTGTGGAGTGGCACCAAGTCGTTATACTCGGCCATCTTCTCCAGAATCTCATCGGTCAAAAGGTAGGCTCCGGGCTTATCCTTCAGATGCACGGTCTTGAAACCTACTGCAGAGATGCCCGACAAATCGGAAACCGCCCCATGCACTTCGTCCGTGATCCATGCCACGGCCTTGGAAACAGCGGTCGGATAATCCGGGATGGATGTCGTGCCTTGTATCGGAGCCTTGCCCAAGGCCTGATGCGAAAACGGCGCCTGGTCGCTTCCCACCCGCTCGATCCGGCCTGATGCGAGAATTGTCTCGCTTGTCATATCATAGAGCTTGTACTTGAACGAGGTACTGCCGACGTTCGCCACCAGAATTCTCATCGATTCGTCCATCGAATATCCGTACTCCCATCCCGAAAACCCCTGTTCTTACGACAAGGGTGTTTTTTTTCTTGCCCGAGACATCCGCGCAAAATCGCGGGTTCGTCTTTCCTGACCCGCTCGGACCTGCTTGGCTGCCAGACTTTCCACCGGAGGGAAGACCGGGCGAACGGTTCTGATCTCCAGACAGGACTCCTTCCTTTGATCCGGGTGAATCCGTTCCTCCCGTGTCCCATACCTTCCAGGCGCGTGTCTGCGGCTCCGCACCCGTCAGCCTCGGCTTGGGATCGAGCTTTCACCCTAGCGCCAAAACAGAATATTCTGTGCGGTCTCAAGATGGATCAGGGGCCATTGTTTGAGAGCGGGGACAATCTACAACAAACATTCCCTAAAGTCAAGCAAAAATCATGGCATGGTGCTTGACAAGCTTCTCCAAAACGCGTATCTTTCATGCTCATTTGTGATCCTATGTCTCAGGCCCAGAGAGGAATCCCGCCATGATGCTCCGCATCAACCCCAAAAATCCTCAGCCCCGGCTGGTGCAAAAAACGGCGGAAATCCTTCAAACGGGAGGGGTAATCATCTCCCCCACGGACACGACCACGGAATCGGATGCGACCTTTTCTGCAAGAAGGCCGTGGAGCGGGTGTGTCGAATCAAGGCGGCCGAACCGGGCAAACCTTTCAGCTTCATCTGCACCGATCTGAAGGATCTGAGCCGGTATGCGGTGGGGGTTTCCAATTACGCCTACCAGACCATGCGACATCTCTTGCCGGGGCCCTATACGTTCGTGTTGCGCGCATCGAAAATGGTGCCTCACTTGCTCCAAAGCCGACAAAAGACGGTGGGCATTCGCATCCCGGACAACGAAATCTGCCTTGCCATCGTACGGGAACTGGGACATCCGCTGTTGAGCACCAGTGTCGCACCGCCTCGGGACGAAGTTTTGAGCGATCCGGAGGAGATTCACGCCCGATTCGGAAAACAGGTGGATCTGGTGATAGACGGTGGGATGCTCCTGTCCGACCTCTCCAGCGTGGTGGATCTGTCCGGGGACGTGCCTTTGGTGATCCGGGAGGGAAAAGGGTCTGTGCGTTTTTTCCTCGAATGATCCTCCGCTTGTCCGGAGACCGCCTCGAGGGAACAAAGCGCTTGACAAGCCACATAGGATATAGTACCTTTTGTGCCTGTCAGTGTGCTTCATGAACACGCGCTCCATCTCACATGCCCGTGCTTCGCAGACACAACAGAACGCCCTGCCCTCTTCCGTCCGTCAAAGGGTATGACTCGGGAACTCAATCCTGTTTTGACGCCCAAACCCTCTGCAGCGCAAAGAGTGGTTTCAGGCATCTCGTAAGGAATCCGCTCATGGAAAAACCGATCACTTTCACCAACGAAGGCCAGCAACTCATCGGCATACTGCACACCCCGGAGGACAAGGGCACCCATCCCGGCGTGCTCCTCCTCCACGGATGTACGGGTAACAAATCCGAGAGCCATTGGATCTTTGTTAAACTGGCTAGAACCCTTTGCGAAGCAGGCTTTGCCGTCCTTCGGTTCGACTTTCGAAACTCCTGCGACAGCGCAGGCACCTTTGAGAAGATGACCATCTCAGGGGAGATATCGGATGGTCTTCGCGCCCTGGACGTGCTCTCCGAACAAGGCGGAAGCGACGCCGGACGCATCGGCATTCTCGGCCTGAGCCTGGGCGGTTGCGTGGCCGCGTGCGTGGCCGGACGCTCCTCACGTGTCAGATCCACTGTGTTATGGGCTCCGGTGGGCAGACCGGAGGAGGATTTTCAAAAGCTCATCGACGAACGCTACGTCCCAATCAAGCGATTTCCGATCGAACAAGGCGGCTTCCGCTTTGGTCAGGCGTTCTACGACGAGTTGCCCAAGATTCATCCCCAGCGCGAAATCTGCGCGACCCAAGGCCCGGTACTCATTGTGAGCGGATCCGAGGACAAATCGGTATCCCCTTTGCGCGCTGTGGAATATCAGGAGATTTTATTGGACCATGACATCCCGTGCGAACGCATCCTGATCGAGGAGGCGGATCACACGTTCACCCAATCTGTGCACGAAAGCATGGCGATCCAGGAGGCGATCCGTTTCTTTCTGGCGACCCTGTAATCTGTTCCCCTGGGTCTTGGGAGTTCGCTGGACGAGGGGGTCATGGGAAAATGCCCCTTTGATGGATCTCCAGGAAAGCGACAAACCGATGTTCCCGATAGGAACACGGAGAAACCAGGCATCAATCGGTCAAGTCGTCTGCGGCTTGACTTTCTCCATCTCTGGGTACCCCCGTGGAAAATTTCGTTTGGCTTTGACAGGGTCAACCGCTGGATCTCCCGGACAACCGCGAAGTGACTTGAACCGAATAAGGAGCATAAATGGCAAGTCTGAACACAACCTACGTGGGACTCTCTCTCCAAACCCCGCTCATCGTCGCTTCGGCTGGGATCACGGAAACCGTGGAGCTCATGCGGCGTTGCGAAGAGAACGGCGCAGGCGCCGTGGTGATGAAATCCTATTTCGAGGAGGTCATCTCCCGAAAATCCCCCACGCCGCGCTTCCGGGTGCTGGAACACAACCTGGGCAAAGAGCGTACTTTCACGCTGATGTCCTACGAGCAGGCGAGTGGCTGGGACATCCAACGATACGCTCAGGAGGTTTCGGATGCCAAGGCCAGACTCCGCACCCTGAAGATAATCCCCAGCCTCAATTGCATCACCGAGCAGGGCTGGGTGGAAGGAGCTATTCTCCTGGAACAGGCTGGGGCAGATGCGATTGAGCTGAACACCTCATGTCCGCACGGCTCCATCACCTTTCGGGGCGGTGCCGTGGAAGAAAGTATTTTCAGCACCGTACGGGCCGTACGGGCCGCCGTCTCCCTTCCCCTGGTCGCCAAGATCAGCCCGATGCTCACCTCCCCGATGGGAGTCATCAAGGGCGTAGAGGAACGGGGAATAAACGGCGTAACCGCATTCAACCGAATGACTGCTTTGGACATAGACATCCAGGCCGAGCGAGCCACCATGCCCGGAGGATACGCCGGACACGGCGGGCCGTGGGCCATCCAGTATCCGCTCCGGTGGATCAGCGAAATCAGCCCCCAGATCGGCATAGACATCGCCGGATCGGGCGGCGTTGCCTCGTATGAGGATGTGGTCAAATACCTCCTCGCGGGTGCCACCGCTGTCCAGACCTGCACGGCGGTGGTGATGAACGGATACGGAATTCTCCGGGAGTTCGTGCAGGGGCTCGAGCGCTATATGGTGGAAAAAGGCTACGAAGACATCGACGCCTTCAGGGGCCGGGCTGCCCAACACATTCTGGGCACATTCGAGATCGATCGCAGCCAAAACATGGCGGCCTCCATCGATCCGAAATGGACGGCTCCCTGCACCTCGGCCTGTCCGCTGAGCGTGCCGGTGCAGGCCTATGTCCACCTGATCGCCGAGGGGAAATTCGCAGAGGCGCTTGAGCAGGTGCGCTCCAAGAACCCTTTCCAATCCATCTGCGGGCGCGTGTGCTACCACCCCTGCGAAACCGAATGCACCCGAGGCCACCTGGACGAACCCGTGGCCATCATGGCCCTCAAACGTTTTCTCACCGAGTGGGGACGCACGCACGCCCCTCTGTCGGGGCTTCAAGGGGAGAAGAAAGCGGACACCGGCAAGAAGATCGCGGTTGTGGGATCGGGTCCGGCCGGACTCTCCGCCGCGCACGACCTGGCACGCCTGGGGCATCAGGTCACGGTCTTTGAAGCCCTGCCTGTACCGGGGGGCATGATGGCCGTAGGCATACCCGAATATCGCCTGCCCAAGGCATTGCTCGATGAGGAAATCGACGCCATAGAGGCGTTGGGCGTTCAGATTCGAACCCGGACGCCCATTGGCGACGACATCTCTCTGGATGATCTGAGCAGCCAATTTGAAGCCACCTTCCTCGCCATAGGCGCACACCAAAGCGCCCGTTTGGGCATCGACGGAGAATCCTCGGAAGGGGTGGTCCATGCCATCGAGTTTCTGAGAAAGGTCAGGCTGGGAGAGACCGACTCCGTATCCGGGAAGATCGCCGTCATCGGCGGGGGAAATACCGCCATAGACGCTGCACGCTGCGCCATCCGACTGGGCGCCGAGGAGGTCTATCTCGTGTATCGCCGCACCAGAGCGGAGATGCCCGCTGCCAACTGGGAGATCCGGGAAGCCGAAGAGGAAGGGGTGCGGGTGCTCTACCTGATCGCGCCGATTGAAATCCTTGCAGCGGATGGGAAAGTGCGCGGACTGCGGTGTCGCAACCACTTCCTGGGCGATCCGGACGAGGGCGGACGGCGCAGACCGCAACCGGTATTAGGGGCTGAATTTGTGCTGGATGTGGACTGGGTGATCCCGGCCGTCAGCCAGACCCCCGATCTCGGTTTGCTCGGCGCCACGAGCCTTGACCTGAGCCTGCCGCATCCTCCGGGTGCCGATCGGGACACGGGGGTCACTTCGGTACCGGGGCTCTTTGTAGGGGGCGATATGACCGGCGGGCCGGGCACCCTGATAAGCGCCATCACGGACGGGAAAAACGCCGCCCGCTCCATAGATGCCTACCTGAGTGGAATCCCGGCATCCGGAGTGCCCGAACGCATCCCGGTGGACAAACGCGAGGTGATCCGGCGAAACCGGGACGAAACTCCCGCTTCCCGCGTGACCATTCCACATAGCGCCCCGGATGTGCGGCGCACCACGTTTGGCGAAATGGTCGGGGACCTGGGCGAAGCGGCCGCGATAGCCGAAGCCAGACGCTGTCTGGCGTGCGGTTGCGGTACCGGGTGCGGCATCTGCTCCCGCGTGTGCATCTACGACGCGGTGGACCTTGAAGGCGACCGGTACCAGATCAACGACCAGTGCGCGGGTTGCGGCCTCTGCACTCAGCGATGTCCCCATCGGACGATCTCGATGGTGCGGAAGGCGTGCTCTTAGTGCACGAAATTCAAATACCATGACGGTTTTTGCGACTTGGCGTGGAGACTCTTCGCTGCGTTTGGCGTGACAAAACCTGCCATTCAGGTGCAGTTGAAAATCTCCCACAATCAGGTTACGCCATAGTACCTATGATTTCGTGCGCTTAGCGGCTGAGCAAGAACGGAGCCCCGGAAAAGAACTTGCCTGAAAGGGTTCCCTTTGCGCAGCCAGAAACTCCGCCTTTGTCCGTGCGGGCACTTCGATGACAGACCCCAAGGGGGGCTCATTCGCCAAGAGGGCATTCTGTTTTGTTTTTTGCAAAACGGGGGACTCGCCGCTCTGCTCCGGATTTCTGGAGAACCTGCAGGACAGCATGGTCCACCATGGCGCCGCGGGCTCTCACGTGCAACGGTACCGAAACCTACGCAATGATTCGATAGCAATACGAGGTGATCCATGGAAACGATCCTGATTGTCGATGATGAATGGGAGGTGGCGGAGATCCTCTCCGGTGTCGTGGAAAACATGGGAAAGCATGCCATCACGGCATCGAACGGACGGGAAGGATTAGAGGAGTTTCGCAAGCACCAGGTCGATCTGGTCATCACCGACATGAACATGCCTGAGATGGACGGAAATGAGCTTCTCAAGGCGATCAAGCGAATTGACAAGAACGCGGTGGTGATTACGGTCACGGGCGATCCCTCCATTGACACGGCATTGGACAGCGTCCGAAACGGGGCATACGATTACCTGATCAAACCCCTCCACGTGGCCCAGATCGAGGTGGTCATCGAACGGGCGCTGGAACGGAAAGGCCTGACGAAAAAGCTGGCCTCCTTCAACCGACTCCTGATCGTGTACCTCAAGGTGGAGGGAATTGTGGATGACGAGACGGTCGAGCGTGCGATCGCCATTCAGCAGGGGGAAGCGGAACGTGGTGGACCCAAGGGCACACAATGGCGGCGCATCGCGGATATCCTCGTCGAAGATCTGGGAGTCGACCGCCACGCAGTGTATAAGACACTCTCCGAGCTTTACGGCTTCAGAGAGACAAGCCTGACACCGAAGACCATAAAGAAGAAATGTCTCGACGCCATCCATAGTTTGATTGAGCGACTGCCCGATGACCTGCGAGCCTATATGGTCCACAAACGGGTGATCCCCTTCGTGGAGAACCTGAATGCCGACGAGAAGCTCCAGATCCTGGCAGCGGATCCCACGGATCCCCTACTTGAGGCCCTGGCGGCGCGGCTGGGGTATCGCAGGTACGAGGTGACGTATGTCCGCAAAGAGGTGTTGGAGGAGCTCCTGGAGCTTATCGCACCCGCCAAGAACGAGTTTCTGGAACGGATCGAGGAGGCCGCCGGGGAAACACAGATGATGGAGGCGGATGCCGGCGTAGATGAAGAGGCGCTGGACGCTGAGATCAACCAGAGCCTGCTGGGAAACCTGGTAGAGGGGTGCCTGGTGGAGGCTGTGCGACGGGGAGTGAGCGATATCCACATTGTCCCGAAGGAGGGCAATCGGACCGAGTTCCATTTCCGGGAGGACGGAAAGCTGTATCTGTGGTATGCCCACGAGGGAACCAAGCCGGAGGCGATCTCTGCGGTCCTGAAAGATCGGACGGTCGGCGCAGATCGGTTCGAGCGGGAAAAGGCACAGGACGGATTTATACAGCGAAGGATAGACGACCACGTGCTTCGGTTCCGCGTATCGGTGATGCCGATCGTGGGCCTGGAGTTCGGGCGTAATCTCGAAAGGATCGTCATCCGCATCGTAGACGATCGGAAGGTGATCACCGATCTGGGCAAGCTGGGACTTTCCGGGAAGACGCAGGAAGCGTTTTTGCAGGCCATTCGGAAGCCGCAGGGCATTGTGATTCTAACCGGACCGACCGGCAGCGGCAAGAGCACGACCTTGGTGGCGGCGCTACACTATGTGATGAATCCCGCTGTCAACGTGTTGACCGTGGAGGATCCGGTGGAGTATATGATTCCGGGTGCCGGCCAGCTCAGGATCAAAGAGGACAAGATGAGCTTTGATCAGGCGATGCGGTCCATTTTGCGGCACGACCCGGACATTGTGATGGTGGGGGAGATTCGGGACCTGGAGACGGCGCAGATCGCCATCAAGCTCGCCAATACCGGACACCTGACGTTCTCGACGCTTCATACCAACGACGCTCCCAGTGCGGTGTCGCGGCTTTTCAAGATGGGGATTGAGCCGTTTTTGATCGCGAGCGCCATTAACATCGTGGTGGCCCAACGCTTGATACCCACGCTCTGTCCACGCTGCAAACGCCCCATTGGGGACCTGGATCCGGCTGTTCCCTTGAGTCTCGGATTCACGCCGGAGGAGATCGAAACCACGACATTCTACGAGGCGGTGGGATGTGAGGCGTGTCGGATGTTGGGATACAAAGGACGTGCGGGCATTCACGAGGCGCTGGTGTTCACCAAAGAGATCCGCCGATTGATCCTGAAGGCGGGCGATGTGGTGGATGAGGACGCGATCCGGGACCAGGCGATTGCCCAGGGCATGGTGACGCTCAGGGCATCGGGTCGCGCGCGCATCCAGGAGGGGATCACCACATTTGCGGCCGTGGCAGCGGAAACGACGGAGTAACAGAGGGAGTCTGCGGCGTTCGACGGATGCGCCCACATCGAGGGACTGTTCGGCGTGCTCCGAAGCCCTGAAGAAGACCATGGGCTCAACCGTGGAGAGGAATCAAAAGCGGACCGGAAAAGGGTCATTCCGGGCCGCTTCTTTGTACAGTGGCTATTATCCGAACAGGAATTACGGGGTTGCGTTGCACTGGCCAGCATACGCGATTCGATCCTCCAGCCCGGCATCCCGGAAGGCCTTGATCCGAAGCGCACAACTGTCGCAAAGACCGCAGGCCTCCTCCTCGCTTTGGTAGCACGACCAGGAGAGATGCAGCGGGGCGCCGAGTTCCGCACCCTTTTTCACGATCGCCCCCTTGCTCATGTGAATGAGCGGTGCTGCAACCGAAATCCGGGTCTCCGGCCGCGTCCCGAGCGCGATGACCCGATTGAAAGCCTCGTAGAACACTTCCCGACAATCGGGGTACCCGGAGCTGTCCTCCTCCACGGCTCCGATGAAAACCCTTTCCGCCCCGATGACCTCCGCCCAACTCGTGGCCACGGCCATCAGATTGGCGTTCCTGAAGGGCACATAGGACGTCGGAATGCCCTCCCGGTCCAGATCAGCGGGGGAAACCGCCATTCCGGAATCCGTCAGACTTGACCCTCCGATGGTCTTCAGATGAGGAAGCGCCACTACCAGCTGGGTCTGTACGTGGTAATAGGCGGCGATATCGTGAAATGCCCGCAACTCCCTCCCTTCCGTCCGCTGGCCGTAGTTGACGTGCAGAAACGCCAGATCGTAGCCCGCATCCTTTGCAATCGCCGCGGTCACGCAACTGTCCATTCCGCCACTGACCAACACCACGCCTCGCCCCTTTCCCCCCTCGTGCATCGATCCCCTCCTGTTTTCCTCAAACCCCTCGTCGATCCGGACTCCATATCATCTTGTGCATCTGCAGCTGAAAGCGCACCGCCAGATGATCCTCCAGGATCCACTGCACAACTTCCCGGGGGGCAAGTTCTTCGAACACGGTGGAGAGCAGTACGGTGCACCGCGTCGAAAGCTGGTAGTCCGAGAGGACGGCTTTGGCCCATTGATAGTCCCGCCGATCGGAGAGCACGAACTTGAACTCGTCGCTTTCTCTTGCAAGCGCCAGATTAGGCCAGCATACGTTCTCCGACATCCCACTGCCGGGACACTTCACATCGATAATCCGAATCACCCGCTCATCCACTCCCGAAAGATCCAAGCTGCCATTCGTCTCCAGGAGTACCCGATACCCTTCCAGGAGAAGCGCCGACATCAAGGCATGGACACCCTCCTGGAGCATCGGTTCCCCACCGGTGATCTCCACGAGGGGCGCTCTGGATTTCAGCTCTTTCGTTTCGGTCTGGGAACAACGAGGTTCCGCATTGGCGCTCTGAGATCGGCCCGCACAACGCTTTGGATCGTGGAGTTGCTTCACCTGGACCATGATCTGTTCTATGGTCCGCTCCTGCCCCTCCTGATAGGCATATGGCGTGTCGCAATACCCGCATCGGAGGTTACAGCCGGTGAGCCTGACAAATGCGCAGGGCCATCCCGCATAGGTGGACTCGCCCTGAATGCTGTAGAACATCTCGTTGACCTTCATTGCTCCCCCCCCGTGTTCCCAACCAAAAAGAGTGAGTGAGTGATTTGGCGAGAGGGTGAGTCATTGAGTTTCTTCCCGCTTTCCCACTTTCTCCCTCTCTCCCTCTCTCCCTTTCTCCTTTTCTAACTTTCCAACTCTCTAACTTTCCAACTTTCCAACTTTCTAACCTTCTAACTTTCCAACTTCCTCACTCACACGAAAGAAAGCTCCTGCCTTGCTTACGGACGGTCCTCCTCATAGGTCACGGCCACAGTCCCGGACTCGGATACCCGGACCGACCGGATCGTCACGCGCACACAGGCAAGTTTCGGCTTCAGCTCTTCAAACAGCACCCGGGCGAGGTGCTCGGACGTGGGATTGATGACGTCAAACGGGGGAACTTCGTTCAAGTTCTGGTGATCCAGTCGTCCCGTGGATTCTTCGAGAATGGCGCGAAGCTTCCGGAAATCCAAACCCATACCCACCGCGTCGAGTTGGTCGGTTGTGACGCTGACTCTGATCCCAAAATTGTGCCCGTGCAGCCTGCTGCAACTTCCCTGATATCCCCTCAGCTGATGGGCAGCCGAGAAGGTCGCTTCTACGGCAATCTCAAACATGGCGTTTTCCTCTCTGGCAATTGGGGGAGGGAAGGATCCCTTTCTTGCCTCCCTCTAGTCGGCGTCTTTCCCGCATCCTCCCCCATTTTGTGCTTGACAAACCGATAGGCGATCTCTTATCTTAGGGTCATTCTGTCTGCCACCCCATATTTTCTGGGCACCTTGCGGGCGTCCCTCGGCCCGCATCAATCCAACGGCAAACCCGCAACCATTCGGAGCGGTGGAGGCGGATGGGGCGTTTGATGAGGCTATCCCTCAACGACTTCCTACAGCAGCTATTCCGAATGATGTCAAGCTTCCTGGAAATAGGTGCTGCTCATTGTCCACCTATTGAACGGCATATCCTGAGCACTTACCCGATCCATACCTCCAAACAGGAGTTTCCCATGAAAGTACGCAAAGCCGTCATCCCAGCCGCCGGTCTGGGCACGCGATTCCTTCCCGCCACCAAAGCGCTTCCCAAGGAAATGATCCCCATTGTGGATAAACCCGCCATCCAGTATATTGTGGAGGAAATCGTGCAGGCCGGCATCGAGGACATTCTGATCATTACAGGCCGGGGCAAGCGCGCCATAGAGGATCACTTCGACAAATCCATCGAGGTCACCCAATCCGCCGAAAAGAAGGGGGACGAAGCCCTGTTGGAGGCTCTGGAGAAAATCGAGAAACTGGCCGACATCCACTACCTTCGCCAGAAGGAAACCCTGGGCACCGGCCACGCGATATTGAAGGCGAAAAATCACATCGGCCACGAACCCTTCGCGGTACTCTACGGAGACGATATCGTCGAGTCCGAGGTGCCCTGCATCGGACAATTGATGGCCCTGTACGACAAATACAACTGCTCCATGCTGGGCGTCCAGGAAGTCCCGGATGAGAAGATCTCCAGCTATGGGATCGTGAGCGGGAATTACATCAACGAGGTGTTCCTCATGAACGACCTGGTGGAGAAACCTTCCATCGAAAAGGCCCCCTCGAACCTGGCCTTGCTGGGACGCATGATTCTCGAACCGGATATTTTCGAAGTGCTGGAGGCGATTCCCCGCTCAAAACGGGGGGAACTGGAGCTCACCGACGGCATCATGGCCCTGGCCAAAGCCAAGGCGGTTTACGCCTACCCCATCATCGGAAAATGGCACACCGTGGGCGACCCCCTCTCCTATCTCAAGACCACGGTGGAAATGGCACTCAAGCGGAAGGACATCGGCGCGGACTTCAAAGCATTCCTGATCGAACTGAGTCGCGGGCTTATCGCGGACCCTTCCCAACCTTCAGAGAACAAGTCAGGACAGCACGTGAAGAGTGCCAAGTGACGCGTGATTCCATTCTGGATTTCGGATTGAAGACCACGCAATCCGAAATCCAGAATCACAGCATGCCCGACGGATCCACGTCAAGCGTCACAATCACCTGGCGTCCGTTCGCGTCGGATCGGCCGCTCGCGTGCACGGCCATCGCCAGATTTCTCAGTCTTGTTGCGTCTTTCCCGCGCAACAGCAGATGCCACCGGTAGTAATCCTTGATCCGCCCCAGCGGCGCTTCCACCGGCCCCAGTACCTCGATCCGATCTCCGGCCTCTCTTTGAAGAGCTACTCCATACTGTTCCGCCACATGCTGCGCCGCCTCCTCACTCGTGCTTCTAAAAAGCATGCGCAAAAGCTTCCCGAACGGCGGGTATCCCAGTTCCTCGCGATGCGCCATCTCCATCCGCGCATACCCTTCAAAATCGTGCTGTTGGGCAAACCGGATCGCCTCATCATCGGGATTATAGGTCTGAATGATCACCCATCCGGGACGGTCTCCCCGTCCCGCGCGGCCCGCCACCTGTGTCAGAAGTTGAAAGGTGCGCTCTGCGGCGCGAAAATCCGGCAGATTGAGCGCGGTATCCGCGGAGATCACCCCCACCAACGTCACCCCCTCAAAATCCAGCCCTTTGGCGACCATCTGAGTGCCCAGCAGAATATCCGCCTCCTTTCGGCGAAACCGCTCCAACAACCGATAGTGCGCTCCCTTTGTGGTGGTGGTATCCCGGTCCATGCGCACGATACGCGCCTCAGGGAACAGCGCGGCAAGCTCGACCTCCACGCGCTCGGTTCCGGTCCCCCGATACTTGAGCCGATGTCCCTTGCACTCCGGACAGACGGAAGGGGCGCGTTTTCTGAGCCCGCAATAGTGGCACACCAGAAACCGTGCGGCCGCGTGAAAGGTGAGCGTCACCTGACAATGGGGACATCGGAAGGCAAATCCGCAGTCCGGGCACTGGATAAAGGTGGAATATCCCCGCCGGTTCTGGAGCAGAATCACCTGTTCTTTCCGCTCCAGCCGCTCCCGGATTCCCTCCTTCAAAGACTCTGAAAAGATGGTCCAGTTGCCCGCCTCCTTCTCCTTGCGCATATCCACGATCTCCACCTCCGGCAGCTTACGGTCGTCAATACGCTCGGGCAGCCGGACCAGCGCAAATTTCCTCGTCTTGGCATTGCGATACGATTCCAGCGAGGGGGTGGCCGATCCGAGAATCACGACAGCACCGGCATTTCTGGCGCGCACGGTAGCCACGTCGCGGGCGTGATAGCGCGGCGTGCTGTCGTACTGCTTATACGTGGACTCGTGCTCCTCGTCCACGACGATGAGCCCCAGGTTACCCAGCGGGGCAAATACCGCCGACCGCGCGCCCACCACAATTTTCCGATCCCCGCGCCGAATCATCCGCCATGCATCGTACCGCTCTCCCTCCGACAAGGCGCTGTGCAACACCGCCACCTCATCTCCAAAGTGCGCCCGAAACCGCCGCACCGTCTGCGGCGTAAGCGATATTTCCGGGACAAGGACAATCGCGGTTCGACCCATCGCGAGAGTTTCTGCAATGGCCTCAATATACACCTGAGTTTTTCCGCTACCCGTGATTCCGTAGAGCAGCACGGCCCCAAAGGTCCCTTTGGAGATTCTTCCTTTCACGTCATCCAACGCTGTGCGCTGTGCACGGGTCAGCGCAAGCGGTTGAGGCGTCTCGGCAGGGATCTCCTCGAACGGATCCCGGATACACTCCCTGCAAAAAAACTGCACCCATCCCTTTTGTTCCAGCGCGTGCAGGGGCCCCCACCCAATTCCATAATCCCTGGACAAAATAAGAGCGGGCATTTCCTCCCGCTCGGCCAAGATCTCCAGACACGCCGACTGTTTGGGCGCGCGCCTCACAAGTGCTGCAATCGCCTCCTCCATCCCATCGCTCCGGATAATCCGCGCCATCCGTTCGGTCTTCACCTTGACCCGGGGGATTCCCGGCACATCAACCACCTCCACGTACCCCTTACGCGCCAACTCGCGCACCACCCCATACACCTGTTCTTTTCGGACGATCTGTTTCAGCTGACCTAAGGTGGCCGACCCTCGATCTGCAAGCAGCCGCAGCACCTCCGCCTGCAAGGGCGCCGGGCCGGAAAGCTTCTCGATCAGCGCCTCGGGATGAGGCTCCTTCAGGAAGACCTCTCGTTTCCTCTCGGAAAACACGCCGGCCGGAAGGGCACACTTGAGCGCCTCGCCCCAGGAGCACAGGTAATACCCGGCGATCCACTGCGTCAGATCGGAAATCGCCTCATCGAAAACGGGCTCCCCATCCAGCACCTCCAGCACCTCCTTGATCTCCCTTTCCCCCGTCACCTGCTCCCGAAATCCCACCACAAACCCGATTCTTTGTCTCCCACCAAAGGACACCAAAACGCGCGCGCCCACGGGCACCTGCCCGATCAGGCACTCCGGCAGCGCGTAGGTAAACGCCCCCGCAACCGGAAGGGGAAGCACAATGTCTGCAAAGCGATTTTTCATCGGGTCATCTGAATTTCAAAGGTTTCACGAATTGCCGAACCCGGAGTGACTTCCAATTGGGGACATGCTGCATGGGTACATCGCGACCCTCTGTTTCGCGACGCAGCGCGCCAAACAGGCTCCCCCACTGGAGCGCGCGAATAAGAGGACACTCCTCTTTCACAAACCCGGTGCCCGTCGGGTGAGGTTCACTGTGGGTGGCTTGCCGAATCCGCCAACACCGGAGTTTGGGCAGACGGACGCATTCTCGTCACAGAAGCTACCCCATCCCTGGAAAACAGGAGATGCATCGGGGCCCGTGTCCATGCCGTGTTATCCACCATTTTTCCCTGGAACTTCAGAACGATCTTCTTGGGCTTTCCCAGCGTGACCTGCAACCGATCCTTCGCCTCCCAACGCTTCTGTTCTCCGGCCCTCATCAGCCCATCGTCCTCCGGGCCTCCGTCTGCCTGCACAGCAAGCCAGATCTCCTCCAGTGCCTCCCCCTCCAACACCAGAAGGGAATCTGCAGCCACGGGATTTTCCGGTGCCATGGAACCGGAAACAGTTGCCGAAGGGGTCTCCTCTGGCAAGACCGGTGCAGCCACTTTTCCCCTGCCGCCTTCCACCGGCTCTGCGGAGCCCCCGGTACCGAGCAGAGAAGTTTCGCCCGGAGAAACCTCGTCAGAATCACCTTCCCCCTCAGTTTCTGCGGATTCCGTCGTCGAAAGCGCGTCCACATCCCTCTTCTGCAACGCTTCAAACGAAGTTTTTTCCGTCTGGACAGCCGGCTCCCGAGTACCCCATATGATCAGGGCAAACACCACCACGACAACAGCGAATGCGATGGCCGCTTTCACCACCCATTTCTTCCGGGGAGTCGCAGAACGAGCCGCCGGCTCCTCAGCTACCCTCCGAATGGGCTCCGCCTCAGGAGCAACCAACTCGTCAAAGCGATTGAGCACTGATACGGGATCCATGCCCACATGCATCCCGTATGATTTGACGAACATGCGCATATAGGCTCTCGGGAGCACGGAGAAATCCCCCTCCTCGATGGCCGTCAGATACCGCATACTGAAAAGCGTCTTTTCGGAGAGGTCCTCCAGAGACAAGCCAAGGGCCTCCCGCCTTCGTCGAAACTCCTCATGCATCGCTTCCACAGGACCCTCCTTTCTACGGCAATGAGCTACAAGTCATGGAGACCAGTACAGGACAAACCCCCACCCGGTAAGGAAAGGAAAATGCTTCCCTGCGCCAGTGACTGGGATCCCCTCACCAGAACCCATCCAGCATCTGCACCAGCCTGCTCACAGGCAGTCCCATCACATTATAGAAACATCCGTCAATGCGCTCGATAAACACCGCCCCTTTCCCCTGAATCCCGTAAGCACCCGCCTTATCCATCGGCTCGCCGGTGCCCACGTACCACGCCACTTCCGCCTCGGAAATGGCCCGCATCTTCACGGCGGTCGTGCAGAAATCCGAAAAGGATCGCACCTCGCTCAGATCGGCACCCGGTCGGGCGGGATTGACCTCAAGCAGGGTCATCCCGGTAAATACCCGATGCCATCTCCCGGACAACCTTCCGAGCATACCCCCGGCCTCCTCGGCATCCCTGGGCTTTCCCAGAATCCCCTCGTCCAGTACCACGATCGTATCCACCCCGAGCACGACCCCCTCCTCAATCTGCCCGGCAACGCACTCGGCTTTTCGCCGGGAGAGCGTCAACACGTGCGCTTCCGGCTCCGAGGGGACATCGACCTCCTCGGAAACGTCGCTCCCCATCACCGTAAAAGGGATTCCAATCTGTGCCAAAAGCTGCGCCCGCCGCGGGGAAAGGGACGCCAAAACGAGCTTCTTCATATTGCACACTCTCCCCGAATCCCCCATACGCGCAGTTTTCGCTGTAGATTCGCCCGATCCACCCCGAGATTTCGGGCTGTGCGACTCACGTTTCCCTGATTGAGATCCAACTCCCTGAGCACAAGTCGCTTCTCATAGCCCTGCACCGCTTCCTGCAGCGACCGATCACCGGGCCGGGCCGGTTCCCCCCGTCCCCCGAGCGCCAGTGCCGCCTCCTCTGCGGAGATCTTTTCCCCACCTCCCATGATGATCAGCCGCTCCACGATATTCTTGAGCGCCCGCACATTCCCCGGCCATTCGTGCTCCTCGAGGAGCCGCATGGCCTCCGGAGTCACGCTTTTGGGCCGGCATCCATTTCCGGCACAGAACATCCCCACAAAATGCTCGGTCAGCACCCGCACATCCCCATGCCGCTCCCTGAGTGGCGCAACAAAGAGGGGAACCACGTTCAATCGCCAATACAGATCCTCTCTGAAACGTTTCTGCCGGATTTCCTCCTCCAGGTCTTTGTTCGTGGCCGCAATCACGCGGACGTCCACCGGAATCACCCGCGATCCGCCCACCCGCTCGATCTCTCCGGCCTCCAAGGCCCTGAGGGCCTTGGCCTGCGTATCCAGGGCCATATCGCCGATCTCATCCAGGAACAACGTCCCGCCATCGGCCAGCTCGAACTTCCCCTTCTTCATGCCCGTGGCCCCGGTGAAAGCGCCGCGCTCGTGCCCAAAGAGCTCGCTCTCGATCAGATCCCTGGGGATTGCCGCGCAGTTCACCTTGACAAACGGTTTCCCGGATCGGGCGCTCGCCCGAACAATCGCCTCCGCCACCAGCTCTTTCCCGGTGCCACTTTCCCCACAGATAAGCACTCGGCCCTCTGTGGGAGCCACCCGCGCGATCTGATCCTGCAGTGCCTTCATCTGCGGGCTTTGGCCGATCATCTGCGACTGTTCCCCCAAGCGCGCGCGAAGCACCTTGTTCTCCTGTTCCAGCCGCCTGCGATCCAGGGCATTCTCCACGGTGATCAACACATTCTCCCCGGACAGTGGCTTCTCCATAAAATCGTATGCCCCGATCTGCACCGCCTCCACGGCCGCAGCCACCGTGCCCTGCCCGGACATCATCACCACCGGAAGATCCGCCTCCCGCGCCTTGATCCTTCTCAGCACCTCCAATCCATCGATCCCCGGCAGCATAAAATCCAGCAACACCAGATCCACCCCCAAAGCTTTTCGGACGCCCTCCTCGCCATCGGGAGCGGAGTCCACCTCGTACCCCTCGTCCCGGAGCAATCCCCCCAAAGAAGCCACAATATCCTCTGAATCGTCCACGATCAGAATGCGAAACCGTGCCATCTTGTCCCTATCTCCCATGAAAGGGGAATCCATCGACCCTTGCTGGGCCAAATCCTCTTAGAGATTCGGTGAACGTGTCTTTGAAAGGGCCCGCAAAGGGAGCCGGAAACTGCAGGCCCGCGATTCATTTCAAGGTTTCCATGGCAGCCTCACCACCACCTCCGTCCCCTCCCCCAGAACACTCTTCACCTCGATAGTGCCCCCGTGGGCCTCCAGGATCCCCCTGACGATCGCCATCCCCAGCCCCGTCCCTTTGCTTTTCGTGGTGAAATACGGATCGAACATCTTTCGCGCCGTCTCCTCGGACATTCCCCCACCGGTATCGGCAATCACAACGCGCACGTATTCCCCCTCTTTGGCCGAAGACACCCGAAGCGTTCCCCCCTCCGCCATCGCTTCCACGGCGTTTTTCATCAGATTCATCAGCGCGCGCCGAAGCTGCGCCTGATCCCCCATCACCCCCGGGAGCGGGTCCGACAGTTCCTTTCGCACCAGAATGTTGCGCTCCTCCATCCCCTGCAGATGCAACATCTCCTCCACGATTCCGTTCAGGTCACAGGGGGAAAGCTTCGGCTCCGGCATCCGCGCAAATTCCGAAAACTCCGTGGCCATATCCCGCAGGCTTTCCACCTGCCTCCGGATGGCCGAAGCACACTCCTCGAACAGTTGGGTATAGGCTTCATCGCTCCGGTCCAATCGCCTCCCCAGCCGAACCAAGGAGAGTTCGATGGGCGTCAAGGGATTTTTGATCTCGTGAGCGATCCGACGGGCCACGTCCCGCCAGGCCGCCATCCGCTCGGCCTGTATCAGCTTCTCCCTATTACTCCGCAGATCCTCCGTCATCCGATTGAAGGATTCGATCAACGCCCCGATCTCGTCCTTCGCTCGGGTCCGGACCTGAAAAGACAGATTTCCCTGCGCCACCTCCTGTGTTCCTTGAACCAATGCCAGGATCGGCCGCGTCACCCTTCGGGTGACGAAGACCGCAGCACCCGCGCCGACCAGGATCAACAACACCACGGCCCCGATGGACGCCAGCGCAATGAGGGCGCGACCCTGCTCCTGCAGGGATCCCATCCGCCTGTAAATGCCAAGCGCCGTCGAGACATCCGCGATCCCAGCGAACAGGTCGGGATCCAGCGCCTTGGAAACGACGACCCCCCCCCCCCGGGGGCGCTGTCCAGCAGAATGGTCCCGCGAAGCAGATCCCCGTCCATCACCACCCACGGGTCCGAACTCACCTTGCGTTCGCCCGCAAACAAGCGCCCAAAGGATTCCAGATCCCCGATCGTCTGCGCCGAATCCAGCCGGTAGGTCTCTCGCATCTCCTCCAGACACTCCTCCAAAGGATCTCCGGCCTCGGCCCGCGCCACAATCTCCCCCAGCACACTCCGAATCGCTTCCTCCTCCACGTCGCGCATGCGCTGGACCATCGTCAGCGACCGGTCGAGCGCACGCTCCACCTTCTGCCCCACCAGAAGGTCCAGTGCCCGCGTCAGCAATTTGCCGCCAACCCAGCCCAACAGGAGGGTCGGGATCAGCAACAGGCCCACAAAGGCGGCCGTCAATTTGAGCTGGAAGCGCGAGATTTTCATGGGGAGGACCGGTGATGGGTGATACGACTGGTGACTGGTGACTGATGATCGGTGAGTGGTGATTAGGAATTGGGAATTGATGATTTCGGCGGGTTCATTTTTGGATGAGCAGGGCCCTAATGTTGCCGATTACAGTCGGAGAGTGCTGATAACCCAACCCCCAATCGGCTCTCTCTCATGGCGCGACCTCTTGATTTTGGCGCGGGGTGCTGTCACTCCGCTGGAAGCGTCCGGCTCCCGAAAAGGGGAATGCACTGGCACCACTCACCGCCTCCAACTCACGCCCCAAACTGCGGATCGGTCACGCGGCGCGCGGCTCCGACCAACGTCTTCCCCCTGGAGGTCCGCTTCATCAGCTCGATAAAATCCTCATACTCGTCCCGGTCCACCGGCAGATCCACAGGCTTTCCCTTGGCGCCGGACAGGAGCACTGCGTTGATGAACTCCACGGTTCGAATGCCCTCCACGCCCGGAGAGATCAGTGGCTCCTCAAAGAGTATGGCGCGCGCCATATTTCGAATGATGGCTCCGTGTCCGCTCTCCCGCTCCTCCAGCGCCACTTCCTCCTCCCGGGCCGCAGGGCTCCCCCACATCTCGTCCGAACTGTCGCTGAACTCCTGAATGGGCGTATCCAGCGCCGAGAAAGTCATCGCATCCCCGCGCACCACCAACTTCCCATGCTCTCCGCAAAGCTCCAGCGAATCGCTCCCCGGCGCTTCGGTGACACTCGTGTGATAGAATCCGACCGCGCCGTTTTCGTACTCCAGCATCGCGGATACCTCGTCCTCCACCTCTATCCGGTGCCGCCGCGTGCCCGTGTGCGCCGTAACCCGGCAGGGAAGCCCCGCCAGGGAGGTGAACACGTCTATCCCGTGCGGGGCCTGATTGATCAGCACGCCTCCGCCCTCCCCTTTCCACGTGGCCCGCCACCCAGCCGAATCGTAATAGGCTTGGGTGCGGAACCAGGCATTGATGCAGCACGTCCGATAAAGCTTCCCAAGACGGCCCTCATCCACCAGTTTCTTCATGGCCACGTAGCGCGGGGTGCTCCGGGTCTGATACATCACCACAAACTTCACGCCCGTCTCCCGA
Organism: Candidatus Latescibacterota bacterium; assembly: GCA_043804415.1. GTDB lineage: Bacteria > Latescibacterota > 4484-107 > 4484-107 > 4484-107 > 4484-107. Next base: position 1,025 of record JAZDJA010000338.1, on the reverse strand, counting down.
GCCACGCGATTCATCTCATCGGCAGCCGCAACCGTCACCGAAACGGGTTTCTCGGAGAGTACGTGCAACCCCTTTTTCATCGCAGCCACACTGATGGGCGGATGGAAATAGTGCGGCGTGGCCACAATGACCGCATCCACCAGCCCGCTGTCCATCAGCGCCTCCGCCTCGACAAAACCCGGCACCTCCTGCTCGGCAGAAACCCGGGCACACACTTCGGGATCGATGTCGCACACGGCAGTAACGGCCACCTCCTCCAACTCCTTCATCACGCGGAGGTGACCCGATCCCATACCGCCCGTTCCGATGACGCCAAAACGTACCTTATCCATGCAAAATCCCTTACTGGTGACTGGTGCGTGGTGTGTGGTGAATGGGTATGGGACATACAGCATTCAGCATTCAGCATTGAACATTGAGCATTCGACATGGAACATTCCACATTGACCATTCGACATAGAACACTCGACATTGAGTATTCGACATGGAGCATGGTGCTTTGCCCATTTCTGAGCGGTATTCCCTGGCACCTCCGCGAACGCCTGCCCTTTCCCATCTACACCGCTCCGTGCGCATAGACCACCTTGACAGGCGCCTCGCCGGTCCGGCGGGTGGCATGCCCGGTATGAGGCGGAATGAGGGCCGCGCTCCCCGGACGGATCTCGTACACGGAGTCGCCGATTTGGATCTCCCCCGCTCCGCTGACCCCATAGATCGCCTCCTGATCGGCGTGCACCTGCACGGCGCCAAATTCCGGAGTATGATACTCCGCCACCCCCATGCTGAATCCCGAACTCCCCGCCACCAGATCCTTGCTCCACCGATCCGGATATTCCTGCCTGGAACCCTCCTCTTCGTGGATCGTCACTGTCTCCTCCCAAGGCCGGGAAAACCGGAGACCGGAGACCGGAGACCGGAGACCGGAGACCGGAGACCGGAGACCGGAGACCGGAGACCGGAGACCGGAGACCGGAGACCGGAGACCGGAGACCGGAGACCGGAGACCGGAGACCGGAGACCGGAGA
>JAZDJA010000337.1:0-17397 GCA_043804415.1 Candidatus Latescibacterota bacterium | reverse complement strand
CGGGTCGCCGCATCCATTTTAAATTGTACCGTTCCACCCTGAGACGCCCCGCAAGAAACTGCTCTTCCCTTCCATCATGCCAGATACGCCGCCCTCTTATTCGTCCGAGGGAGCGCAGAAGCTCTCGGGCACCTGCCTTCGGATACTTCTTCCTCATCCACCGCCAGAGCCTCCCCGCCACATACCAGTCAATGCTACAGAGGATCGTCTTCGCCCCTGCACAAAACCGGTAAAAGTTTGACCAACCACGGAGGATTGGATTAATCTTCCGGAGTAGCTGCGCAAGCGACCACGTGGTCGTCTTTCGTGCGGTCCCCTGCTTTATCCGGTAACGGATATCCAACACCTTCCGTTTCGGGATTTCAATCCGGGGACTATAGCCACACCGATTGTCCCATATTATCGTTTTCTCTATTGACGGGAGCAATATAGTACGTCCCCACATGCCCGAATTGGCATTCGAGGGGCACGACGTTGGGTTATGCAGTTGTGGATTGAGAGGCACCGCGAAAACACGACCGAGGCACGAATGATTCTTAGATGATTTTCGTTTCCTTTTCGAAGGTAATCCCACCCTGCCCATCGACGTGGAAGCCATAGCTTTCCTTTTGATCATCTCTTCCACTGTGGGTTGCCACGAGCACCCGCTTACCGTCTGTCCTGATGTGGACCATGCCAAAGGTTTTCTTCCGATAGGCATTGTGGATGCGGCCGAGAAGATCACCGTGACCGCCGGAGGGAGTGATTTGTGTTGCCTCAATCTCGCCGAGACGCTCAAAGAACGCGACCATTTCCGTGACATAAACGAGTGGCTTGGTCACCGAGGCCCGGGAGTATTTCCCCAGGGCCCCCATGAGTCCTGCACGGGGATGAATATACTCCTTGGACGTGCATTCGTCCCCTGAAGACACCACGCTCACCACTGGACGAACTTCTTCGAGCATCCTGGGACTGAAATCCGCCGAGCCGTGATGAGGGACTTTGAAAATCTCTCCGGCCAGTGACAGGTGGTCGGTTCGTGCACGTTCGACGAGCCGCTCTTCTGACTCCTCATTTAAATCAGCTCCGAAAAGGAAGTTAACGTTACGATACGTGAGTTTCAGCACGATGGAATGTCCATTGATCGTGTGGGAGACGGACAAGCTTCGCCCACCCTCGGACGCTCGCAGAAACCGGAGGGCAGGTTTCGCCTGGATTTCTTCAACGATCGGACCGAGGACCTTCAACGCGATCCCTTCGGGAAGGAGAAAGTCGAAGGCCCCGTCATCCCCGTACTGGAGGCGTCGGATGGTTAGCTTCCCGCTGTTCTCCTCCAATTTCTTCAGCGCCTGTTTCCAGGATTTGAAAGGCCTGTTCATCCGGTCATCGAAGACCTCAAGCAGGTTGTCTTCCAGTTGGACCGCGTAGGTCGCACCGTCGACTTTTGCCGTCGCCCCAAAGGCCTCGCTGATCCGGTCATCGGTCTTCTTCACGAGGCCATTGTGAAAGACCCGGTCGGCCGTGATGAGCGGGGAGTTGGGGGAACGGAACCCCTCGATGAGCCTTGCCAAACCGGCGAAATGGTCTGCATCCCCGTGGGTGACGACCAGGGCATCGCAGTGGAGCGGGTTCTTCCGCAGAATATGGGAGTAGGCGACGTTGATATACCGGCGCAGATGTTCTTCCTCGCCTCCGTCGATGAGCACAAGCCGACCCTGGGGGCTTTCGACAATGGCAGCGTCGCCCTGTCCCACATCGAGGAACCGGACCTTAAGGAGAGGGAGGTCTCGAAAGCGGGTCTTTGAGGGGAGGCCTCCCGTTCTCTTCTGCCAGATGTAGTGCCGCTTTTCAGCGTCCCACAGGCGCCTCCAGAGTTCGATGACGTACTCGCCATCCTGTTTGTCCACCACGTTGACCGTGTCCCCCCAAAAGAGCGTTGCGATCAGATTCTCGGCACGCCGGGGCTTGCCCCGTTCGTAAAGCCGGATGATATCATCGTCCAGAATGCGCGTCTCAGCCATGTTCGTCGCCTCCTTGGTCAGGTTACCCCGGCAACAAAAAGCCACAGCCTCTGGCCGTGGGTGAATGCGCCAGCTTTTGGCCAGCTTGTCCCATGCATTAGATGGAGGATGTTGCTCCACATGGGCGTCACCGGAGGGGCCACGAGATTAGCCTGTGGGGCTCCACAAAGCCCTGTTTCTCCCCCCGCCGATTGACCCACCAAGGATCAATACGCTAAATAAAGCCCGACACTCGCTCTTCGATCCTGATTGTGGTGATTGAGCGGAAATACCTGCAAAAAAGGCCCATGACGGCTGTCCGCATTCGATACTCGCCGTTCTGCTCAGTTTCGATTTGATTCCGTGGCGTCCCGTTCAGATTTTAAACATCCCCGTATCAACCCAGTCATTCTTGAGGAGGGACCACCAGTCGATTGCCAGTCCTTTCAACACATACTCATAAGGTAGCCAGCCATAACCTTTGTCGCCCCATCCTGTTCCCCAGGAGTTTCTGATGAGCAGGGCGCCCGTCGTCTGCGGTCCTCCAGGTTCATTCCTGATTTTGATCTGGTTATCGTAACCCACTGCCACAATAGCATGGCCACCAAGAATCTTCTCTCCAGGCTTTGGATACGGAATCTTGCCGGTGGTACTCCCTTGAGAGATCGAGCTGTAGACGGTAAAGCCGAACATCGCAGGAAGACCTCCGGCTAAGTTTGTCTGAATCCGATTCAACAAGACATCCTCTGTCGTCCCAGGAGGATCATACCGGTAGTAGCTGATCGCCTGGTAATTTTCAGCGAAGGCGTAAAGGAAAGCAGAAGGTTCTTTGTCAAAATCCGGGATCTTGTATGGCCAGTATTCTTCCGGAGGGACACCAAACAATACCATCGCACCCATCGTCGTCCGGAGAAAGGCCCCCGTATCCCCGGCCGATTTCATCAGGTTTCGCGTCACCTTATAAAGGAAGAGTCTCGAAGCGTCGATATGTTTTCCAAAGGCCCTCCTCGCAAAGTACTCAACGATCCCCACACCCGCATTGGCGGTACATGAACCGAGTTGCCCCTGATCCTCGATCGAAGAACACCAGGCTCTCAAATCGACAGACGGAGGCAGCTTCGCTTTCTTGGCTCCTACAACTCCCACTTTTTTTAGCATGGCGCTCACGGAGTCCTTTTGCCCGAGGCGTTTCAGTTTGGGAGTGACTTCCTCGTGTTCTTCGTTGTAGTCCCGAAAATCGGGATAATCAGGTAACCACCCCATACCAAAGCTTTTGACCATCTCATCCATAACGTTTACCTCCTTCTTGGTGTCTGGTTGGCGAACCTTCTCCTGACTTGAATCCTACTCCTCCTCGAAACCCGGATGATCCATGAATTCAAGACACGACCGTCCTGTGATTTCCCCTACGAGTCGGCCAAAAGTTTCAACACGGCCATCTCACGGAGGCCAAGTCCTATCCTGACAGCATGGCGCTGCTCGGTCACCACGACCGGAGTGACGGATTCAGGATTAAGCAGGTTAATCATCTTTTTCCCTGCGGGACTTAAGTTGGAATCGACCGCCACAAAATCATTTCTTGGGGTTGAATCAAGGTTCATGGCGATAAGGATTTCCGTGTCGTCAAGAATCCTTGAGTAGGCAAGGGTGCACCTTCCATCTATCGGATAACCAAAGTCGGAACCATTCACGAAGATCTCCCGGAAGTATTGCCTCCCATACCGGAGAGCCGGCTCCTTCTGCCTTAATACAGCTATCTGTGAGATTCCTTTATAGATGGGATGGTCAGGGTTGAAGAAATGGTGTCCTGTAGTGTTGAACGCCCCCCACTTGCCCCCGAACATGCACTCCCTGATGTATTTGTCGGAACCCCCCCCACCGTCGAACCCCTGTTCGGTCCCGTAGTAGATACAGGAAACACCCACGCTTGTGAGCAGGTAACCAATCGCAAGAACGGCTTGTTCCTGAAATGGATCATGATGAAGAAACCTGCTCCTGGGTGACCGGCCGATCTGGTCATGATTATCCACAAAGGTCACAAAGTACTGGCTGGCTTGTCCGTGGTCACTGTAGATCTCTTTGAACCTTTCGTGTCGATTCCTCAACTCGACAGGATTGACAAAACCTTTGAGCACTCCTTCCAGGATCCCCCACAGGGGAAAATCGAGTGCGGCATCGAGGGAGGGAAAGCGTTCGTTTGTGTTCGGGATGCGAGCGTTACGGCCGATGTACTGGTCGATAAATCTGTCATCCCCGATGATTTCTCCAAACAGAAGGAAATTCCTCTTCCCTATACGTTGAGCGAACTCCCTGATGGCTGAACAAAAGATCGCCGCGCTCGATTCTTCGAGATGTTTGACTGCATCCAGACGGTATCCGTCGATATCCGCTACTGCGATCCAGTATCTGTAAACATCAATCAGAGCCTTTAGAACTTCTCGATTTGAGGTGTCGAGCTCCTTTAGAGAACAGAAATCCCCGTCCCTGCTTTCAGGAAACGAATCCCAGTTCCCGATCTGCCCCTTTCGTCGGTACCATTCAGGGTTCTGAAATTCGACGGGCCAGACGGCATCATCGGGCCACTGGATGTCTGCTAGAGGGTCGGACTCACGCCAGAAAGCAAAGGGAAACCTTTTCCCCTCGAAATAATAATAGGGAAAATCTCCGGGATACGCCCAGTTATCTCCCGTGTGATTGATGACGATATCAAGGATGATATACATCCCCTTTTTATGGACCTCTTCTGCAAGAGTCTGTAAGTCCTTCAGGGTGCCAAATCTCGGGTCAATATCGAGGAAATTCTGAATGCCATAGCCGTGGTAGGTATTCAGTTCCTTGCGGTTCTTGAAGATCGGGCTTAACCATAGAGTGGTGCATCCAAGGCCTCTGATATAGTCGAGTTGATCCGTGATTCCTTTGAGGGTCCCTCCCTGCCACTGATCCCCTTCTGCGTCAAGTCTTCCTACAGGGGTTGTTTCAGGGTTATAGGGCGGGGTATTCTTGTTCCCATCATTGAACCGGTCAACCAAGAGAAAGTAAACGAACTGATCCCGCCAGTCAGAGGGAGAAGGAGAGACAGGCCTCGATCCCCTTTTAAGTGAATCGATGACGACATCGTTGGCTTCTTTCAACGTTTTTATTGGCATAGGTATCAATCCCTTTCCTAAAATTCGCGTCAGCGGTTTAACCTACTAATCACGAATCATTCGATACGGAATGGACTGGGTCTATAAACTTCGAAGAAAAGAAGCGAGTTTGTCAATTGTCGATATATCAAAAAAAATCCTGGGTCAATAAGAGCAAAAACACAACCTATGTAGTGTTTTCTTAGGCCATGGTGTCAGATAGCGACTGTGGCCGTCTTTGTCTTTGAACACCCATTGTTGTTGATTCCCACCGGCGGTGACCTAGTAAAAGGCTCCTTCAAATTCGATCCTCGGTTTCTGCACCCTGGCCAAACCATATCATCACTCTGGTCTCATAAAGTCAATATTCAAGTCTGACCTCAGGCTCACCTCCTTAAGTCATGGTTTCTCTTCACCGTAATTTATACCCAGATACACAGTTAGGATTTTTTCCTGATGGGGGAACAGCTTGTTTCAGCCAGCAACGCGGTAGCGGACCTTGACCGGTATTGGGCTGCGCATAAGTCCAGGCCATACATCTTGGATCTCTTGCACATTTTTCCTGACATGAGGCTGGTTGGTCAGATGCTTGTAAGTTAAAGACATTATAATCTGAGCCCCGACGGTCAATACCCCATTCCATGGCACTCATCCGAGATCCTGCCTGGGCATAAGTATTTCCAGCATTAAAGGCTACTGAAAAAATGACGAGAAACAGAATTAAATATGCCATTTTCTACCCTCCATTGTTTCACTGCCGATAGGGCCAAAGACTGGACCACGAGGCGACCCTCTGCGCCCTGCCAGTTCGAAAGCGCTTTCCCCGTCGTTGCATTTCATACCCGCACTGACTTCGAATGACTCGCTGTGACGACGCGCTCGCCACCGGGGCTGAAGGCCCCCATCTTCCAGGAGCAATTCAAATCGTTTATCTTTTCTTTTTACTTTCCATACCCGGGAAATCGGGGCAGGTCTTATGGTATGCCTTATTTTCCATATATTGTTGCCACTCTTCATTAGTCAGGTTTCGACTAGCTGTACGACAGGCAAGTTCAAGCAGTTCGTTAACCCTCAAATTCCACCGGTGGGCGGTCTTGTCCGAACTGCCGGTAACCAGCCAATGGTTGTCAGGGCTGAAGGCTACGGCAGTAATGCCATCCTCGTGGCTGCTCAAAATGATGGGTGTGGTAGCCGGGGACTTGGCAGTCAAGTCCCACAGTCGGGCCGTTTTATCCGAACTGCCGGTGACCAGCCAGCGGTTGTCGGGACTGATGGCCACGGCAGTAATGCTATCCTCGTGGCCCCGCAGGACGATGGGTATGGCAGCCGGATCCTTGGCAGTGAGGTCCCACAAGCGGGCCGTGTAGTCCCAACTGCCGGTGACCAGCCATCGATTGTCAAGGCTGATGGCCACGGCCGCGATCCCCTCGTTGTGGCCATGCAGGACGACGGGTGCGGCGGCCGGGTCCCTGGCCTTCAGGTCCCAGAGGCGGGCCGTTTTATCTAGGCTGCCGGTGACCAGCCAACGGTTGCTAATGGCCACGGCAGTGATCCCATCCTCATGGCCACCCAGGACAATGGGTGCGGCAGCCGGGTTTGTCAGGTTCCACAGACGGGCCGTCTTATCCGAGCTGCCGGTGACCAGCCAACGACTGTTGGGATTGATGGCCAAGGTATTGATCCCATCCTCGTGGCCTTGTAGAACGACAGCTTCGGCAGCCGGGTCCTTGGCCGTCAGGTTCCATAGGCGGGCCGTCTTATCCGAACTGCCGGTAACCAGCCATCGGCTGTGGGGGCCGATGGCCACGGCAGTGATTCCGCCCTCGTGGCCTGGCAGAACCTTGGATTCGGCAGCCGGGTCCTTGGCGGTCAGATCCCACAGGCGGGCCGTCTTGTCCCAACTGCCTGTGACCAGCCAACGGTTGTCGGGGCTGATGGCCACGGCGGTGATGGCCGCCTCGTGGCGCAAGATGATGGGTTCGGCAGCCGGGTTTGTCAGGTTCCACAGACGGGCCGTCTTATCCCAACTACCGGTAACCAACCAACGGCTGTCGGGGCTGACGGTAACAGATGCGATCTCACCCTCGTGGCCGCGCAGGACGATGGGTGCGCTGACCGAGCCCTTGGCGGTCAATCTCCACAGGCGGGCCGTCTTATCTCTACTGCCGGTGGCCAGCCAACGGCTGTCGGGGCTGATGGCCACGGCTTCGATGCCACCATCGTGCCCCCGCAGGAGGATGGGTTTGGCAGCCGGTTTCTTTGCAGTCAGGTTCCACAGGCGGGCCGTCTTATCCAAACTGCCGGTGACCAGCCAATGGTTGTCTGAGCTGAACGCAACGGCGGTGATCCCATCCTGGTGGCGGCGCAGGACGATGGTGGTGGCAGCCAGGTCCCTGCCAGTAAGGTTCCACAGGCGGGCAGTCCTATCCAAACTACCGGTGACCAGCCAACGACTGTTGGGGCTGATGGCCACGGCAGTGATGCCGTCCTCGTGGCCGCGAAGGATGATGGGTTTGGCAGCAGGATCCTTAGCAGTCAGGGCCCACAGACGGGCCGTCTTATCCAAACTGCCGGTCACCAGCCAATGGTTGTCGGGGCTGATGGCCACGGCTTCGATGCCACCATCGTGCCCCCGCAGGACGATGGGGCCGGCGACTGGATCCTCGGCTTTCAGGTCCCACAGGCGGGCCGTCTTATCCCTGCTGCCGGTGACCAGCCAATGGTTGTTGATGGCCGCGGCGGTGATGGCCGCCTCGTGGCCGCGCAGGACGATGGGTGCCGTGGCCGGGTCTCTGGCCTTCAGGTCCCACAGGCGGGCAGTGGTGTCCAAACTGCCCGTGACCAGCCAACGGCTGTTGGGGCTGATGGTAAGGGCTGTGATGCTATTCTCATGGCCGCGCAAGACGATGGGTGCGAGGGCCGGGTCCTTGGCAGTCAAGTCCCACAGGCGAGCTGTCTTATCTCCACTGCCGGTCACCAGCCAATGATTGTCAGGGCTGATGGCCACGGCGGTGATGGCCGCCTCGTGGCCGCGCAGGACCACGGGTATGGCAGCCGGGTCTTTCAGGTTCCACAGGCGGGCCGTTTTATCCCCGCTGCCGGTGACCAGCCAATGGCTGTCGGGACTGATGGCCACAGGGCCGACAAAGGCTTCGTGGCCGGAAAGAGCTCGGCCCCCTGCGGTCGACAGCGCTTGCCACAAGGCATTTTCCGCGGCTAAAACGTGTGCTTCTCCTGCCCGGTCGGTAGTCGCCATGGCCTCGACAGCGAGGAGCAAACTGCGCTGAGGATAGTTTTCGAGTGCTGCGTGCGATTGCGCGGCCAACTGGTGGGCAGTAGCGATTCGGGCCTGTTTTGCCGCTCGTTTCGAGTAATAGCCAGCTGCGATAGCTGCAATAACCGCGATCACTCCGACGGCTACTACGATCCAAAAACGGGCGCGCAGTCTTCTGGCAGCCTCCGTGCGCTCTTCAGCCCGTTGCTCGGCTTCCACGCGCGCTTTCTCTTCAGCTCGGCAGGCGGACACAAAGTCCTTTTCGTGTCCCTCCAGCTCGGTCAAGTGCGCATCGGCCCATGCTTCGGCCTCCTCGAGGTCTTCGCCGCTCAGGAGCAGCCCCCCGGGTCGGCCCTCCTTCTCCCAGAGGGCGGCCTGGCGCTGGAGCCTGCTCAGGTTCTCCTGGCGCCAGGTTACGTTGTCCGCCAGCACCGGCTCCACCAGCCGATCATGGGCCAGTTCGTACCATACATCATTCCCGCGAGGGATGGCCCGGATGACGTAGGACTGATACAAGATGTCCACGGCAGCGTTGGGCAGTCCTTTGCTCTCTGTCTCCCCACGGTAAACCAAGCCTCGGGTACGGTCAGGTGTGATTAGATATTCGTCGAACCAGGCCCGCAGCCGGTGTTCAGTCACGCCGGTATTTTTGACCACCGCCGCCAGAGCCGTTCTGTAGAAATCAGTGAGGGCCAGGTCCACATCACCGAATTTTTGCCTGTCCTCGGCCAGGATGGTGGTGCGCTCTTGGGGAAGTTTCGCCCAAAGTTGGCGGCAGACGATCTGGAGCTGGACTGGCTCTACGTAATTCCCCAAGCCAGTTCCGGTTTGTGCCCTTTCATCCCGCCTTCGGCCCAACTGAAGGCGGCGCAGGTTATCCACCAACCCTTCGGCCACATCCGGGGCAAAGGGCCGCCCCGCCCTTTCTGCCGGCTTCTTCACTGCCTCCAAGGCGCACTCAGAGGTCAATAGTTCCATCCGGAAGCGAGTGCGCAGGCGATCTCGGGCATCTGGCCCGCGTAAAAGTCCAGGTAGGCTATGTAGTCCTCACGCATGGAAAGAAGGAGGCTCAGCTGAGGATAATCCCCCAGACATTTCTGGAGCTGCAAGAAGAAAACGGCCCGCTCTTCGTAGCGATCGGGATGGGTGGTAAAGAGTTCTTCGAACTGGTCCAGCACCAGCAGTTGGGGAACGAGGCGCTCTTCCTCCGCGCTGCGCTCGAGGTACGGCCGCAACCCCTCCTGCAAATTCAGACCCACCAGCTTGTCAGGTTGAGCTTTTTCCCCTGCCAGATTGACGAGGGTATTAAAAACATAGATGTTTTTCACCTGGTTCCGGTCCACGCCAGGAGGCGGGTCCCCGCCAACCCTGGCGATGGGCAGAACCTCCAACTCCTCACCCTCTTTCAGGCTGGGGATGACTCCGGCTTTTAGCAGGGAAGTTTTCCCGGCTCCTGAGGGAGCGTAAAGCAGCACCACCCGGTGGGATACCACCAGCGAGGTGAGCTGACGCTCCTCCTCATCCCGCCCAAAGAAATTGGGCCTGTCCTCTTCTTCAAAGGAACGGGGACCGACATAAGGGTTCTGCTTCGGATCATGCATGCGGATACTCCTGCCATCGGCGATGCACGTCGGAGACGAACTGTTGGACGCTCCCCCAGTAGACATCGATCTTCGATTTGGAGAAGTACTTCTGGAAGTAGCGGGTCACTTCTTCTTGCTTGGCCTGGTCCACCACCGAGGATTCGATCTGGACGGCCACGTGTAATTTCCCCCAACGCTCCAGGTCTAAGTTGGGCAACAGGCCGCGCAGGATTACTTTCAGGTCCAGGTCCTCCAGACGGTATCCCAAGAAGAGTAAAGTGGTGGAAGCCAGGGCTTTTTGGACGCTTGTGGGTAATAAGAATTCGTGATCCCGGGAGATTCGGACTAGGTAATCCAGATAGTCGTCCTCGGTCAACACCATCGAGAATGGATCATCGTCGGTGCCGAAGAGATGCAAAACGACCGGCTCCTCCCTCGAAGGCGGCGGTTTCAGATCGTACTGGGGGCGGCTGGCCTCGCTACTCACCTTCCCCTGCCAGTTGACCTTCTCTCGTCGGGCTGCCCGGTCTTTGGCCCGCAGCGCCAGGGCCATGAAGTTGTCAAAATTGGTGGTGACGTAAAGGGGCAGGTTCAAGTCTGCCAATTGCTGGTGGATCTCGCTTTCGAACAACTCCCGGCTACAGTGTGGCCACTTTGCGGCCTCGATCGTTTCGCAGAGGCTGATCTCGCTGCCAGCTGGATCGACTTTAAGCCCCATGCTTCGCTTGAATCCGATAACCAGTTTTCGGATGGTTTCCTGGCGCGGGAGTTCTTTGTCCTCCGTACCTACGAACTGGGTGACCCGGAGCAGGTTTTCTTTGTCAGGGAAGGGATAATTGTGCTCCGCTGCCAGTTGTCGGGCAAGGTCGGCAGGCGTAGGGAGCAGCCCGGCGGTGACGCCAGAACCCAACAGGGGCGTGCATTTTCCGTTGGCGATGTTGCCCAGAAGGGTGCTCCAGAAGCTCCCGGCCCGGTCGCCTAGGATCTCGCCCCACCGGCCAAAGAGCTGGCCATTTCGAAGACGCATGAATAATACGGGGATGGCAGCGCCGGGCAAACCGGCGGCGAGCAATGAAGAGCGGGCTTCGTTGGCGGCCAGGTCCACCTGCCCATGCTGGAGGAGTTGTCCGTAAAAGTTGCTGGTAAACGCCTGGGCGGTTTTGACCGGGACCCGCTCCTGCATGGCTACCACAGCTGGCACCCCGGCATCAACCAGTTTCGGCGCCAGCCCGCGGAAGGCGTCAGCCGGGCTTCGGGTCGCCGTCTGGCAACTGGCCAGGAAGACCAATCTAAGTTTGTCATCCCGCCGGATTTCGGTGTCGGCCAGTTGGTGGGCAAGCATTTCGGCAATGTCGGTATCATACTTCAGCTTGACCCGGTTCTCCGGGTCGGCCAGATAAAGAACGGCCTTCTTGTCTTCCTCACTGTAACTGCCATGCCCGATGAAGTGCAGAACGTGATAGCCCTTCTTCAGTTCAGATTCCAGGCCGGCAAGCGTGCAGGGCTGGGATCGCGAGCCAACGGTGACCGCATCTTCATCGCGCGTAGGCAGGGTAAATCCTGCGGGAGGAGCTGGAAAGCACACCAGCTGAACCTCCAGGGCGGCCGTCGCCTCTTTCAATAATGCCCACTCCTGCTCGACTTGAATCGGGGCGAGGCCATAATCGGCCTCCAAATTTTCAGCATTGGCGATGGCCACCAGAATCTTGATGGGCCGCTGAAGGATCGGGCTGCCGGGCTGCCATTTGCCGGCCAGGTAGCGGGAAAATGGCGTGGCGACTGCAGCGGCCAGGTCCTGCGGGACACTGCCATCCCCCGGATCACGCAGAAGTTCCCACGGAAGGGCATGCAGCTCCGGTGCTGTGGCATCAATGCGCAGGCGAACCCGGCGCTGAGGGCAGCGCCCGCGCACCTCGGCCCACGCCGTTTTGAGCCGGTCATCGGCCAGAAGCCATCGCAACAGCCTCTCGCCGTCCGCCTCCGCCGAGGCTGTGGCTACCCAGGGCAGGGGCAGGGATTTGGGGTCCAGGGACCCGCGTGGGAACTCCTGCTCATTGTTCAGCGTGATTTCGACGGGATAGCCTTGCGCTTGCCGTTCGAGGATGCGGATTTCAAGATCGGCATAGGCAGTTTGAGAAACCATCTCCTCCTCCTACTTCCCGGTTATCCCCGGACGTTTGCCGCTCACCTCGGCATGTTTGGCGATGATCTTTTCGATCTCGTTAGTTGCATCCCGCGTGGCCTCCTGAAGATCCTTCTGGACCGTTGTTTGGTCCATCATGTAGGCTATCCTCGTCCAGTAGGTATTGTAGACCACCCCGAGCCAGGTGATAAATTGCAAGTTCTCCTCCAGAGCCTGCAACGGCCGGCTAACGAAGTAGGAGACAAAGGCTACGATCCCCAGGCCGCCGAAGATGAGTCCAAAGCTGGATTCTTTCGTCCAGGCGCTCATTCCCGCAGCGACGAGGAAGGAAAAAACACCTATGCCGAAGAGGACCCGGTACATGGTGACCGTGGAATGGTAAGGTTTCATGAAGGCCTCCAAGACCTGACGGAACATTTCTTCATTATGCTTGAAGCCGGCAATGATATGTTCTCGCCAGGATTTGTACAGCTCAGGGTCCATTTTCGCCAGGCCTTCTGGTACCGTGGGCGGAGGCAGGAAGCTGGTGCCGCCGGGCTCCTGCCGGTTCGTATTCGGTGGCTTTACGGGCGCAGCCGGCTGCTCAGGCCCCGGTTCAGCGGGTCCCTTGATCTCTACAGGTTTGATGGCCGGCCGGGTGTCGGAAGCAGCCCCGCCGTTTCCAACCGGCAGCCGCACCGCCGGGTCGCCCAGGATCACATAGCTGCGGGCGTCGTTGTTGGCAGTCCACATCCCGGCCAACTCCAGGTCGTTGGCCACTCTCCCGAACTTGATTTCTTCGAGCTCAACATTCAAATCAGTGGATAGCTCCGCGTATCGCTCATTGAAGTACTCGACCGCCGAACCAACAGGATGCCCTTCCATCAATCGTTTCAATGTGCTTTGAAAGACCACCAACTGTCTTCCGGCATTTTGCCACATGAAGGAGTAACCCCAGGCACGTTCCACATGCCCGATCACCGCAAGCGCACCCCCTTTTGGATGCCCCAGAAGCCGCTGGGGCAGCTTAGCCACGAAAGCATTGGGGGCAATGGCGACTGGTTGCCTGAAAGTTTGGTGTACAAAGTCGTCCAGGCGCGGTGTGCCTGCACCATAGCATGCGAAGTGGAATGACAGCATGCCCAGGAGCCGGGCGTCGTTCCCGATGTCGTCGCCCGCGAAGTAGAAGTCTTGAGGAATTGGTTTACGCCAGAGCGAGGGGCCACGCCAATCTCCACATAAGAGCGCGCCCTGGTGTGGCAATTGGCGGGAGTCATCTTTTGGAAAACCCATGCCATGGCTTGCCGTGAAGAGGAAGGCGGGGGTTTCAGCACCACCGAACAGCTTGGCCAGACGCGCCTTCATTGCTTCATTCGGGGAGACAGTTTCTATCTTCCACTTGTCCTTGTGGTCCTCTGCCATCTTGTCGGCCAGCGGTGCGACCAACTGGTTGGCACTAAGGGCTGTCGCCGGATCGTCAAGATTCTGCACGCCGAAGAAAACGGCTCGCCGTGGCAATACAACCTTCCCGGTCTCAGCCATTACGACGCTGCGGGCGTACTGTGCGTATTCTTCCAGTGTCCTGAAGTGGATACGGCCAACGGCGTACTGCACATCGAGCTGGTACTGAAATCGGTAGGGGATTTTTTCGGGATCGCCGACGATCATCAAATAGTAGGGCACCTTGTCCGGATCAGCGGGGCCGGGACCCATTCCATGGCGCGCCAGGAACTCCGTTTTGGTCTCGTTAGGCCGGTATGCATGTTCACCCGTGAATTCACGGTAGTGTTCGCCTGCCTGCTTCCGCCGCAAATCTAAAAGTTCTTTGATGGCCTCTTTGATCGCAGGCGTGCGGTCTTTATCCTCAAAAGCAAAGATCACGCCCCAGCCTGACTGGGCCAGGTCCTTGGGGTCTACTCCCGCCTTTGGACCCAGAAACTCCGTGGTGGTGCGCTGGTACCAGAACTTAAGTTCCTGGAGGTGACCTTTGTCCAGCGATTCGCCCTGTGCGATCTTTGAGATATCCTGCGGGCTCATGGGCGGCAGCAGATATTCTCCAGTGGCTCCATTGATTCCATTGAAGTACAATTCATCTGTTGGCATGGTATGACCCCCTGATAGTTCAAGGGCAGAGATGATATTTGCCCTTCTAACACCCCTACTTTTCGGCCTTCACCGAGATGGCGTACTTGCCTGTCCCTGTCGGTCGGTGGTGACGGATCAGAGCATAATAGGTGCCCGGTCCCAACTTGGCGCCTATCCTAACATTTCCCCAGCGGCCGCTATCGTCGTCCTCTGCAATCAACT
The DNA here is from genome assembly GCA_043804415.1 of Candidatus Latescibacterota bacterium. GTDB lineage: Bacteria > Latescibacterota > 4484-107 > 4484-107 > 4484-107 > 4484-107. Next base: position 3,007 of record JAZDJA010000337.1, on the reverse strand, counting down.
TGATCTGGTTATCCGGGCCAAACAGGGTCATTACGACATCCGTCCGGCCACCCGTTTGGATGACGTGGCAACCCGCCTCCTGCACGGTAAACTTGAAGAGATCCTCCTCCCCGTGGTTGCCGATCTCAGCCCGGGTCGGGCACGCCCCGATCTTCAACTCGACGGTGGGTTTTTCTTCCTTGGGATAAATCGTGCTGACGAACTCCTTATCCATTGCGGAGAGTTCCCTGTTCCATCCGACCTCATAGTCCCCGATCGTGAACTCGTTGGGGATGGGGTAGAGCATGATGGATTTGGGGTCAAATTGGGTGAATTGCGTCACGTCTTGACCGTACCGCTGAAACAGATTGAGGTCTATCTCTGATTTGGACCAGTTGTTCGGTGGCCCCATGTAGTAGCGATAGACCGCCTCTTTGTCCCAGGGAATGTTGCCGCCCGGGCTCTGATGCTCGTGGATGCAAGCAAGGGCGTGGCCAAACTCATGAATGGCCACCCTCGAGTACTCGTCATCAGGTGTGTCTGCTTGCAGCCAGCCGAAGTTCATCGTTGGCTCGTTTTGGGGAATCGTCGTGGCATCTACGCCAATAAAGGACCAGGAACCCTCCTGCTCGAAGGAAATCCGGATCTCACCATCCGGGTCGTTCCCAAAGTCAAATTTAATGTTGGCAAAGTTTCCCCACTCATGGGCAAACCGTTCCACCTTTGCCTGTACCGCCGGCTGGCCGTCAAGGAATCTGACGCGCAAGGTGCGACCGTTCTTCCATTTCTTGCCGGTCAGCATCGCCATATAAGGCGGCGGCATAGGAGCTGCCCCCACACCCGGTGAAAAACTGAATGCCGGGGTGTTGGCCGGATTTTCTTTGACGGCCTTTTCAGCGGCCTGAAGGAGTTTTTCCGGTGACAACACTCTGTCGACGCAAGCCTTGATGATCTTCTTGGTCATGTCTCATCCTCCTTTCATTCCGGGTCGAACGCCTTTTTCTTCCCCTTATCCGACTGCAGACGCTGCTACTTTGTGACGATCCATATCGGGTTGGTGATACACCGGTAGAGTCCTTCGTCGGCATCCGGGTCAATCATCGTATCGGCTTCAAGACGCAGGTAGCACGGGCTTTCAGTCCAATTCGGAAAGACGTGGTTGATCTGGCCCTGGAGACCGTAGTTACCCTCTCCAAGCCCGGAAAAATCGATTTGATCGCTTATCTTTTTTTCTCCCTTTGTCGTTCCCAGGTATAATTTAAATCTCTCAATGGGTCCGAACTCTGGAGTGCTATGCCACTTCAATAACAGTTCCAGGTTCTTCCCGGCAGGAAACGTAACAGTATCCCCAAACCGGTAAACCTTATCATCTCCTTCTGGCCGGACATAGAAGAGGGCGATAGGGCCATCTGTCAGCAGGGTCTTGCCTGTTCTTAATGCGCCATAAAGGCTCTGCTCTGTCAGGGTTTGCCCATTCTGTTTGGGAAGATAGGCGAGAGTACGCACCTTGCCAAAAGCGTTGTCGTTAAGATAGTGGATGAGAAAGGCCGGGTGTGGACGTAGGGCGTAATTGAAGTCCATATGCGCATCAGAGCCAGCCAGGATGAAATATTTCTTCAGGCCCCCATTCTGCTGAAATTGTCGCAAAGACGGCAAGAGAAATTTTTTGACCCAATGCTTTCTTATTCCTTCTTCCAACTCCTTTGACCAGGGGCGCTGTCTGTCGTTTTCGTCAAACAATGCGTAGGGATCAACGACGTATGATTCCGTGGACAACTGGGTGATTTGCTTGTAAAGGATCTTTTCATTAAAAACCTGGAGACCGATAAAGAGGTCACCGTACTCTGGATCGGTAGCGACTTTGTAGTCACTCTCCTTCCAGACATACCCCTCGGAAGCCGGATGGGCTGCAAAGAGGAATCCCTTGTTGTCACCCGGACTCCTCGATATCCTTTCAAGCACCTCTTTCATGGTAAGGGAACCGAACCCCATAGTGTGCTTATCCTCGATAAATAGATTGCGGAAAGAAAGCAGGTGCAGCCCTGAGATATATCTTCGAACCGTCACCTCCTCCGCCGCCGCAAGAAGAATCTCCTTATATCTCTCGTTCGTCCCCCTGACGGCCTTTTTATAGGAAAGCCAGCGGTTCCCCTGTTCCTCTTCCTCGGAGGTTTTGGGGTGACTCAAGCAGTAAGAGTGGTCGGTTACAGTCACCCATGAGAACCCGACCGCTTTGGTAACTTCTGCGGTCATGGGTAAGGGGCCCCCGTATTCGTAGGAGTTGTCGGTGAAATCGGAATGGTAGTGGTTGTCTCCGTAGTACCAGTCTTCCAGACGGGGCAGGTCAAATTCGGGGACCAGGGTGCGAAAGACGAATTGCTTGCTGAATTCGAACAATTTCCTGTAATTTACCTTTACCTGGTACTGGAGGTACCGTACGTTCTTGTATCCCCAATAGTCACCTTGCAGTGGTTTCAATTTGTCCTTGTGGAGTAAGATGATCCTGTACCAGGGATCTGTCGTGGCTGTTTCATAATCTTTTCCCGGGTCTAAGCGTAGAAGAAAAGGCCGGCCGGCCTTTTCGAGTTTCGTGCCATCCCTGTCCAAGACCTCGCAGATACTTTCAGGAGGTAATGGGGTGTATCCTTCGGACTCGCTGTACGTGTCAAAGTCGATGGATTTGATCCTGACATCACCGGGCGCGATGTCCTTGATGTACACAATGACGGGCAGATAGGGGTAACTTTTCTCTATGCGATAGGGGGCGTCGACCGTTAGATCCATCGCATAAGTGTTGGGCTGTCTAAGCACGGCAGCCCTGGCCTTCTTCTTAGCCTTTGGGCTTATTTCCTCCTTAACCTCGGGTCCAAATCTGGGCCTGAACCTGGGCTTGAACTTGTATTCCACCTCGCGGGCTTTTAGCTCGAGATTCGGCTCCTGGATAATCGGGTAACCTGTGTACAGGTCATGGACTCTGAAAGCGTACATACCCCGTGGCAGGTTTGGAATTTCGAAATAACAGCTTCGT
>JAZDJA010000336.1:0-5853 GCA_043804415.1 Candidatus Latescibacterota bacterium | reverse complement strand
TGGGCCCCACTGGTCTTTGACTCGGAAGGAGGGGGGTCGGACCATCAGCTTGCGAGTGCCCGCTGCCGTTCTGCCCCAAGTTCAGGCTCAGATCACGGAATACAAGCGGTTCCGGTCGGTGGAGAAGGAATTGATCGAGGTGAGCGAGAAGATAGCGGATGCCCGGCTGGAAGCCACCGGGATCGCCTCCGAAGGGATGGCGAAAAAAGGGGCGATGGTCCGGAGGTTGCAGAAGCCTTTGCCTGCGAGATCAGGCGTGAAATCCAAGGGATCTTAGGGGGCAAAAGTCCGGCAGATCTAGATTTCGAGGCCGCCGCTACAACGCTCTCCAGAACTGCCATCCCTTCGTTTGCCAGAATTGGACCACCCCTGCGTCTGTTTTCGAGAATTGGACCACCTTTGAACTCCGCTTCGTCGGCGGGATCACTCCGTCGGGATTTCACCTGCCTCAGACAACGCCTCGGACAGTTGGAGGGTCGCTTCTGCCAAAACCTCTGCCGTCATGTCCCTTAGAGTTGGTCCGACGACATCGAGAGCCAACGCCCAGGAGGGATGGTTTTCATCGATGCCTCGGATCCGCAACTCGCGCTCGACACCGTTCTGATTGACGGATATCTGGACTTGGGATCGAGCCTCGAAGGAGGATGCTTCGAGGGGCCTGGATAGCAGGATGACGGGGGCCTCCGGATCCGTATCGAACCAGCGTTCGATCTCCTGGTGTCCCATGGGTTCCTTCCTTTGAGCAGGGGGGCAGTCCCGGAGGATGGACGCGACCACGTCATGGAGCAGAACCATTTCCTCCTTGCGTGCCCGGTGTTCGAGATGCTGCTCCGTGCGTTCCTGCCGCACTTTCACCAGCTTGTTTTTCCGTGGCCTTGAACGAGCCATTCGTCCTCCAAGTCGCCCCTTCATCATTCCAGGCCATCGGCGTTTTCGTGCAGGCTCAGGAGGCCGCGACCTTCTGGGGCGTGATGGCTTCTCTCCATGTCTGCTCGTCTGATTACAGGGGATTCAGAAGCTGGGAGGGAAGCATGGCGCGTCCGCGTTGCTGCCGGTCCTGCAGGAGATGGTTCCGGCCCCACCCCAAGGACGCGGACCGCCAGAAGTTCTGCAGCGATGGGGCCTGCCAGAGGGAGCGCCACCGCAGAGCCTGCGCAAATTGGCGCAGGCGCAACCCGCATTATGACCGCCAGGACCGCGTGACCCGGCGACTGGTGAAGGATACGCCACTGAACCGAGTCGATCCGATGAAGGGCATCGACTGGGAGGCTGCCAGAGACGAAGTGGGGGTCTGGATCGCGGTGTTGGTGGAGGAGGCTGGGAAACTGATCCTTCAATGGGCGCGAGACGACTTCCCGGCGTAATTAGTTGCCAATAGGAGACTAGGACAAAAGTCTCCCCTTTCCCTCCGCGAGACGACTTCCCGTTCAAGCTATATGAAAACAGTTGAGTTGCGAGAAAGTCTCCCCCCTCAAGCCGCGAGACGACATAGCTCCCGAAACCGTCCCTTTCTACGCTGGGTTCTGATTCGCCGGGTGCCCTATGGACCTCGAACACCATCAGATCGATCTCCGCTACGAGTTCCTGCGCAAGCAGGATCCGGCCAAGGAGCGGCAGCTTTTTGCCTCCCTGGATGAAGTGGGCCAAGCCTGCCCCGTCGTGGTGTTGGCCCAGAAAGCGGACATTCCCTTTGTCTTACTGGACGGCTACAAACGCCAGCGTGCCCTGAAGCGCCTGAAGCGGGACACGGTCCGTGCCACCGTCTGGGAGTTGGATGAACCCGAGGCCCTTCTGCTGGAGCGGATGATGCGGACCTCCTGGACGGAAAGCCCTCTGGAGCAGGGGCTGTTGTTGCGAGAACTGCAGGACCGTTTCGGGATGAGCCTGCAGGAGCTGGGAGACCGTTTTGCCCGGACGCCGAGTTGGGTGTCCAGAAGGCTCGGCATGGTCCGTGATCTGCCTGCTCCCGTGCAGGAGCATGTCTGTAAGGGCCGGATCAGTCCTCACACCGCCATGAAAGTCCTGCTCCCTTTGGCGCGCGCCAACCGGATGGAGGCTCTGCGGTTCCTGGAAGTCCTGCTGCGGGCGGCGTTTTCCACTCGGGAGGCGGCGGCGCTCCAGACCGGCTGGCTCAGGGGCGATCCCGAAGTCCGGGAACGGATCCTGGAGAACCCCAGGCTGTTCCTGCGGATCCATGGAGAGGATCCCGCCGGCTTGAAGGCCGATCTGAAGGATCTGTCAGCGGTGGCGCGCAGGGCCCTGAGCCGGGTCGGAGAGGGGGCCGTCCTCTCTATTGCTCCGCGCGTTTTCCGCCAGGCCCAGGCGGATTGCCAGGCCCTGTTCAGCCGTCTCGAGAAGGAGGTCGCCCATGCTTGACCAGGACAAAAGAACCACCATCCTGCACCTCCACGGCCAGGGCATGTCCGTCCGGGCCATCGCCAAGGCCTGCGGGATCGCCCGGGGGAGCGTTCGGGCCGTGATCAAATCGGAAAGCAACGAGGTTCCGCACGTGGAGCGCAAGGAGCAGGCCGAGCCTTGGCGCGAGGAGATCCTGGCGCAGTACAAAGACTGCAAGGGCAACCTGGCGAGGGTCCACGAGAAGCTCGTGGCCCAGGGTGCGGACATTTCCTACCAGGCCCTCACGGGCTTCTGTCGTCGCAACGAAATCGGCTTCAAGCCCGCAGTCCCTGCAGGTCGCTACTCCTTCGACCCGGCTCAGGAGATGCAACACGACACTTCCCCTCACCGGGTGAAAATCGGCGAGAAGGTGCGACTGGCCCAGTGCGCATGCCTCGTCCTTTGCCATAGCCGCATGCGTTTCATGCAGTACTACCCGGCTTTCGACCGCTTCTGGTGCAAGACGTTCCTCACCGAGGCCTTCCGCTACTTCGGGGGAACCTGCCGGGAATGCATGATCGATAACACCCACGTGGTGGTGGCCCACGGCACCGGTGCGAACATGGTGCCCGCTCCGGAGATGGAGGCCTTCGCCTCCCGGTTCAGCTTCCAGTTTCGGGCCCATGCGATCGGGCACGCCAATCGGAGCGCGCACGTCGAACGAAGCTTCTGGCATATCGAGTCCAACTTCCTGGCGGGCCGGGAATTCAAGGACTGGGGCGACCTGAACCGCCAAGCCCGCGAATGGTGCGATCAGGTGAACGCCAAGGCCAAGCGGGATCTCCACGCCCGGCCCATCGACCTGTTCGCCCAGGAGAGCTGCGCCCTCACCCCGCTTCCCGGCCATGTTCCTGAGGTCTACCGCCTCCAGCACCGGATCGTGGACGCAGAGGGCTATGTGAACCTGCACCGGAACGCCTTCTCAGTGCCCTACAAGCTGATCGGCCGGCAGGTGGAGATCCGGGAAAGCCAGCATCGGATTGATGTGTACGATGGCCCCCGCCAGGTGGCATCCCACGAACGGCCTTGGGATGCCGATGCCCAGCGCATGACGGTCAAGGAGCACCGTCCCCCGCGGGGCGAAGGGCGGTATAGGTCAGGGCCCTTGCCCGAGGAGACGGAGGTCCTGAAGGTGGAGCCGAGGCTCGCGGACTATGTGGCCGCGCTCAAAACCCGCTTTCCCTGGAAGGTGGGCCATGTGCTCAAACGCCTGCGGGGGCTGCTGCGGGACTACCCCAGGGCACCCCTCCTTGGGGCCGTGGATGAGGCCATGACCTACGGGATGCTCGATCTCGATCGTCTGGAGGGAATGATCCTCCGCCGGGTTCGCCACGACTACTTCGCCGCTTCGGCGGACCGCCTGGAGGCTTTCCATGAATGACGACCTAGCCCAGATGCTCAGCAACCTGCAGTTGAACCGCATGGCGGAGATCCTCGACGGCGAGATCGCCAAGGCGCGGAAGGGCCAGGTCTCCTACGAGGATTTTCTCGCGCGCCTGCTGCGCGACCAGTACCACCATCGCCAGGAAAGGGCCCTGGCCTCCCGGATCCAGAAGGCGCGCATCCCGGAGAAATGGTCTCTGGAAAGCTTTCCCTACAAGCAACAACCAGGGGTGAGCCAGCGCCAGATCAAGGAATTCGCGGAACTGGACTTCGTCTCCAAGGCCGAGAACATCGTATTCATCGGCCCCACGGGCGTGGGGAAGACGGGCCTTGCCACCGGGATCCTGGTCAAAGCCATCCAGAACGGCTATCGGGGCCTATTTGTCCGCGCCCAGAACCTGTTCGACGACATGTACGCCTCCATCGCAGATCGTTCCTCGCGCAAGCTGATCGACCACCTGGCACGGATCCCCGTGGTCCTGATCGACGAGGTAGGTTTTTTGAACCTGAAACCCGAGCAGACCAACATCTTTTTCAACTCCAGCTATCGGGCGCAGTGCGCCCTCCTGCTCGCTTCGCTCACAGAGCTGGAGCCTCCATGGAGGAACGGTATAACCGCTTCCCCACGATCATCACCACGAATTTGGACTACCCGAACTGGGAGGGATTCCTGGGTAACCCGCCCCTCGTGGAAGCCCTCCTGAGCCGGCTGCGCCACCACTGCCATACGGTGCGGATTGAAGGCCCCTCCCTGAGGGACCCGCAGGGCTGAGAGGGAGGACATGATAATGGGGACCCACGCAGTGGGGTCTGAGCCCGCCAGGGCGAAGAAGGCGTCCGACCACACTGAGGCGATGCTCACCGGATGGAAGGCGCTGGGCGTGGACCGGGCCGACCTCGCGGTGAGGCTGCCAGATGGCGAGATGTGCTGGCAGCGGAACCGCGCACTGGAGGATCTGCCTCTGGCGTGGCCCCGAGCGATGAACGCTCACACCGCTGAGGTCTACATCCGCCCGGCCAGGGGCTTTGAATGGCCGGTCGTGTTTCTCGATGATGTAGCCACATCACTCGCCCTGGAGGCCGTGGGCCGCCACGGGGGCCTGGCCGTCCGGACCTCGCCCGCCGGTGGTTGCCACCTTTGGCTTCCCTGTTCCAGGCCCCTGGACGAGGAAGGACGCCACAAGGTCCAGCGCTGGCTCGCCGGGAGATTCGGCGCGGATCCGGCCTCGGTCTCGGGTGAGCACCTGGGACGGTTGGCCGGGTTCAGGAACTGGAAGCGGGGTGGGTGCTGGGTGAACCTGCTGCGCTTCCTGATGGACCCGGACATCGCGCTGGTGATCCCCCAGGAGATCCTAGAACCGGAGCAGCCCAGCTCATGCTGCTGGGTCAAACCCACAAGCCCTGCGGATCCCTATACGCGATCAGGAAGGGACACCAGCCCCTCCGGGATGGATTGGAGGTGGGTCTGCACCATGCTGGAGGCGGGGAAGGACCCGGAGCAGATCCGAAGAGATCTCGTGGTCATGGCCAGGAGTCGGCGAGGGGAGGATGCAGAGCGCTACGCTCGCAGGACGGTCGGGAGCGCCATGCGAAAGGTGGGGCGTAAGGTCCGGTAAGGGGCACGGCTCGGAAGGGGCCCCACAGATAAAGATCTTTCCCACGCTTCCCCCCAAGGGGGGAGAGATGTACACCCCCAGATCGGTACCAAATCGCGTTTTCAGCCTGGTTCAATTCTGAGAAACGGAAATGGGTCAAAAGTGGAGAGCGGTGTAGCCAGTACGATGGCGCCGTGAATCTCATGACTCGTAAAGCCCGAATAATGGATGACGGCACGACCCAAATGAGCAAGTACGACTGGGATACCCACGGGAAATTGGTTCGCTCCGAGGATCCCATGGGACGTTCCACCTCGTATATCTACTCTGCCGATGGCCTGGATCTGCTGGAGGTGCGCCAAACCACGGGGGGCACGAATGACCTCCTGGCCCAGTACACATACAACGCGCGGCACCAGCCCTTGACGGTGAAGGATGCCGCCGGGCAGACGACAAGCTTTACTTACAACAGCTTCGC
>JAZDJA010000335.1:0-2731 GCA_043804415.1 Candidatus Latescibacterota bacterium | reverse complement strand
GCAGGTCAGCATGAGTTTCTACGGCTGGGCAGCACAGGAACAGACGCCGCTTAAAGATTTGTATATTGATTGGGGCGACGGAACGCTGACGAAGATTGAAAATGCGCGAATGAAGAACAAAAAGCCGTTCTGCGGCGGCACGCGCGAGTGCGAGCTTGTTGACGGATTGACTTGCAACACGGACGCTGACTGTCCGCCGGCCGCAGGCAAGTGCGTAGATGTCGGGACCTGTGGTCAAAATCCAACCGTCCGATGTGTCCGCGATCAGGATTGCGCGCTTGGAGGCAATAAAAATGACAAGTGCATGGTGCGGGAATTTTTCGGCAATTCCACTGATGCATGCGAGGCTAATTACTTTGAGTTCAGCCATGCCTATGCCTGTGATCCATTGAAGTTAAAGCCGTGCGAGACATATTGCACCGGCAATCCGGATTTGAAATGCGATAGCGATGGAGATTGCGGCTTGGGCGATAAGTGCGTTGATTACTTAGCGCCGTCCGTTGGAGGTGGATGCTATGACGCTCAAAAAGTAGCCTGCCGCTACACGCCAAAGGTGATGCTGAAAGACAGCTGGAACTGGTGCACGGGAGAATGTCGCGCAGGTTCGATTGTTGGCGACACTTTGTTTGACGCCGCGAACACCAAAGTCAGGCACATCTACGGAGGATGTTGGGATGGTACGGAGACGGTGAGGAATACGGATTTGGAAACAACGATTATGGATGCAAAATTAGGATATAACGAATGTCGTGAGAGTGCGATTACTAAGGATGATGCTAATAAAGATAAGATTTTTAAAAACATCCGCCCGTGGATCGTGTATCCGGGTTCCGTCCAAATCGGGACGGTGAAGTAGAACAATATCGAGTTTTATCCCTCCCCTTAACTCTCCAAAAATTAAGGGGAGGTTAGAAGGGGTTATAATCATGTTGACTATGCCCTATCTAAAAAACGACCCTAATCTGAAGTCTCTTCGACGATCGCTTCGGTCATCCCAGACTGACGCGGAGAGATATTTATGGACTCGTTTACGCAATAATCAAATTTTTGACTTAAGATTTTTCAGGCAGTACAGCCTCGGTCGTTTCATTCTTGATTTTTATTGTCCGGCAATTAAGCTGGCGATTGAAATTGATGGAGGCCAGCATGCGGAAAAAGATCATATCGAGATGGATCAGAAAAGAACCGCCTTGCTCGAAGAAAAAGGAATTCGAGTGCTTCGTTTTTGGAATAACGATGTATTGAATGAAATCGAGAGCGTAATGCAGAAGATTTATAACGAAATAACCCCACCTAACCTATCTTACATTAGGAGAGTTAAGGGGAGGAATTGTGTTCGAGCAAAATAAAAACCCCTCGCAAGAATGCGGGGGTGGTTATTCCTCCACTGTGCGAAGGAGGAGTTAGAGGAGGTCATGGCTCACGGGTCTAGTTTCACGCTCCCGGATGGTGGAGCCACACGACCTGCACAGTCTCGAACGGTTCTGCCTCGCCGGCATGGAAGTAGTTCATGGTGATGGTCTTGCAGTCCGGGCTGAACTCGCCCTCGGCAAAATCATACTGGTCGCGGTTTGTTTGGTTCCAGACGATTTTTCTTGCCGAGACCACACATCCATCGTAGTAGTCAATATATGAAGGTCCTAGCCCAGCCATGCGGAGTTGTCCGTTTTCTTTGTAAGATGATCCGATCGGTCCTTTTATGTCCGGTTCCCCCACCTTTACCCACGTATCCCCGCCGATGTACTGGATGCACTCTGCATCCGGCGCTTGGTAGTCCTCGCCGAGCGGCAAGTCGCATCCGCACTGGTTGTGACCTGGGAAGCAGACATTGCCAATGGCATCGGGAATCTTGTCCCCGTTTTCGTCCAGCCCCGGACATGGCATGTTGGGATACCAGGACGTCACTTCGCACTCGCAACTCGGCGCGTCAGCGCACCACCCATTCTCCAGAGTGGGATGGCAGACTTCGCCGCCGCCTGTGCCGCTCGAACTTGAGCCGCCAGCGCCAGTTCCCGAGTTGCCGTTGCCTTGGTTGCCGGTTCCGGTCAGACCCGAGTTACCGGATCCGCCGTTACCGCTTCCGTCGCCTTCGTCCGCACCCGCTCCTCCGCAGGCCGCGATTCCGACAGCCACCAACAAAGAAATGGGGTCAAGTCCCTTTTTCTGTACGGGCAATCCGGCAGGGCGCCGGATCATTGCCCAAATCCGTTTGCACGTACCCATTTGAGTTTTCTCCTCTTCAGTTGTCGAAAGAAAGGCGGCTGATACCTGTCAGCCAAAAGAGCTATATTTACTATACCACAACTATCCCTATCTGCTTAGCATAGGTAAAGGGGAATTGTCAATATCTCATGTGGTGGTGTTGACGAAATTCAATATTTCGAGTAGACCAATATCGGGACGATAGTTCTTTTACAATTTTAAAATGGAGTACAAATGAGCAGTATTGCTGATTCAAACATCCGTGGAACATCTCCAGGAGTTACGATGCTAACCACTATGAGCGAACTTCAACATATCGCATCACGATATGGGATTCCGAATGAAGACTTGTTCATAATGGCTTTGAACCTCTGCGGAGTGCAGAGCGGTTTTGATTTCGGACGCATCCGTTTCGCCCTGACCTTGGATATGTGTGAACAATTTACCTTGGCGGAGAGGCGCCGCATTAAGAATTTTTACCTAGCAGTGCCGATTCGGGAAGATAGTGACTTCTCAGTTCGCGGCGATC
>JAZDJA010000334.1:0-3247 GCA_043804415.1 Candidatus Latescibacterota bacterium | reverse complement strand
ACCTGCTCGAAAAGATAGCGACAGGCCCGGCCGGCAGCCCGCACGGGGCAGAGGACCCGCATGAAGTTCACCGCTTGCGGAAGGGGCCAGCTTTCGCTCTCACGGTTTACAAAAACGACATATTCATTCCGCCGGTCTATTCCGGCCAACCCATGCAACAGGCCGGCGGCATAGGTCTCCGTCCCGCCAACCACACCGGGAAGCAAGTACAGCAGATTGATCCCGATCTTCATAATTTGCTTGCTCAAGGAGAGCTTCAATTCTTTGGCCGACACCGGGGAGACCCGGCCGCCATCCGGAGTATCAGTGCGACCCGATCCCACTGATTCCTTCTGATGCGATTGAATAACGCGCAAACCATCCCCAGATAGACCGTGGGCAGCGCATAGGGAAAATGTTGTCGTGTGAAGAGTATGCGGCTTTGCATGCTATAGAAATCCGCGCAGTAACTGCTGGTGGTGCCGGTAGATGCACCTTCCTTATGATACACGACACTGTCGGGAGTAAATTCGAGCGAATACCTGTTGTTTGCACGGATTACCCAATCGATCTCTTCGTAGTACAGGAAATATCCTTCGTCCATGAGGCCGACGTCGTTCAGAAATGGCTGTGAAACGAGCATCGACGCGCCGGTAACATATGCCATATGCCGAAGAACATCGGACTTATCCACTGCTGAAGACGCAGCTGTTTTCGCTCCAATATGACCGGAGATTCCCAACCACTTATTGAAACTGCAGCCACCTAACGACTGGACCTTGTCCGGCTCATGGTAAGAGATGATTTTTGAACCGCACATGCCTGCTGATGGATTCCGCCGCATCTCCCTGACCATGCTTTTTAATGCATCCTTGTGAACTACCGTATCGTTATTTAATAACCAGACGAACTCCATATCCCGCCGCTTCATAGCGTAGCGAAGCCCCACATTATTCCCCCCCGCAAAGCCCCGATTCGCTCCCGTCCGAATCAATACCAACGGCGCGTCTTCGTTCGTTGCGTCTGTCAGGCGCTCAATGTCATTGTAGTCATATTCTGCATACCGGATCGGCTTCGGCACGGGCGGGAATGTGAAGCTCTCCGCCCAAAGGGCGGAGCTTCCCGGCAAGGAAGAGTTCTGTTTTTTATTGCACCCCTTATCCCCGCCACCAAGGCGGGGCTTGCGGGTGGCGCTCCCGGTCAAATCCTGCAAGACATTACCCGCCTGGACACAGGATAGTTCCCCATCAGCCCAAGCCCTTATGTACTCCAATGAGCGGTCTGTTGAATCATTGTCACACAGAACGACCTGGAAATCTTCATATTCCAGGCGAAACACGCTTTCCAGGCATTCGATAGTGTCGCCCCATCCGTTCCAGTTGACGATAATGATACATACCATCACTCTTTTATTCCTTCAAAATAGATCTCTTCACCAACCGGTTTCCGCGTCACTCCGGCAACTTCTTCCACGATCTGAAAGGACACGCTCTCCAGTTTCAGTCTCGTACCCGCACGCGACCAGGCATCATCCTTCCATCTCCCCGCTCCGAGCAGGCGGCTTTCCAGATAGAACGCGTGAGCGCCTCTCGCACTGGTTCTCAGTGCGCCTATCGATAAGCCGGCGTCAGAGGCCAATTGTGCCAAAGAGCGTAGTGAAAACACCATCAAGTGGCGCGGCACTTCAAGACCCCGCCAATTTTCCTGAAAGATTTTGTGTCCCAGGCTATCCGCATTGGGCGTCGTCACGACGACTCGACCGCCTTTCCGCAGCAGTTTCCTGCACCGGCAAAGCAATTCCATCGGATCGCCAACGTGCTCTATGACATGGCTCAAGGTGATCGCGTCAAAACTATCATCCGCAAAACCTGCGGCTTCGAGGGTACCAATGAAGACATCCACATCAAATTCCGTCTTCGCAACGTTAGCCGCTTTCTCGTCTAACTCCACTCCGAGAGCTTCCCATCCGAGACTCTTCATCCTCGCCAAAAAGGCGCCGTTACCGCAACCGACATCAAGGAGGCGTCCCCTCCAGGAAGCCTCGAGGCCCATAATCGGGAAGCCAAAAATATCCCTTACCCAGGATAACCTGCATACGTTCTTCCACAGCGCACCTGCCGTAACGTCTTCGTTGTTTCGTCGATAGCCATAACACTCCGATAACACGGCCTTGTCGAGATTGGCCCGTAGCGAGGCTAACCGGGGGGGCTTTCCGGATGGTGTCGCTTGATGAGTGAAGTATGTCCCATATATTTTCCAAATCTCGTTCGCTATCGGCTGAGGATCCAACCAAATGAGTCCACAATTCCGGCAACTCAATATATTCCATGTGCCTGGAGCATCAAACAACCTGTCCCGCAGACCGTCATACAGTTTAGCTCCCGCGCTATTACAAAAGTAACATCGTGGCTTACCCTCGATTCCGATACCCTCATCACTTGTCATTGTATGATGACCGAACACAGTTTTCTCAGTGAAGTCCGATCATCTTGACCGAGAATGAGCCTCCAGACGAGATAAGGTGCCAACACTGCCAGTGAAATCCCCAACGGGATCCTTGCCTCCGGATACGGGATGGCACTCAACAAACCCGCCACACTCAAAAACAGGACTGAATACAGCAGGATACCGGCAGCCATGCCATGACCGGCGGCAAGTTCTCCACCGAATAGTCTGCGTGCAATCGAAAACATCAACACATAATCAAGGACCACCCGAAGCAACCACGCAAAGGCCACACCCTCAATTCCGAAATTGCGCACGAGAAACCAGAGCGTAAATAAATATAAAGGGAGTTCAACCAGGTGAGCCTTAGCCGATAAATCGGCCCGACCGGCTGCATGGATCGCCGTGAACGGCACCACTGCGAGGGAATTAAACAGAACACCCACCGATAAAATCTGAAACACCCACCTGCTGTTCAACGCAAACTCCGCACCCAGCCATACACCGAGAAACAACTGAGCAAACATCAGGGCGCAGACAACAACGGGCGCAAGCGCGAGCAGAATGAACTTGGTTGCCCGATCATGAAGCGCCCAAAAATCACCTTGCCGAAGCGTGATTGAGGTAATAAGAACGGGAAAAAGCACACTCATGACGCCCGGAGCAATGACCCCCAGCTTCGTTACCAAATCGCATGGTGTTGCGTAATATGCCACCGCACTCATGGTTAAAACAGTGCCAACCATGAACCGGTCCGCGTACGTCATCAGCGGACCGATAGTCGAGGAGACCGTAACCCACCCTCCAAAACCAAACAACTGCA
>JAZDJA010000333.1:0-2701 GCA_043804415.1 Candidatus Latescibacterota bacterium | reverse complement strand
GGTGACGGAGTTCGTCCGGAATGAAGGCAGGGTGGTTGGCGCGTTGGGTCTTAACCCGCAGACTGGGAAGACCACCCTCTTTCAGGCCAGGGCGACCATCGCAGCGGCATCGGGCGCTGGATTCAAGAGCGCATTCATGGGGCACAAAAACCTGACCGGGGATGTGCTGGCTGCAGCCTGCCGTATCGGAGTGACGGTGCAGAATATGGAGAATGTCTGTTCCAACACATGCGCCCGGCGCTTTGACATTCACGGCCTCAATCTGTTCGTGAATGTGGGCGGGAAGCTGACCAACGGTCACGGTGAGGAGTTCATGTGGAGCTACCGGCCTGATCTGGGAAACCGCGGCCGTATGCAAGATCTAACCCTCTCCTTCTGCCAGGAAGTAGAGATGGGCCGTGGTCCCATCTTCATGGATTTGACCAGCGCATCGAAGGCCGATCAGGCCCTCTGCCGGAAAATTCTGCCGGAGACGTTCGCAACCTTTGCGGCGGCGGGTGTGGACCCCTTCGGCCAAAAGATAGAATGGATGCCCGCCTTCATGGGAACGCTCAACTCCGGCGGGGGGATCCGAATCGATCTGGACTGCGCGACGAATGTCCCGGGCCTCTTTGCGGCAGGCGATATCACTCCTGAACCCCCACACGGCACGTACTCCTTCGGGGGAGTCAACATCGCTTTTTGCCACGTCTCGGGAATCGTTGCCGGCGAAAGCGCTGCCGCCTTCGCCAAGAAAGAGGGCCGTGTGTGGGACGACCGGGGAACCCGGAAAGAGATTCAGGAGGGATGGGAGAGAACATTGGCTCCCCTCAAAAGGATCTCAGGGGCCGATTCTATGGAGGTCATTTTTCACATACAGTCCAAGATCATCCCGAAAGAGTATGGCTACCTCCGAACCCAGGTCACTTTGGAGGAGGGGCTCTCTGCCATCCGCTCCATCCGAAAAGAGGAAATACCACGTCTTCATGCCAGGGACCCGCATGAACTGATGCGATGTATCGAGGCACAAAACCTTGCGGAGGTCGGGGAGTTGATCCTGACGGCCGCTCTCCATCGGAAGGAAAGCAGGGGCTGGCACTTCCGGAAAGACTTCCCCTATACGGACAACAAGAATTGGCTCAGGTGGATCACCCTCACCCGCCACGAAGAAGAGATCAAGATAAATGAAATTCCGGTTCCGACACCGAGGAAAGCTCCTCCGGCGGAGATCATGGTGCCACCCGGGGTGAGGAGACGCTAAGATGGCCATCGAAAAGATTGACTATGAAAAATGCACATCCTGCGGAAACTGTTTTACCATCTGCCCGATGGATGTGTTCCGTAACATGGGGGGGTGTTACTACGTCGCCTACCGCGAAGACTGCATGACCTGCCAACTCTGTGCGCTCTATTGCAAAGTCAACGCCATCACGATTGACGCAGAACGGGCTGTCCCGATCGTCCTGCCGTATTGATTAGAGTCCCCTTCCCTACCTTAGACACGGTAGTACGCCCTTGGAATGTGGGCGAACAGAGGCTCTCGTGAAGCCAGTAATGGCGACCTTAGGGACAACCGGGCGCACCGAGGTTGTCTTGCTCCTTAATTGCTCAGGGTCAGAATGACAGCTTGAACGAGAATGGAGCCCCAAGGGCATGCCCGTGGTCCCCAATAACCATACCCGACTACGCCAATGGGCGCTGAAACGGTTCGGTGCGCAACCACCAAGGCTTCGTCGGGTCATCCGCCCGACAGCGAAATCCGCCGAAGCAAGGTTAGTGTATCGCCGGAAAGTCCCCATCCGGAGTTACGCATTCCTCCACGGCCAAGGCCGTGGTCTCCTGCGTAGGCGGATGAAACAGGCCCGCAAAATCGAATTTAAGAAAATCATGGTTAACATCAATACTTATTTACTTATGCCTGACTCCACTTCTTATTTATCTGCTGCTTTCTTTCTGGTACTTTCGGTCTACTGCTTACCGCTTACTGCTTTCTGACTTTCCCGTGAGGTATAACCGTCCAAATCCCGATTTAGAAAAAGGAACCCCTATCCAAGTCTGTCATTGCGAGCACCTGAAAGGTGCGTGGCAATCTCATACAAAAAACCGTGATTGCTTCGTTTCACTCGCAATGACAATTCCTAAATCGGGATTTGGGAACCATCTGGAAATTGCTATAAAATTTAATTTTTGGTATAAATAGGTCACCTCCCGGGGGGTGGTTGAAACAGACCTAAAAGATGATCAAGAGCGCATCAAGAACATAATCATGTCAATGGCCCGTGGAATTGAGGAAGTAGAGGCTGAATCGCAGAAGTTCTTAATGCTTAAATCCGGCCTCATGGCCGACCTGCTTGCCGGCCGCGTCCGCTTGCCGGAATCCCTTTCCGCCGTGGAGAACCCACCATGAAGATCTCCGCCATCCTCGACCACATCGACAGCAGGCACATGGCCCTGCCAGAGTTCCAGCGCGGCACTATGTGGAATCGCAACCAAGTGCGCGGGCTTTTCGATCCGATCCCGCGTTGCCATGATCGGGAAAGGAGCGCCCCATGAGCTTTGTGCCCTTGTACCGGATCACCAACCGGATGACGGCGGGATTGACGCAGATCGAACGGGCGCGCGGCTTCCTGGAGGCGGCACGCTTGTCCGAAGATTGGCTGGCCACCATGCGTTCCCGCGCCCTCTTGCTGGAGGCGCACCACACGACGCACATCGAAGGCAC
>JAZDJA010000332.1:0-3428 GCA_043804415.1 Candidatus Latescibacterota bacterium | reverse complement strand
GTGGTGCGGCACATATCCAGGATGCGATCCACGGCGAGAACGAGTCCGATGCCCTCCAGGGGAAGGCCCACAGCCTTGAGCACAATGGCCATTGTCACCAGCCCCGCGCCGGGGATTCCAGCGGCGCCGATGGCCGCTAGGGTGGCGGTCAGGAAGATGACGACCTGACTGCCCAGCGTCAGCTCAATCCCGTACGCCTGTGCGATGAAGATCGCGGCTACCGATTCGTAAAGGGCTGTGCCGTCCATGTTGACGGTTGCGCCCAGCGGCAGCACAAAGCTCACGATGCGATTGGGAAGGCCCGCATTTTCCTCCGCACATTCCATCGAGATGGGCAGGGTGGCGGAACTCGAGGACGTGGTGAATGCGGTGGCCAGCGCGGGGCTCATCTGTTTGGTGAACGCAAGAGCGCTCGTTTTTCCAAAGATGCGGAGGATCAAGGGTAGTACGCCCGCCCCGTGGATCAGCAGCCCGACCAGAACGACCGCCATATATTTGGCGAGGGGTTTGAGCACGCCGATTCCGGTGTGGCCCACGATGTCCGCCATCAGCGCGAACACGCCAAAGGGGGCCAGCCGCATCACCAGATCGGTGATTTTCAGCATGGCTTCGTTGAGGCCGTCGAAGAAGCCGATCAAGGTGCGTCCCTTCTCACCAAGCGTGGTCAGCACCCCTCCGAATATCAGCGCAAAGGCAATCAGGGGAAGCACGTCTGCCTCAGCAAGAGCCTTAAACGGATTGGTGGGCACCACGCGGATCATCGTGTCCAGGAGCGAGGGGGCAGCCTCCCGCAACCGTTCGGGGATGGCGCTCAGTCCAATGTCCGCGCCCACGCCCGGACGCACCACATTGACCAGTATCAACCCGATGATCACGGAGATTCCGGTGGTGGTCAAATAATACAGGATGGTCTTCCCTCCGATCCGACCCAAATTCCGAACGTCGCCGATGCCGGCCACGCCGGTAACGACTGAGGCCAGGATCAGCGGCACGATGATCATCTTCAAGAGCCGGAGGAACACGGTCCCGATGGGCCGGATGTAGGAAGTATGCTCGCCCAGGATCACGCCGGCGAGGAGACCGAACAGAATGCCGAGAAATATCTGAGTGGAGAGTTTGAGCTTCAAGGGGCAGGTTCTCCTTTCGGGTTGTGTGACCCTCTCTGTTGGATCCGATTCACCCCGAATATCTGGGGGAAGGGGCCTCCAAAAGGCCTCGGTATTTTGGAAATAACCCACGCCAACCTCGAACAGACAGGTGGGGGAACGGCCTAAGTGCACGAAATCACAATTGCGATGACGTATTTGGCAACTTGGCGTGGAGACTCTTCCCTGCGTCCCGCGTGACAAACGCAGCCGTTCTCGTGTAGTTGAAGATCTCCCACAATCAGGTTGTGCCCTGATATCTATGATTTCGTGCACCAAGTATACGAAAAAGGACGTTTTTTGTCAATGAGACTTTTTCCGGGTATAACGGAAAGGAGGGGCTGTTGCTTCTGGTGCGGGCGGCCGTGCTATGCATGGGGCGGGGTGCCGTCCTGAATGCTGTTGTTGTTTCCCGTCCATAGGGGATGCGGGTAATCCTTCATAAGTTGCGCACGAAGAACTGGTCGTTTGAATGCCCACAAGTCTCTTAATCTTTAGGAGGAAGCCATGAAAAAGCAGTTTGTGCTCGTTGGATTGGCTCTGCTTCTGGTCGCTCCCGGTTCCGCGCTCGCCCTTTTTGGTTTCGGCGTTCACGGGGGCACGGATATCTATTCGGTGGACGCAGATTCGGTGTCGTTTGCGCTGGCCTACGGGGCCGAGGCCTCGCTGGTGCGGGAGGAGATCACGCCACCCATCGTTTTTGGCGGGCATTTCTACGTGGATGTGCTGCCGGTCATTGACCTTGAGATCAGCGCAGATGTGGCGGTCCAGCAATATCATATCGTGTACCAGCGCAAGACCCTCGGAGGGATCCTCGACGAGGAGAAGGAGGAGGATGCCACGTTCGGACGGATCGGCATCTATGCCACGATCCGAAGAGATCTGTTCGTCTTTCCTCCGGTCGTCCACACGGTTGCGTTCTATGCCGGCGGAGGGATGGGTGTGCATCTGATCACTCCCATCATCAGCGAGGCGTTTCTCTTCGATAATATCGGGTCCCCCGAAGATCAACTGGACGTGGACGACCTCATCAAGGAGGCCACGCGGGTGGGCGGCCATCTCCTGGCCGGCGTGCGGATCAAGCCTCCCATCATACCGATCGCATTGAGCGTGGAAGCCAAAATGACCATGATGCGCGAAGGAGACTACGAGGAACCGAACGTCTTCCCCTCAATCTACGGAAAAGTTTCATTCGATTTTTGAGCGTTGCAGGAGGTTTTGCCGCAGAGGGCGCAAAGAGTGAGGCGGATTCAAGTTCAGGAAGGGGTGGCTGGGTGGTCTCCTCAACCGGACCCTTTTGCCTCTGGCGTGCTTTTCGACCTTTGTGTCTTGCCGGTGAGCATCGCTTTTGAAAGGGAGATCGCAATGGAAGAAAGGCTGAAAGTTTTCGCGGGACAGAGCAATCCGGCTCTGGCTCGAGAAATATGCAGTCATCTTGGTGTGGATTTGGGCAAGCACACGTTTACCCAGTTCAGCAACGAAAATATCAAAGTGAAGATCGGGGAGAACGTTCGGGGGGCGGACGTGTTCGTGGTCCAGACTTCGTGTTCGCCGGTGAGCGATAATCTGATGGAGCTTCTGATTATGATCGATGCGCTGAAGTATGCGTCGGCCGCGCGGATCACGGCAGTGCTCCCCTATTACCCGTATGTGCGTTCGGATAAGAAGGACGAGCCGCGCATTTCGATCACCGCGCGTCTGGTGGCCGATCTTTTGGAGACGGCCGGGGCGAGCCGGGTTTTGACGATGAACCTCCATGCGGAGCAGATTATCGGATTTTCGAGAATCCCGGTGGATCAATTGTTGGCCATTCCGATTATCTGTGACTATTTGATCAAGAAGGATCTCTCGAACTTCGTGGCTGTGGCCCCGGACGTGGGACGGGCCAAGACCACCGAGCATTATGCCCGGAGGCTCGATCTGCCGATGGCGATTATGGACAAACGCCGGATCGGGGACGACGAGCACGCCATTGTGAGCCACGTGATCGGGGATGTGGAGGGGAAGGATGTGATGCTTCTCGACGACGAAATCCTGACGGGCGGATCCATGCTGGAAGGGATACGTGCGCTCAAGGAGTGCGGGGTGCGGCGCGTGTTTGCCGGATGCGTGCATGGCGTGCTTTCGGGGAATGCCGTGCAGGCGATCGAATCCTCGCCGATCGAGGAGTTGGTGGTCACCAATACGATTCCGCTCAGGCGGGAAAGCGCCAAGATCACCGTGCTTTCGGTAGCTCGCCTGTTTGCGGATGCGATCCGTGCGATCCACGAGGGGAGTTCGGTG
>JAZDJA010000331.1:0-6121 GCA_043804415.1 Candidatus Latescibacterota bacterium | reverse complement strand
GGCCTTCGGGGAACCTCCGGATGTGGACGGGGATCCGAAAATCTATATGCTGTTGATGGATATCAAGGATTACACGGAGACGGGTGGGGCCTATGTGGCCGGCTATTTCTCCGGAGTCAACGAATACACGGATGCGGAGGTTCGGCGGTACGGACATCGAAGCAACCACACGGAGATGTTCTATCTCGACGTCAATCCGGGCAGGGTGTCCACGGACGATGCCCGGAGTACGCTGGCGCATGAATTTCAGCACATGATTCATTTCAACCACGATCCGGACGAAGAGACGTGGATCAACGAGGGCTGTTCCACGTTTGCCGAATGGGTGTGCGGATACCCCATGCGTCCTCCGGTGCATTTTAGGAACGATCCGAACAATAGTCTGGTCGTCTGGAGCTCCATCCTGGCTGACTATGAGCAGACCGGCATGTTTGTGGCCTATCTCTATGAGCATTGGGGCGGGATGGAGATGATCCGCGCATTGGCAGATAACCCCTTAAACGGAACTCACGGTGTGACCGGGGCCTTGGCCGCGCAGGGGAAGGGGGTGGGATTCCCCGAGGTGTTTCAGGACTGGATTGTAGCCAACTATCTGGATGACGGGGAGGTCGGAGACGGACGGTATGGGTACAACCTGTTTGATCTCTCCGGTCTGTACCAGTTCAGAATCGTGAGGACCCATGGGACCTACCCGGTGGGTGCGGTGGAGGGGAAGGTGAGGTATTCGGCGGCGAGATACATTCGCTTTACAGGGGGTAAGAGACTCCAGATCGCTTTTAACGGTTCGGATGGGAACGATTTTTCCGTGCAGCTCATTTCCCTTCGGGATGGGGCGCAAACCCGGGTGGAGACGATGACGCTCGATGCGCTCAACGATGGGAGTTGGATCGTGGAGCAAGCGGACGAGGTGATCCTGATTCCTACGACCGGGCGGTTGGGGTTTTCCGATGTGTCTTATCGATACTCGGCGACCGAGATCGAGGAACCGGTTTTGCCGGGGATCGTCCGCGTTACCCCCATGCCCGGTTCCTCCGACGTTCCCTTGGATGCGATCCTCTCGGTGCTATTTGGGGCAGCCTATGACCCGGTCACGGTTGTGATGGATCTGGGGAGCTATCCGGGAGGCGTGCGTACACAGAGTGCGGCGGGAACGGAGTTGACGGTGGCCCCCGACGGGCTGATGGAACCGTACACGACATACACCGTCACGGTCAAGGCCGGGGTGAAGGACCAGACAGGAGGGGCGGTCACGATAGAGGACTATACGTGGGGTTTCGCCACCGGAGCCGGGATCGTCCAGGAAGAGGAGATCCACCTGGCGTATGATGAGGGTCCGCATGATTTTCATCTCTACTGGGAACGCGAGGCGGAAGGCTCCGGGGTGCGCTTTACCCCGCCTGTTCTGCCTGCCCAGGTACTCTCGGTGTGCCTCTATCTTTCCGATCTCTCCCTGGGAAACTGTTTCCTGATGCACGTCGCCCAGGACGATGGAACGGGATTTCCGGGGGAGGAACTGACCGATCCCATCCAAGTCGAGGCGCAAGCTACGGGATGGCTCCACTTGGGCCTTGAGGACCTGGACATTCGGGCAGACGGCGATTTTCACGTCTCGTTTGAGACGATCATGCTTCCCTCGGCCGATGGCACGGAGTATCTATCTCAGCCGCGCTTTGGTGCGGAGAACCTGGCGCCGATCTCCGGAAGAAGTTGGGACCGCCATTTCTATGGGGATCCGCTGACGTTGGGTTACGAGCACGTGAACACCTTTGACTACGCGATCCGGGCAGTGGTGGGGCCGATTCGGCCGGTTGCGGTGGAAGAGGAACCCGCGCGCGCGCCGGAGGGTTTTGCGCTACGGCAAAATGCCCCGAATCCCTTCAACAGCGAGACCGTGATCTCCTACGAGCTTTCTCGTACCACAGATGTCGCGCTGGCAATCTATGCGCTCTCAGGCCAGCGGATTCGCCGGTTCGAATGGGCGCGCAGTCTGCCGGGGATCCACACCGTGCGCTGGGATGGGAAGAACGAGGCCGGCCGGGAAGTGGGAAGCGGGATCTATCTCTGTCGCCTGGAGACCATAGAGGGAACGCAGGCTATCAAGATGGTTGTGATCCGGTAGGATGGGGAGATCGGAGGGATGGGACAAGCTGGGTTCTTGATGCCTGTCATCGGCAAGCCAGGGCTATCTTGAGCACGTGTTGTTGGCGATCTGCTGATCTAAGGTTGACCTAACACGAGTCTTCTCGTCGAGACGCCCAAGAAGGGATGGATGCCACTTAGCACAACGCGGAGGCTTCCCATGAAATCACAAAGCCACAAGACCTCACCTTGCCCACCGAGGATTCTTGTGGCTTTGTTCTTTACGGGAATGCTGGGTTTCTTGGGCTGTCAGGAAACGCTGCCGGAGGGGAAAGGATCGCTTCGGGAGGTAGTGGTGCTGGCGGATTCGACGGACTGGAGTGCGTGCGGGGATGCCGTGGAGGAGGTGTTCGGGCAGACTGTAGAGACGCCGGAAAGGGAGCCGGTTTTCGCGCTGAGGAGGGGGGATGCCGCAGAGTTCGGTTTTTTCAGATCGTGGCAAAATGTGTTTCTCCTTGCCAGCTTAGAGGATGGGGGCCAAACGGCTCTGCTGGTGCGATCCCTGCTGTCTTCCGAGGTGGTGGAGCGGATTGCGCAAGGCGAGGCGCACGTGTTTTTCAAACGAGATGTGTGGGCCAGGGATCAAGTGGTGGGGATCGTTGCTGCGCGGGATCGGTTGGCATTGCGGCGGAAACTGGTCGAAGCACAGCATGAAATTTTCGATACGATGGAGGCGCAGCTGAATCGCCGTATGGCGCAACGCCTCTATGCCGAGGGAGAACAGACGGAGCTGTCGCAGGAGCTGTTTGACGAGTTCGGCTGGACTCTTCGGATTCCCGCTGGGTATGCGGTGGAAAAGAGCCTGCCGGAGGAGGGGTTCCTGTGGCTGCGGAAGCGGGTTCCGGACCGGTGGGTCTTCGTGTGGTGGGGAGCGGCCCCGGAAGGGGGAAAACTGAGCGGAGACTGGTTTCGGAAAAAGCGGGATGAGATCGGACGGCGGCATTACGAGGGGGATGTGGTGTCACAGATCCTGAGTGTAGAGGAGACATCGGTGGCAGAGCTCCCGGCGATCCGGGTGCGTGGACTCTGGGAAAATCGCGAGAAGTCCGTGGGAGGACCGTTTGTCAGCCATTGTTTTCTGGATCGGGACTCGGGTCGGGCGTATATCGTGGATGGTGCGGTGTATGCTCCGGGAATCCGGAAAGCGTCCTATCTGAGGCAGGTGGATCTGATCACGCGAACGTTTTCGACGAAGAATCCGGAGACGAAAGGGCGGTAAGCCCATTAACGTATGCCCCGGGGCATCCATGAATCAGGGGATTTTCAAGCAGTTATAGGGAGTGCGCAGGCTTGCCTGCGCTTCCGAAAACAGCAGCGCGATGTCCGCTCTTCCGATAGCAGTTTCCCCACAGGAGCACAGGGAATCCCGCGCTGGATTAGTTACTTGCACCGGTCAGGTTCACCGCCTGCAACGACGGAGTCGTTGCACTCCAAAACCATAGCGATGACCCTCCCTATAGCTGTTCCGGTTGCCGAGATCTCTGACGCCCTACACTTTGGGAACCTATCTATTTCAACCGGTTTGGTTTCATGCGTGGCAAGTGTGATTTATCTATTGACTTATCAGTTTTCATGTGGTATACTTCTTCGAGATTGATTCCATCGTGGGTTCCGCGCGTACTCGCTGTCTTGGGTTTCACCCCCTCTTCCGAGCCTTGAGGAAAAAAACACATGACGAGAACGATCGTTTTGTTCATGGTGCTCTTCGGTGCTTTTTCGGATGGTTTCGCAGCTGAATTCGTGGTGAAATCTTTCAAGGAAGATGGAAGCGACTTGTCTGCAAGAAAGTATGAAAGGCTGGATGCAAACGACGATCCCTGCGCGATCATCAAGGTCACGACAGATTTGAAGGGACTGAAGTTCGATTCGAATCGGGGCGTCGAAGAGGTGGCGCAGAAGGAGGGGGAATACTGGGTCTATGTGCCTCCCACGGAGAAGATGCTGGAAATCTGGACGGAGGGGTTCATCAAGCTCTCCTATATCATACCCGTTCCCGTGAAGTCCAGCACGGTGTATGTGATGGTGCTGACGAGAAAAGGAGGAGCCATAGGCGCGATAGATGAAGACCTCTTTCAGGTCGTTTTCAAGCTGAACGAAACAGCGGTTTTCATTTCCAAAGACGACGGGGCGCCGTTGAAAACCCAGGACAAAACCGCTCTTTTCAGCCTCCCCGAGGGGCCCTACCAATTCAAGTTCACCAAAGAGGGATTTGCGGACCAGATCCAGGATATCCGGGTCGAAAAGGACGCGACCGTCTCCGTTGAGATGGAGCCCGGCACCTCAAAGGAACGGATGCGGCTTCCAGGGATCGTGTCGATAAACTCCGATCCCGCAGGCGCGGAGGTATTCCTGAACGATCAGAAGCTCGGAGAAACGCCGCACGATGATGGACTCATGCCAGGGGACTATACGCTGGTTCTGAGGAAGAAGTTCTATTACCCCCACACCAGCCGGTTTACGATAGCGGAAGGGGAGAGCAAGCAGATTCCAATGATCGCGCTCAAGCCCCGGTTTGCCACCTGCACGATACAGACTACTCCCGAAGAGGCTGATGTGTATGTGGATGGCACACGACTCGATCCGGTCTCCCGAACGAACCAGCAAATCGCAAGCGGCTCGCACATCATCCGGGTGGAAAAAGGAACTTATCATCCCGAGGAGCGGACGGTGGAACTAAAAGACGGGGACAACAAGACGTTTTCATTTGACCTGATCCCAGCCTACGGAAAGCTGATCATACGCTCGGAACCGGAGGAAGGGGTCGCGGTGATTCTGGACGGCCGGAATGTGGGAACGACCCCCTACACCAAAAAAACGCAGCCCTCCGGAGCCTATTCCGTCCGGGTGGAGAAAGACCTGTGGCTCGGGTCGGAAAAATCGCTGACCGTCGCAGATGGCAAGACCACGGAAACCACGTTCGTGCTGATCAAGAATTTCGCTCAGCTCAGGGTTTCCTCAAAGGGAGCGGCCCTTTATCTAAATGATAAGCGGATGGGGAAAGATGCGTTTTCAGAGAAGCTGCTTCCCGGCAAATACACGGTAAAGGCCGTCAAGCCCAAACATCACGATGCGGAAAAAGAGTTGTTCCTGCAAGCCGGGGACGAGGAATCCATCCAGCTTGAGCCGGAACCCCAGCTCGGCAGCGTCTCCATCATCAGCAAACCATCGGATACCCGAGGAGCCCGCATCTTTGTGGATGACCAAGAGCAGGTGGACAAGCCTTCTCCGAATGTGCTTCCGCTGCTGATCGGAGATTACACGATCACCCTGAAGCACCCCAGATACCTCGATTCCTCGCAGCGGGTTTCTCTGGCCGAACGGGAGCAGAAGAAACTGGTCTTTGACATGCAGACCTACACAGGCAGTATGCTCCAAAAGGCGAATCGCTGCCGCACCCGGAAATGGATCGGATGGGTCTCCGGCATGGCGCTCTTGGGGGCCGGATTCTACTGCGATAGGACGGCCAATGGTTATTACGACGACTATCAGGCTGCGCGAGAGATAGCAAGTGCAGCAGAGGCACGGGAGAATACGGAGCGCTTTGAGCAATACCGGGACTACAGCTACTATGTGTCCGTGGCGCCTTTGGTTTATGGGATTGTAAGCTGGGCGAGAGAGCGTCATTATGAGAAAAAGAGCAGATGAAGGAGTGGACGACCTCCCGAAGGTTTGACAACCTTCGGGAGGTTTAACAGACCAGAGAGGTGCGCCATGAAGCGAAACTGCCTGATCTTGCTCTGCCTGTTGGCATTGTCCTGCACCAAAGACCGCACTTGGGACAACCCATGCGATCCCGAGGGCATTGCCAAGCCTACCGATCCCACGGGACTTAGAGCTGTGGCCCTGAATGACAGCACCATCGGGCTGACTTGGCGGGACAGCGACGGCGAGATGGGCTATAAGATTGAGCGCAGTATGGACAGCGGCTCCATGCAGGAGATCGGAAGCGTTTCGCGGGACGATACCAGTTTTGCGGATACGG
>JAZDJA010000330.1:0-4412 GCA_043804415.1 Candidatus Latescibacterota bacterium | reverse complement strand
TACGCTCGAACGCCGCACGGTGCGCTTTGGTGGGCCGGTACAAGGCCATCCGGTCCGCGTTCTCCTGGCCTGCCTCGAAAGCGCTCTTGAGTTCCACAAAGTTCGCGTAACCGGATTTGAGCTTTACGACTTCTGCTATTTCTGCCATGACACCACCCATTTCGATTACGAATGATGAGTTAGGAATCTTTCATCGACTTATTTTCTTCGATGAAGCGCCGCTCCCGCTCCAGTTCGCGTTTGAGCTCTTCCTCGGTGGGCAGACAGAGCATGTATTTGGAGGCAAAAAGCTGTTTGTTGTCGTTCAGCACGGAATAGCGGGCAATGGCCTCGTTTTTTTCGGAACAGAGAATCAGCCCGATGGTCGGGTTATCATCCCTGGCGATAAAGAGGCTGTCGAACATTCGGACATAGCTGTCCATCTGACCGACATCCTGATGCGCGAGCTTGCCGATTTTCAGGTCGATCAGCAAATAGCACTTCAGGGTACAGTTGTAGAAAACAAGGTCAACATAGAAGAACTCGTCTTCGTACTGAAGACGCTTTTGCCGGGCGACAAACGCGAAGCCTTTACCCAACTCAAGGAGGAATGACTGAAGGTTTTCGATAATCGCCGACTCAAGTTCTGATTCATGAAGTTGTTTTGGATCCGGCAGCCCAAGGAAATCAAGGATGTATGGATCTTTCATGGTATCAGCCGGATTGTGAACCGCTTGCCCTTCCGTTGCCAATTTCAAAACGCCGTTTCTGTCCCTGCTTTTCAGGAGTCGCGCGAAAAGGAAAGAGTGAATCTGCCGCTCCAAAACAGGAACGCTCCAACCCTCTTTCTCGGCTTCAATTTCGTAAAAAAGGCGCTCGTTTTTGTTCTCAACCTTGGTCAGGGCCCGATAGTGCGACCAGCTTAATGCGGGTGAAAACCCTTCAATATGCGGACTTCTTTCTACAGCAAGGTTCAAATCATCCAAAACATCACAAGCCTTGTGATGAATCTGCCGACTGCTATCCACCCGGAGCAAAACATCACAAGGCTTGTGACGGATTTCAGGCAGCCGCTCGGCATAGGACTGGTAGAACAATCTGAAATAGCGCAGGTTGGTGACCGAAAACCCTTTGCCGTACCGTTTAGCCAGACCTTCAGAGAGTTCCGCCAAGACTCTTTTCCCATATGCAGCACGTTCATCACCAGCTTGCAGTTCCTGAACAATTTCGCGCCCGATCAGCCAGTAGGCGATTACCATTCCGCTGTTAACCGCATAGACAACCTTTGACCTTGCCTGTTCGAGAATGCTCACAACACGCTCAAACAGGCCGTCGCTATCCGGCGCCGTCAGTTGCTGTTCATCAATGTCATTACTTTTCTTGTTCATCATCCACCGGTAGGATTACGAATCAGAAATTGCGAATTACGAATTTTGCCCTTCATGGTCTTGGTTACTGAGCCGAGCAGTTTTAGCAGCTCGTCGCAGTCTTGGATCATGGATCCAAAAGCAGCCTGATCGATCAATTCACTGTCGTGCGATAGTCTTAACCAATAGTGTGTCTCGCGTGCTTCCCTATAGGCAATCATCATTTTATCGGCAAAGTCTTTTTCAGACTGCCCGCCAATAGCCTCCTCGACATTGGCCCCAATGGAAGTGCCGGATCGCAGGAGATGTTTTCAACGAACATAACACATTATGATTCAGTTGTCAACAGGAAAAGCTCCTAAGTGCCCTTTCGGATCAAGATTAGAATCATTCTTATCTTGGAATGATTCCAACCCAACAGGATGATCCTCCTGTATCCTCTCCTTCGGCATCCTCTGAGCATTCGAAACAGGAAAGCCCTTCAGGATAGAACCTGAAGGGCCTTTTTGTTGAGCGGTCCGAATCTGGGTGCAACGCGCCCTTACTCAGCCGGCTTGTCCAGCCGCATGCTCAACGCGATGCGGCCCCTTTCCTGGTCCACCTTCATCACCCGGACCCGCACGATGCCGCCGGTTTTCACGATTTCCCTCGGATCTTTGACAAAGCGACTCGCCAGTTCGGAGATGTGCACCAGACCGTCCTGATGGACCCCAATATCCACAAAGGCGCCAAAATGCGTCACGTTGGTCACGATGCCTTCGAGGATCATGCCCTCCTTAAGATCCCCCAGGGTCGCCACGCCTTCCTTAAACTGTGCGGTCTCAAACTCCAGCCTGGGATCGCGGCCGGGCTTTTCCAGCTCGCGAATGATATCCATGACGGTGGGAATACCGAATTTTTCATCCGTATACCGGTTGGGATCCAGATGCTCCAGAAAGTCCCGGTCTCCAATTACCTGGCGGATGTCCTTCCGGGCATCGGAGAGGATGCGCGCGACCACCGGATAGGCCTCGGGATGGACCGCCGAGGTATCCAGGGGATTGTCTCCATCTGTAATGCGCAGAAAGGCCGCTGCCTGTTCAAACGCCCTTGGGCCGAGGCGGGGCACGGATTTGAGCCCCTTCCGGTCGAGAAAGGGTCCGTGTTGATCCCGGTGGGCCACCAGATTTTCCGCCAGGCTTTCGTTAAGACCGGACACATGGGCCAACAGGGGAATCGAGGCCGTATTGACCTCCACGCCCACGGCGTTGACACAGTCCTCGACCACCGTGTCCAGGCTGCGGGCCAGATGGCATTCTCTGAGGTCGTGTTGATATTGTCCCACCCCGATGGCTTTGGGATCGATTTTGACCAGTTCGGCCAAGGGATCCTGCAAGCGCCGTGCGATGGAAACCGCACCTCTGAAGACCACGTCTAAATCCGGAAACTCCCGGGCTGCAGAGGCGGAGCCGGAATAGACCGAGGCCCCGGCTTCCGATACCATGACTTTGGTCAGGTTCTGCTCCGGGTGCCAGGCCATCAGATCGGCTGCCAGCTTATCGGTTTCGCGCGAGGCCGTGCCATTTCCGATACTGATGAGCGCCACGCCGTGCTGCTCGATGAGTTTCGACAGCGCGGCTACCGAAGCATCCCACTGTTTTTGGGGCGGATGCGGATATACGGTTGTGTGCGCCACCAGTTTTCCCGTGGCATCCACCACAGCGACTTTTACGCCCGTGCGCAGACCGGGATCCAGTCCCATCGTGGCGCGCGGCCCGGCGGGGGCGGCCATCAAAAGGTCTTTGAGATTGTCGGCGAACACTTCGATGGCAGCCTCCTCAGCCGCTTCGCTCAGGCGCATGAACAGTTCCACCTCAAGATGGATGGAGATCTTGACGCGCCATGCCCGGCGCACCGCGTCCAGCAACCATCCGTCCGCAGGCCGACCCGCGTCCTTGACCCCAAAGTGCGCGGCGATCTGTCGTTCGCACCGATTCAGCCCGTTCGGGTCGGCGATCTCTTGCTCGGAGGGGAGCAGCTCAAGCTGCAGCACCTCCTCGTTCCGTCCCCGAAACAGAGCCAGCGCGCGGTGCGACGGGATCTTTCGAATCGGCTCGCGGTAATCGAAATAGTCCTGGAATTTACGACCTGCCTGCTCCTGCCCTTCGATCACGCGGGCGCACAAGACGCCGTTTCTCCACAGCATCTCGCGTAACCGTCCGATCAGATCGGCCTCCTCGGAAAAATGCTCCATCAAAATGTGACGCGCGCCCTCCAGGGCTGCTTTGGCGTCGGGGATTCCCTTTTCCGGGGCAACGAAGGTCAGCGCCAGAATCCCCGGATCCAGTTCCGCATTTCCCAGAAGCTGCTCGGCCAGCGGTGCCAGCCCCACTTCCCGGGCAATCTGCGCTTTGGTGCGTCGCTTGGGTTTATACGGCAGGTATAGGTCCTCGAGCCGGTTCTTGGTGTCGGCAGCCTGGATGGCGTCCGAGAGCGTCTCGGTGAGTTTGCCCTGATCGGCGATGCTCTGGAGGATCACCTCGCGGCGTTTCTCCAGTTCGCGCAGATACCGTAGACGCTCCTCCAAAGTCCTGAGTTGGGTGTCGTCCAGTCCCTCGGTGGCCTCTTTTCTATACCGGGCGATAAATGGCACGGTGGCTCCCCCGTCCAACAGGGCGATGGCGGCAGTCACCTGCTGGGGGGAAACGGCCAACTCTTCCGCTATTTTTGTGGCAATGGGGTCCATGGTGGGTGCACTTTCGGCTTGATGGGGAAGGGATTTTGGCAACCAGGTTTCCGCAGGCTTAGAAGATCCGCGGAAGATTGCAGGGACATAGATGCCTGGGGAGGGAGAAAGGGAAACGGGTTCCAGATCCTCCGAGACACCAGGGAATGTGCAGCGCTTGTTGCTGTCAAAGACAGAATGGGGCCTTTTCCATTGTCCTTTAGGACGGGCCCATCGCTTACGGGGTCAGATAGCGAATATAACCAACCCCTGCGGAAAGTCAAGGATTTTTCGCGTGGAAGCCAGCCTCTTTCAGGGTCACCATCGCATTGGGATCAGAAATGGCCGCCTGAGAAGTGCGA
>JAZDJA010000329.1:0-17714 GCA_043804415.1 Candidatus Latescibacterota bacterium | reverse complement strand
CCGATCACAAACATCGGAATCTCGCGTTCCGCACAGATCCTCAGAATCGCGGTCAGATCGTCCACGTCAGCGGGCACCACAAGAAGATCCGCCGGACCCCCGATTCGATAGGAGGTGTGCCGTGACAACGGCTCGTTCTCCAGAATCTGTCCTCTTACAAGGTTCCGAACATCACGATATTTCAATATTTGAAGTCCTTTTCATGTGGCTCCTTCGGGTCCTCACTTCCCCACTCTTTCACTTGCTTGCTTTCTCACTGTCTCGGGCGGTGCGGGAACTCCGGGGGCTCACCCCTTCAATGCGCCCGCTGCGATTCCGCTCACGAAATAGCGTTGCAGAAGAATATAGAGCACGATCACAGGCAGCAGCGTGATCGCCGCGCCCGCACACAACAGCGGCCAGTTCACACTGAAGGCAAATCCACTCTGGAAAGCCACCAGCCCCACCGGCAGTGTCCTGAGTTCCGGGCGGCTCATCGTAAACGCCAGGGGCAGCAAATAGGCATTCCACGTCCCCATAAACGTCAGAATCGCCACCGTAGCCAGCACCGGTCGGGCCAGCGGCAGCACCACGTGCCAGTACGTCTGAAACAAGGTGCATCCATCAATCTTCGCCGCATCGTCGAGGTCTTTGGGGATCGTCCTGAAATAGGCCTGGATCAGATAGATGCTCACCACCTGCGCTCCTGCGGTGGAGACGATGATCAGCCCGCCCAGTGAGTTTAAGAGATGAAGTCTTTTGGCGATGTGAAACACGGGTACCAGCGTGGCCTCAGCAGGAATAAAGAGCGTGGCCACCAACGCGAAGAGCATGAAGCGCTTTCCCGGAAACTCCGTCCGCGCCACGGCAAACGCCGTCATCGAGGACGTCCACAGCACCAGAAACAGCGCCACCGTCGTGACGATGATGCTGTTCTTGAAATAGACCCCAAAGTTGCCATGCGTCCAGGCCTCCGCGTAGTTCTCCCACCGGAATGCCTCCGGAAGAAGCGCCATCGCATCCTGGGTGATCTCCGGCATGGTCTTGAGGGAGGTGGCGAACATCCACGCCAGGGGATACAGACACACCAGGGACCAGAACAGCAATAGGGCATACAACGGCCATCGACCGAGCCGGCTGATCGATCTTCGAAATAGATTCATGGCGTGTTTCCTCTGAGGAAATCGAAGAGCCCCCAATGCCGTAAAACGTGAAACGTGAACTGCAAAAGGAATCCCGCGTCTGGCCCTTCGAAAATCCGTTGGTGGCGTTTGGTGTGTCTTCGCCTTCATTCGCGTCTATTGTCCGTCATTCGCGTTTATTCGCGGTGGGACTCCCCGCTCTGTCGACGCAAGTCTAGTTCTTTTCCCTGCTCCCCACCCTAAGCTGCAGAAACGTAAAGATTGCGATGATCAGAAACAACCCGATTCCGATGGTGGCCGCATAGCCCTGCTGAGAGATCACACCCGCGCCCAGTCCCTTTCCAGCAAAACCATATTTGAACATATAGTCCGTGACCACCTCGCTGGCATAGTACGGCCCGCCGCCTGTCATCACGTTGACCAGATCAAACACCTTGAAACTCCCGATGATCGAAAGCATCACGATAATCAGCGCAATGGGCCGAAGCATCGGCAGCGTAATAGAGACAAATTGCCGCCATGCGCCCGCGCCATCCACCTTCGCCGCATCGTAGAGATATTCCGGGATGGACTGCAATCCCGCCAGAAAAAACACCATGTTGATGCCCACACTGTGCCAGATGGCCACCCCGATGACCGTATACAGGGCGGTGTTCGGATCGCCCAGCCAATCGTGAAATCCCCCGATGAGCCGAAGCTTCATCAAAATCTCGTTGAAGGTCCCGTCAAACGGAGAGAGAATCCCGGAGAATACGATCCCGATCACTGCCGCACCCGTAACCGTGGGCAAGAAGAAAACCGACCGATAGAAGTTGCGGCCCCGCAGTTTGCCATTCAACACCACCGCCAGCCCGAGTGCCAGAGAAAGCTCGATGCAGACTTTCGCGAGCACGTAGATCACCGTATTCCCCAAAGCCTTCCACCAGAGCGCATCGCGCAGCAGCCGGGCGTAGTTCTCCCACCCGATGTATTTCATCTCGGTGATGCCGTCCCACTGGTGAAAGCTCAGATGCAACACATAGAACACGGGATAGACCATGAACACCAGGAACAACACCATGGTGGGCGTGCACAAAAGATACGACGGCCAGCTCTGCCGGATCTGTTCGGTCAAACCCCGTTTTCTCAAGGCGCCCTCCTTGGCAAATCCGCTCGCTGATGGTCTGTTTCGCTGTTGTTTCTGACTCTTCAACGGACAGCGAACAGCACGGCGTTCGGGATGCTCCTCCGCGTCCTGTTCGTCTCTTCGGTGGAAGCCCCCAACGCGACCTACTCCACCTCCAGAACCTCCGCGGAAAGGCCTGAAACCACATCAATCCCGGGCTCAATGAGGCCATTCTCGTTCACATCCAATTGGAATCCCACCCGGTATCTTCCGGGCGGAACCGCCGAAAACGCGAATGCGCCCGATCCTTCGACCTGCGCTGTGACCGTCGGATTCGATAGCCGAAGCAGGTCATTTCGGTAGGGCACGCCAAACGGATACAGCCCTCCGATGACCTGCTCCCCGTATGCCAGTTTTCCCCCGATCTGCACGTGTCCAGAGATCGTGTTGCCGGCCACCGAAAGCGTCTCGCTGTCCAGGCGGAGGGACTTCACCTCGGTCACCAGTTGGTCCATCCGGATTCTTATATCGGCTCCTTCCGTTACAGCGCCCGCCCGGATGGGCACCGGAATGCCGTAGGTGAGCAGTCGCTGATCCCCTTCCCAGCGTTTCAGCTCGGGGGTATCCTTCTCCGTCTCGACCACATACAGAAACTTGCGGCCAGGCAGGAGCTCGGGGATCTCATATCGGCCATCGGGTCCAACCCATGCGCGCTTTCCCCAGTTCGTGGCGCCATAGTCCGGCCCTCGGGGAAGATCCATCACAGCCACCACCAGGTTGGCTTTCCCGTCGTAGTCCACTTTCCCGCGAACGCTTCCGAAAACGCCCCGATCAAATCGCGGCCCGGGCTGGTAGTCCGGATTTGCCAATCGGATCGCCTCCTCCGTGAGGATCCGCCCGCGCTCGGGTCCGAACATCGAGCCTCTTCCCGCATAGGTTGCCGCCTCGAGTGCCTCCGCCTCGGACACGATATACCCGATCGAATCGTTGGCATACCCCACGATGAGGCTGTTTTGGATCCCGGAATGCTGCTGGAACCTCAGTCCCAAGTCCGCCACCAGTTCCCCTGGGAAAGTAGCGATCACGGTATCGCCCAGAAACAACGCCTGGAGCAACGTGGCGGCAGGGCGTCCCTTCCGGTGGTCCTCCGGGATTCTTTCGGAGAAGGGAACTCCGACAACCTTCCAGCGGAAGACGAGTTCGTTCTGCGAGGCTGTTTCGATCCCGGGAATCATCTCCATGATGTTTCGGACGATCGTATCCACGAAAATCTCCGTTCCGGAGGCCAACTGACCATCCAGATCCTCCACCGTGGGCCCCTGTCCCAGGCCCACCTGATGGCCGCAGGCTCCCTGGGCGAACACGGTAAACAGATCCGCCGGCCCATCCCCGCCCTGCGCATAGGCCGAGTAGAGCCGTCCGAGCTTCGTCTTTCCCTCGATCGTTTCCCGGACATACCCCGGCCAATCCGGCCCGATCATCCCCGTTCGGTCCGGACTCCAGGATTTGGTCATCATGGTGGCGTGTGCCCCGAAGTTAAAGACGACTCCCCTGGCCATCCCCTCCGCATCGTCGATGCGCATCACATAGAGATCGGTCATCGTCGCGCCGTCC
The DNA here is from genome assembly GCA_043804415.1 of Candidatus Latescibacterota bacterium. GTDB lineage: Bacteria > Latescibacterota > 4484-107 > 4484-107 > 4484-107 > 4484-107. The sequence continues at coordinate 13,874 of JAZDJA010000329.1, read as the reverse complement.
ACCTTCTCCCGGTTGTTGACCAGATCGGACCTGAGCACCCGGTGCCCCACGCCCACCCGCGCCTCAAGGAGTCCGGAGAGCGCTTCCTTGACTGCCTCCGCAGATTTCTCAGCAAGCCAGTCCCGGATGCGGTCCCGAACTCGGGGATAGGAGTGATTGTGCGTCGCGCCCAGAACGATATGCTCCCTGGCAACTCCGGTCTCAGATGCGATCATGCGCTTGATGAACTCCGCCTCCTGGATGGGCAGGCCAATCACATCCAGTTCCACCCAGGCCACCGTCAATTCCCCCATCTGGAACACGACGGCCTTCGCGCAATTCGGGCCTCCGTAGAACGCATCGACTTCCTCATGTTTGCCATAGGGAATATACTCCGGCCACGTGGGGTCAATGTTCACGGACGCCATTCCAACCTTCAGCGATCCCGATGCGCGCCGCTCCATGCGCCTCCCAATTTGATCGGGCTCGAACACCTCTGGGGCGTCTGCTGACCGCACGATGGATGTGAGCGAAACCATACAGACTATTGTGACCCCTAGGGCGAAGACAGCGCGCATCGTCCCGGTGTTTGAGGCGTCCCTTCTTTTCATCTTTCCCTCCCCGAATTTATTGAGCACCAGCGGACTCTTTCTCTGATGGCGGATTCTGTTGGAAACAGTCTATCTTAAGATGATAGCTGACAAGAACAAGCAGGACGATCACGGGGCAAAGCAATTGAACACCGAAAAACACTGAAAGAGAAAGAAAAACACGAAATCATCTCAGAATCGGGTCTTTCCGAGTTCATCAGAGTCCTTCCCGCTATTTCTTCATGGGATCGAAATCCGGGATCATGAAATCCTCCAGAGCGAGCTTGCCCTCCGACACCGCTCTCCCAAGTGCTTCATTGAGTCTCCTGTCGAGATCCATGAGCGCCTCATCACGATCCAACTGGCGGTTGATGATGCCGGCAGCCACGTCGTTGAAGGGCGGGCCCTCCAGCCGAAGCAACTCCTCAGGGGGCGGTGGATAGAGCTTGTGGAAGGTCAGATCGGAACACTCGGCCATCCCCTTTGCCAGGCTCACATTTTCCGGCGTATGGATCGCGGGCACGCTGGAAAGGTTCTTTCCGGCCCGTACCATCTCGGTCAGATAGGCGTCGGACATCGTGTAGCGGATCACCTGCCACGCCTCCTCCGGATGCTCGCATCTTGAGGAGATGCTGAACTGGGTGGAGAACATCAGCGGCGCCAGTCCCTTTCGACCTTCATCCGGCACGGGAAGATCCGCCACGCCAAAGTCCACGTCGGACTGAAACTGACCCACGAATACCCCGGGATTCCAGGATCCTCCGATGATCATCGCGGCCTTATTGCCACAAAACGCCAGGCGAGCCCGGTCGTCGTCCATGGAATTGAGGCCGGGCATCATGCTCCGGTCTTCGATCAGCCCCCGCATCAGATCAAACACCCGCTGATAAGGCTCGGAGTAGTACTGAAAGCGTCCCCTGCGGTAATCAAAGGGATGTCCGCCGGCTGTGGACGCCATCCAGGTCCCGTTCATCATATACACCCAGGGATCCTTGGCCCCGATCACAAACCCGAAAAACCGTCCCTTCCCCGCTTGGGTGATCTGCGCTGCGTAAGCCCGAAGCTCGCCCCACGTTCTGGGTGGACGTTCCGGATCCAGTCCGGCCTTTCGGAATAGGGTCTTGTTGTAGAAGAGCTTGGCGGTCAGAACGCTGGTGGGCACCGCATAGACCCGATCCCCGATCATCGAAAGGTAGTTTCTCAGGATTCCCGGCATGAAGCGCACCATCAGCTGGGGCGTAATCCACCGATCCAGCGGCAAAAGCCATCCGGCCTCCACTCGTTGTGCCAGGAGGGCATTGGCGTCGGTCTGAAAGATGTCCGGGGGCTTGCCGGCATCCCAGGCCAGCTTCAGCATATCCTGATACCGGTCCGCGTGGATGACCAGCTCCACCTCCAGCTCCGGATGGTCCTTCCCGAACTGCTCGAAGAGCGCATTTCGCACATCCATGTCGTGCCGGTTCCAGGTCCAGAAAACAAGCTTCGTCCTTCCCTCTGCCTGCGCACTCCCCCACAGGATCCCGATAGCGCACAAGACCCAAAGCAGCCATCCGCCTCTTGACTCTAATAAGGTTCTCATCGTCCGATCCCCTTCCTGCAAGCAAGATGTGATGGAACTCCAGGTTATCTGAAGCCTAACCTGGAAGAAACACGTGCCCCTTGTCTCTGCTGCCAATAAGCTTTATTCTCCTTCCGATTTTGGGGAGCCACACAAATACCAAGGTGCGCCCAACGAAAAAACCGTGCAAATGTCTTTGCACGGTTCCAAGTCGCGTTTGAGTCGGGTGGCGAGGCACGTCAACGCACCGTTCCCACGCCGAAAACATTGGAACGAAAGCAATATGAAGTGTTCCTGGTGCCTGTATGTCATGCCTCTATGGGGAAGAAATCGTTGCGGCTAGGCCGGCTTCCTCCTCAGGAAGCGCCCCGCATATTCCTCGATCATGCCCTCATCCGCAAAACTGAAATACCGGTTGTCCCCGATGATGATATGATCCAGGACCTTTATTTGCATAATACAGCCTGCAAAAACCAACTCCTCGGTGATCTCCCGATCGCTCGGGCTGGGATCGGGATTACCGGAGGGATGATTGTGCACAAAGATCAATGAGGCGGCATGGTGCTCAAGGGCACTTTTTACCACCTCACGGGGATACACCGAACTGACATTAAGTGTGCCTTCAAAAAGGTTCTTCTCCGCGATCACGCGATTTTTCGCGTTCAGGAAGAGTACCTTGAACGTCTCCTTCTTCAGTCCCCGCATGGTGTGATAGAGGTAGTCGAAGACCTCTTTGGAGGAGGTGTATACAGGCTGCTCAAGCATCCGCTCCTTAAGCAGCTTCTGCGCCACCTCCTTAACCAGTCGGATCCCAAACGCGCTGTGGGGACCGATCCCCTCGATCTCCTGCAACTCCTCAGCCGAAGCTTCAAACACACCCCGGAGCGTCTTGAACCGGCCGATCGCGTCCTTGGCCTGTTGCTTGCAGTCCCGGCGGGGCGTGCCCAAGGTGAGCAGCAACTCCACGATCTCGTAGTCGTGGAATCCCTCCACACCCGACTTTAGGAACCGCTCCCGCAGCCGCACCCGATGGCCTTCGGTTTTTGGGGGATCTGGAGGCATTTTGAGGCCTTGGTGATTGCTCGATTATGGTGTTTCCAGATGCGCATCCCAAGCCGCTCTGCTCATGTAATGTCCGGCATCATGGTATGCTTCGGTCAGAGACGCGGAGCGTCCAGCCTGCACGCCCACGCAGGGCGTGGGAACGAGAGGACAGCCTCCTCGCGAAAATGGAGTGCTCAATTCCATTCCAGAAATGCATCGCGCGTGACTTCTGCATCTCTGAGAATCTTACCTGCGATACCTCGCCCCAAATCATCACCACGATGGTCAGGCACGGTGGCCGTTCTGCCGTCCGCATGTCTGAAGAAACGATGACTTCCTTTTTGACGCACTTGCTGAAATCCCAAAATGCTCCAGAAAGCCTATCATGCTCTTGGCAGTGATGGTGGGCATTCTGGGACTCATACGGCTACCCCAATCCTTTGAAGCGCGACAAATTCCATGGTAGCCGGAACCGGCTCTTCCTCCAGACAAAGCGCAATGATTTCCTTTATGCGTGGATAGAGTTCCTCCAGCGTTCGAGCCTGCGTATAGCAGCTTTTCATGGACGGTACCATAGCAACATAGTAATCGTCTTCGTCCTTCTCAATCAATACCGAGAAATCGTGAACCTTCATGGCGTTCCCCCCACGGCAATATTGTAACTATGCCTGATCCAAAAAGGCATCGAAGGAACTCCGCGATCTCATCCTCGGGCACATCACGCAGAGCGTCGAGCCTGCGTCCCCACGCAGAGCGTGGGGACGAGAGGATCGCCGTTCGATCCCAATTCCGAAATTCCCAATCCGAAATACTCAGTATTCCCTCGGCATGCCCAGCAGTTCTTTGTAGGTGAAAACCGGCCCGTCCTTGCACACATACTTCCCGCCGATATTGCACCGCCCGCACATCCCGACCCCGCACTTCATCCGCATCTCCAGGGAATTGAGGATCCGCTCCGGAGGGAAGCCCAACTCGAAGAGGACCGCAATGCATGTCTTGATCATAATCGGAGGGCCGCACACCACCGCCACCGCATTCTCCGCAGACGGGGCCGCATCCTTTAAGACCGGCGCGGCAAATCCCTCCCGACCGGTCCAACCCTCGTCGCCCCTATCCACGGTCACCACCAGCTTCACATCGTCCCGCTCTGCCCACCTCTTCAGATCGTCCTTGTAGATCAACTCCCCCGGATCGCGCGCGGCAGCCATAATCGTCAGATCCCCAAACCGCGACCGATTCTTGTCGTGCAGGATATAGTTGGCCAGCGATCTCAGGGTAGTGAACGCAAACCCGCCGCCTGCAATGACGATATGCTTCCCCTCCAGATCCTTCATGGGAAACCCGTTCCCATAGGGCCCCCGCACGCCAATCTGCTCCCCTTCCCCGCAACTGTGCAGGGCAGGGGTCACCACGCCGGTGGGATAGCGTTTCACCGTAAACTCGATGAAATCCTCGTCCATCGGAGAGGAGGCAATCCCGATCGGAGACTCTCCCGCGCCCCACACGGAGATCTCCGCAAACTGTCCACATCGGTAATCAAAGGCCGCCCGATCCTCCTCCTTCTCAAAACGCAGGCGGAACGTTCGGATATCCCGCGCCGCGTTCTCATCGGTAATCTTGTCAATTATAACTGGATAGGGCTTATATGGATTCTCCACGCTTTCCTCCGCATCTACTCGATATGCTCTATTGGCTCATTAGTAAACTTCTCGCCGATGTCGGATTCGTGTAACGCGAACCTGTTGAGCCTTGTCATCAATCTCATACACAATTCGATGGTGACCCACTCGTATCCGATACAGATGTTCGTGTCCTATGAGCTTTCGAACACCCGGCGGACGTGGATTCTGCCGTAAGCCATCCACTCCGGCTCCGACTCGACGCTTCAGTTCCGACGATAGGAAGCGAAACTCTTCCGCCGCAGAATGAGCGAACCGCACTTCATACGTTGCCACTTGGAGTTCCCTCGCTCATCATCTCGGCTCTCAAAGTTTCCCAGGATACCGTAGGCTCATTCTTGCGAGTTTGAGAAACGAGCACATCGTAGATGTCCTCCCATAGCTCCCCCCACTCCGCAAGGCTGAGGAGAACAGCGGTACGTTTTCCTGCGCTGTCCATCACGTATTGCACGCCCTCTAATTGAACACGTTCCATTCGATCATTCTCCCTATTCTCTGTCCCACGTAATGTCACCTGACTATCAATTCTCCCCCTCCCACACCCTCCGGATCACCTGCCGGATGTCCAGATTCACCGGACAACTGCGCACGCAACGGCCGCACCCCACACAAAATGTCTCTCCCCAATTGTCAATCGTATAGCTGAACTTATGCAACATCCGCTGGCGCATCCGCTCAGTGCGCGAGTTTCTGGGATTGTGGCCCGACGCATGCATCGTAAACAGCGGGAACATACACGAATCCCAGGTGCGCACGCGTTCTCCCTCGACCTCCACCGCCTCATCGGTCATATCGAAGCAGTGGCACGTGGGGCACAAGAAGGTGCAGGCGCCACATCCCAGACATTTATTGGCAATTGCTTCCCATACGGGATGATCGAACATCCCGCTCAGCTTCGCCTTCAATCCCGCCACAGGGACCTCCGCCTGCGCGGCGGAAATGGCCTCTTGGGCAAGCCGGCCTTGATCCAGGAGATCCTCCTCCCCTGCTTCGGTCAGAAGAGCTCCGCTGTCTGCCAAGAGCGCCTCCCCCTTCTCCGTCAGCGCGGAGAGCAGGAACCGATCCCCCAGATCAAAGCCCAGCACATCCGATCCGGCCTCATCTACCGGTCCACCACCGACCGAGCTGCAGAAACAAGTGGGACCCGGTTTTTCGCAAGCCATCGAAACCACAGTGGTCGCTTCCCGCCGATCGGAAAAGTAAGGATCTCGGAACTCCTTCCGGTCGAATACGAGAGACAGCAACTGGAAACTCCGTGCATCGCAGGGACGAACGCCCCACAAAACCGGACCTCTCTCCGCGTTCCTCTGATTTCCATCTCCCGCGTTGGCTTCCGTGTCAGTAAGCGCCTTGTTCGCGGATAAGTCCTCCTCCAAAACCCGATCCCCACTGAACCGGAACAAGGTCTCGGAATGCGGAAAGAAGACCTCCTTGGGAGACTGCCTCGTATTGCGCCCATCCCAGACCACCTCATCCGCCGACGCAATCTCAGAATACACCAGATGATCTCCTTCCCGCACGGGAGCGATCACCTTCCGGCCTTCCAACAATCGTTCCAGGAAGCTGTTGCGATCGGCCTTCTTCAATACATAGTTTTTCATATTTCCACTTTCTCTTTTACGCCCAGCAAAGCCGAAAACCAAGATTTTGGACATGGACTTGGCCGAAGAACACGGATCACCCATCTGTTGCCGCTGATCCCCGCGATCCGTGTCCTGGCAAGGGCTTTCATTTTTCTTTTTCCACCTGGTCCAATGCCGATTGATTCTCTCTGCTCAGATCCGTTTCATAGAACGCGCGTGCCTCCGGCAGAGCCATATAGAAGCCCGATGTATGATCTATCCCCACGGTTGCCTTCCGGATCCGGCACCCCAGCACATGCCCGCCAGCCTTCCTGTCCGCAGTGATAAAATGCAGATGATACCCCGGAACGTTGATTCCCTTTACATACGCCGGACACCGAAACCCCACCATGGTGCCCGCCACACTAGAGAACTCGAACGTGGGTTGGTGCTTCACCACTTCCACCAGAGGAGGATAGGGCTTTTCCTGCCGCGGGACACTCCGGGTCTTCACATAGCTGAAAGTGCCCTCGATTCGGATGGCGTGGAAGATGTTTGTCGTGGGAAGCAACGAATCCAGATGCTCCTCCAGCGCGCTGTATTCCAAGCCCTCCGCCAATTCGGCTTCCCGATCGGTTTTGAAGAATGTCACCGCGGCAAAGGGTGTTTTCGTCGTGTCCTCGACCGCATAGGCGAAGCCATCCGCCCTGATCTGATAAACCGAACCATCCAGCAGGAGCATCTCGCCATCGAGCGCATCAAACGTGCCGATCCCCATATCCCCATGCCGCCTCAGTTCCCCACATGTGATCTCTCCGTCGTAAACACCCTCCAACAGCGCATCGATCGTGGAGGTCTGAAACACTACCTCTTCGTCCCGATCAGGTTGGCAGCACCCGGAGAAAGTCACCAAAAGGAGTACTGCCCAAAGAAAGGGGAAGCTCTTCATAGCCGCTCTCCGTCCGGACCAGCACCACAGGTTTTGGGGGGCTTTCTGATGGGAAGGATCTCACGGAGATCCCAACCTCACCCTCTGCGCTGCGGCACCCACGTTGCCGCGATGCCCCTCGCTATCTTACGAATTTATTGGGATCATCCATCTTGAACATCCCGAGGGGTGGAGTTTCTTCTGGATCCATGCCGGCCTCATAGTCGAACAGCTCCTGCACGTCCTTGGCCAGCTTCCGGGTAAAGGTTCTAAGATCCACCCCCATCGGACAGGCTGCCTCACACGCTCCGCACTCCACGCACCGGCCTGCGGTATGGTAGATCCGCCCGATGTGAAACGCCATCACATCCGGCACGGCATCCGAGATCCCGATCCAACGGGGCCGGGTCTCCTCCGCAAAGCATGAGGTGCAGTAGCAGAGCGGACAGGCATTTCGGCACGCATAACACCGAATACACTTGGACATCTCCTGCTCGAAGTGCGCCCAACGGGCATCCCCCGTCTCCTCCTCAAACGCGGCAATATCCGAAAAGGATTCCGGGGCCGCAGCCCGTGACGGGCCCTCGATCCGCACATCACATTCCTGAGGTTCGGGATGCCGGCAAGCGAGGCACCAATCGCTCAACATCTCCTCTCGTGAAAAAGAATGCTCGGCGCCCGCGTCGTCGGTCACCACAAGCTGGCCCTTCTCCTCCCGACCCGTCCCCATCTCCCGTCCCTCCAGAGCGGCATGCACCTTCCGGAGGTCCACCATGCCCGTACAGGGCATGCCAATCAAGACCACGTCCCCCCGCCTGACTTGGCTTTCCGCAATATGTCCAATGACCGAACGCGCATCGCACCCCTTGACAACAACCCCCACCTTGGGACGCTTGGGCGCCGCGCCGCGCCGCGCACGCGGATCCGGACGGAAAATCGCCGGAAGATAGGACGCTAGGTTGTTCCCGCAGCACCCGTTCCACACCAGCCGATCCACGTCCTCCGCGTTCTTGACAAAACAAGGCGTGGTGGCAAGCGGCAGCGTCCCCCGCTCATGCCCGATCACCAGATCCACCTTATCCTCGGCGAACAATCTCTTCACCGCTTCTCTCAGTTCCTTTTCTGCCACAGCAATAGTCCCTTTCCCGCTCTCAAACACAGAGGTAACCGGATTCATAGACGTGCTTCCCTCTGAGGCATTCCCGTCCGCGCCAATCCGTGTTCTTCCGCTTCCTATCGCACCAATCGCTTTGCCGGTCCCAGGTCGCGCACATTCTCGGTCACGCTTCGGATCACCTCCGCAAATTTCTCTCCTTCCGCCGCGCTCACCCACGAAAACTGCACCCGTCCCGGCTCGACGCCACAATGCTCGAGAAAACGCTGAAAAAGAACAAACTTGCGACGCGCCGTATAGTTGCCACTGATGTAATGACAATCCCCCGGATGACATCCAGACACCAGCACCCCGTCCGCGCCGTCCTGCAGCGCCCGTAATAGATACAGGGGATTCACCCGACCCGAACACGGCACGCGGATCACCCGCACGTTCGGCGGATACTGAATCCGCCCGATGCCCGCCAAATCCGCTCCTGCGTAGCTGCACCAATTGCACAGAAAAGCCAGAATCTTCGGCTCCCAATGCTGATCTCTCATCTTGCCTCCTGTGAAGATAGCACCCATCGTCATTCGATAGCGCAAAGCGCTCACCTTCTCTGTCGGGAAATCTCTGAACCCTTCATCCGCAGGTTCATTCGGAAAAGATATCCCCATTTTCAGAGGGTGTGCCTTCCTTATGTCCGTATGTCGATCCCAAAAAGCCGTGTCCCATTCCTTTTTGGACTTTCCCTCTAATCAGGCTGCGCGGCGCTATCTGCGGCTCGGAGACCCGCCTTCGCATCCACCTCGGAAAGCTTGAAGCGGACGCTGACGATATACGGCTGCTCCCCATGGGTCCAATGTCCGTAGGTAGTGGCAACAAAGGTGCCGTCCGGCAAGAGCTCCAGCGCGGAATACGCGCAATCATGTCCGTCCAGATTGTCCATCAGTCGGACGCGGTATTGTCCCTCGCGCCCTGCGACGATATCCTCATAGGTACCCACCCACACCACCCAATCCCCGTAGGTCGGGGTGTCGTGCGCCATATCCCGAAACGTCACCACCAGACGGCCGTCGTGCGCGTACCGGATTGTATGCCGATCTCCGGTCAGGGCACCGGGCAGCTCCCGCGGCTCGGACCATGTCTTGCCCTCATCATCTGAAAAAATCACAAACGCATTGAGGTTCCGCCCATCCTCCCGAAGCAATACGGCGATCTGCCCGCCATCGGGCGAACGAACCAGGCCCGGCTCGCAAAGCCGTGCGACCGGATGCTCCGCGATCGCAACCGGTTCGCTCCAGGTCAGGCCGCCATCCTTTGAGATCGTCTTGAATACCTGAAATCTGAGGGGCATCGGCGTGCTGCGAAAATAGTTCCCCTCATCGTGAAACAGCGCCATGTAATCGCCGTTTGTGAGCCGCACCATGCTGGCCATCACTGCGATGCCGCCAAAGTCGCCGATGGGCACAAGCGGTGTCCAAATCACGCCATCATCCTCCGAAATTGCCTGGCGGATCGGATAGAGCCCGGAGAACACGATCAGTCGTTTTACCCCCTGCGGATCCACCACCCGAAAAATGGTGGGAATCTCCAGCGACGTGGCCCAATTCTCGGGAACGGGCAGACGCTCCGACCAGGTGACTCCCCCGTCGGTGCTCCGCTTCATCACAATCGCGCCTCTTCCGTGCCCCTTCGGGTACACCACAATCATCGTCTTGTCATCTTCCAGTAACACGGTCGTGGGATGCCCAAGATATTGCCCCGGTTCCCGGTCCACGACAACCTGACGGCCCCTTTCGTGGGCCAGATCGATCAACGGAATGGTGTATCCTCTGGGCGGTGAGACGGAAAGCTCGGTCATACAGATATCCCTTCTCTCAAAACTTCATGGCCTCTACATCTGTCGAGGCAAAGGGTGCGGCGGTGATCACCCAACCCAGCCGCCTCGAATCCTGACATGTCCTTCTTTGAGCATCTATTCCAAATAAGGGCGTAGTCTTCTGCTTCTGGAAATATGGCGCAGCCGCCGCAGTGCCTTCTCCTTGATCTGGCGAATGCGCTCCCGGGTTAGCCCATAGCACTCCCCGATTTCATCTAACGTAAGGGACTCCTCCCGTCCGATGCCATAATAGAGCCGAATGATCTCAGCCTCCCGCTCGTTGAGGCTGCCCAGTGCCACCTCGATCTGTTCGCGGAGGGAATCGTCCATCACGTCCTCCTCCGGCGACGCATGACTTTCGTCGTGGATCAGGTCAAAGAGGCAGCTATCGTCATTATCTTTGCCCAGCGGCGCGTCGAGCGAATGGTGTCTCCGCCCACTACTCAATGTCTTGGCGACCTCCTTGACGGACATGTCCAGGCTCCTGGCAATGTCCTCCGTTGAGGGAGGCTTCTCCATCTCCTGCTCCAACATGGCAGAGGCTTTAGAGATCTTATAGAGCGCGCCCACACGATTGAGCGGCATCCGAACGATGCGCGCCTGCTCAGCCAGCGCGGTGAGAATGGACTGCCGAATCCACCACACCGCATACGATATGAACTTGAATCCCCGCTCGCCATCGAATCGTTCGGCAGCCTTGATGAGACCCACGTTCCCCTCGTTGATCAGATCCCCAAGCGGCATCCCCTGATTCTGGTAGCCCTTGGCCACGCTGACTACAAAGCGCAGGTTGGCCTTCACCAGCCTGTCCCGGGCCTTCTCGTCGCCCTCACGGATGAGCTCGGAAAGGGCCACTTCCTCTTCTGAGGACAGCGGATGATGATCGCTCAGATCCTCGAGATACTTGGCCAGCGCACCGCCTTCTCTGCTGAGTGGTATTTTGGAGAATTTGCTCACGTTCCCCCTCCCATCTGAGGGTTATGCAACGAGAAAATGCAAAGACAGCCTCGAGATGCAGCAAAGGTGCGGCACCCGATGCAGCGCCGCACCCAGCAAAATAGTTTGCGCCGCCTAGGGTGTCGACTTGTCGAAGGCATTGTAGAGCAGCCCGATAAGCCAGCCTCCTATGAATCCGTCCACAAACCCATAAACGAGGCCCACCAGCGCTCCGACGAAACTGACCGAATATCCAAAATAGAAATTGGCCAGCACAATCAGATGGTCGCCTCCATCTTGGGCCGCAATCCACAGCGTAGCCACGAACACACAGGCGCCCCAGAGAATTCCGAGAGCAAGACCCAACGAAACCTTGTTGATCTTCACCGCTATCACCTCCTTATTCGCGTTCTTTGAGCGTTCGGACGGTCAAGATGTGGAAAAAAGGCCGGTGCACCTGATGTCGCTGCAGAATGCGGGATTTGCAGCAAGACGAGATGGGCTTCATCCCTCCGGACAATTGCCGGAAGGGTCTGAAAGCGTCCGCGTATCTGGCCGATTTCGGCGGTGGGATAATTTTGCGAATACCTCCAATCTTATGGAGCAGGAACTCGCCAAAAAGAGATCCACCTGCTTCTCGTCCCCGAACTATCCAATCTGTCGGATGGCTACCACCGTCCAGGGATCCAATGTTCGCGTCCACATCAGGTTTCCGGATGCATCCGCCCGGATCACCTCCCTTTTCGTGTCCCACGCGGATTCCCGAAGCAGTGCAGTCTGCCTCGCGGTAGGCGGTTCCGGACAGCCCATCTGCTCCCAGCATTTGAACGCAAAGCCGTGTCGGGCATCCAGAGTCTCCAGCTCAAATGGCGCGCCCGGCTGCAGATCGGAGAGCGTCAGGGCGAACGTCTTCGGCGTCCCCTGTGCCAGCACCTGTTCCGCCACCTCCCGCGATCCCACGGACATGGGAATGGTATCGCGCAACTCAGCGGGATAGTGGTAGAGCAGGGCGCTCAATCGCCCCTCTTGGCTGTTCCGGGTGACGATGCCGCCCTCCTCCCGAACCAACTCCTCGTCTCCCAGCCCGTTTAGAAAGCGATACGCGTGGAAGGTGGGTTTGACAATCCCCTGAAAATTGATGAGCCCGAATCCCCCGTGAAAGATGCCCGCTCCTGCGCCGGTTTCCTCAAACACGTCGGTGAACGTCCAGTAGGTCAGGCACTGGGTAAGCCCGATGCCATCGAGGTTCGTCTTCACCACATAGGCCGCAGCCTGAAGGTAATCGTGGCTGTGATCCCGCGGAGTGGGGCTGCAGCTCCATTCGGACAGATGAATCTCGGCGTCGGGATAGGCGCTTTTTGAGACCACGTCCCTCAACCAGCAGGTATCCCTGAGCGTGCTGTCCACCGGCCGGCTTCTTCCCTGCGAGTCTCCCCGCGTATCCAGCGCGAAATCGGTGGGATAGGGATGTGCGGAAACAAAGTCCACCGGAAGCGCTTCCCGGTGGCAGAACGATAGAAAGTCCTCAATCCAAACCCCTCTCCAGTCCAGCGTTCCCAAGTCCTCCACCAATAGGGTGCGCTGAAGCGAGGTGTCCTCCCGCTCCCCGGCAAACCGATCATCCGGCACGAAATTGCTCGTCGCGGGACCGCCCACGCGCAGCTCGGGATCCACTCTCTTGATGGCCAGGACGGTTACTTTATATAGCTCAAAATACTGAGCCTTGGTTCCACTCCAAAAAAGGGATAGATTCGGCTCGTTCCAGACCTCAAAATACCAGGATCGGACCTCCTCGCTGCCATATCGGGAAATGCAGTGCCGCGTGAACCCCTCGATGAGATCGCCCCACTTGCCATTGTCCGCGGGCGGGGAAATACCCCCCTTCCACCAGAAGATCGTCTCGTCGTCCGAAGCCAGATCTTTTGGGCAAAAGCCCAGTTCCACATACGGACGCACTCCGATGTCGAGCAACCGGTCGAAAAGTTCGTCAATATACTGCCAGTTATACCGGGCCTGTCTTTCATCCTCCCGGTATACGAACATGTCGTCGTGAAAAAGTCCGTGGAAACGCACATACCGAAATCCGCATTCCTCCACGGCCAGTGCGAGATGCTCGAGCCAGTTGGCCCTCAGGCCCTCATTGGCGCGGCCCGCGCCCACGCACATATTCCAGTAGGGATTTAGCGATCTGCCACTTTGTTTTGCGCTCAACGCAATCTTCATAAACTGCTCCCTGTTTCACCATTCACGCCACCATGGTCCAGATCAACTGATTTCGGCTGCCAATCCGAGGATCCGGGGGAAAGGATATTCCGAGAATCCTCAACAGTCCACCCTATGCCGCGATATCCTAGTGCATGCCGAATATGTGACATCTACACCGTTTCGACTTTCGGGAAGCCTCTCTCCGATCCCAAATACGGGCAACTTCGTCATGCTCGTCATTGCCTTCGTCTGCACCGTTTCAGCTCTGTATATGACCTCCTATACCGCTCCTCCTAAGATCTTAGTTCATATTACAGACAGAGAGGATGGCTTGTTTTAGCTTTTCCTCATCTTTCATGCAGGCTGTCAACGCCTGATCCAGGTGGGGGAGAGTCTCGAAGAATTCATTGTGGGTCAC
>JAZDJA010000328.1:0-2793 GCA_043804415.1 Candidatus Latescibacterota bacterium | reverse complement strand
AGCTGGTAAGCAGGAGCACCGGCAATAGCTGGTGCTGGCAGCATCGTGTTCCTCGGCTTCTGGAGGGAGACACCAGTGCTTCGCCCGTTCTCGACATGTGGCACAAAGCGCTCGCGCTAGGAACAACGCTGGGTAGAGAGGCGGGGGTGCCGCTCTTCACCATCAACGCCGTCTTTCAGGTTTATGAGATGGCGAGGGCTATGGGACTGGGGCAGAAGGACGGCTATACCGCTATGGAGCAGATGTACGAAAGAATGGCGGGTATAGAGCCGCGTCCACGGCGCGAGCGCTGAATCGATGTATGCCCCCCGATTGCCATGACAGGGGTTTTGGCCATGGAGGTAGATCCGATCAATCTCAATAACTCCATGCCCGGAGTGATTGAGAAGGCACCCATTTTACATAAATATATTAAATGAGTAACGACTATGGGGAGGAGGTAATATGAATAAAGTGATGGTATTGGTTGCGGCTTTGGTATTCAGCTTGACGAATGCGGTTTCTGCACAGTATGTCAAGGATACCAAGAAGGCTGGTTTTCCGGTCAAGGGAAGAAATATGACCATTATCGTTCCCGTGTCTGCCGGCGGGAGTACGGACGTGATCGCCCGGTTCGTTGCCAACGGCATTGCGAAGCAGTTGGGATTGCCCACTCAGGTCGTAAACAAGGCGGGGGCTGCACATCAGTTGGGCACTACGGAAATGGTGAGATCCAAGCCGGACGGCTACACCATGTCAATGACGAACCTGCCGTCGGTGATGATGACCTACATAGACCCGAAACGGAAGGCAGTCTATGGTCGCAAAGACTTGAAGCAGGTGGCGAACATCGAAAAGGCGCCCCACACTATAATCGTCGCGTCACGCAGCCCCTTCAAGACGCTGAAGGACCTGGTGGATGCGGCGAAGGCCAATCCCAGGACGCTGCGGAGTTCGCTGTCCGGCCGTGCGAACGACAGCCATGTGGCGCTCGCCATGTTTGAGAAGGCAGCCGGTGTGGAATTCCGCCCGGTGGCCTTTGATGGCGGCGCGCCGGCAATGACTGCGTTGCTGGGCGGGCATGTTGACCTTTACTTCGGGACTGTTCCCATGCTCGCACCGTTCATGAAGAGTGGTGAAGTGCGGGTCCTGGGGATCATGGACGATAAGAGGAGTAAGTTCATCCCGGACGTTCCAACCATGGAGTCGCAGGGGTACAAAACCATCTCCTCTTCAAGCCGCGGTTTCTCCGTACCGGGTGGCACACCCGATGAGATCGTGGGCATCCTCAGCGCGGCTATAAAGCATGTCGCCGAGTCCGACGAGGCGAAGCAGTACTTCGACAAGACCTTCCTAACCCCCTTCTATCTCGATCCGGCACAGTATACTGCCTATTGGGATGAGTTTGAGCGTGAGCAAGGACCGATAATGCGGCAACTGGTGGCGGATACTCAGTAGTTGCGGGATCTGCTCGCTGGCTACCGCGGTGCATGGCTGCGGTGGCCGGCGGGCAAGTTGTCGGCGCCGTCCGGCAGTATGTATCGGGAGTCAGGGTTTTGGGCTCCGGTCAGAAGGAGGTGAAGAGGATGGTCGATATTGATAGCTGGCGCGATCCTGGGCAATTCATGTCTGCGGCGGGCCAACCGGGGCGGGTGATCGTCGGTCGACTGCTACCGGGGATAGATCTGGTCGAGGGAGTGGCAGAGATCTGCAAGCGTCACGATGTTCGGCAGGCGTTGATCGTCGGGGTCATCGGCAGCCTTCTCAACCCCCGCTTCTCCGGCTACGTCCGAGGAGTGCCGGCCAGTGAAGCGCGGCCGGGCAGGGTGCCGCTCGTCATGAACGCCCCGGAGGGGCCGGCTCACCTGCTGAGCGGCCAGGGACTGGTTTGTCGAACAGAGGACGGCACTGAACCGGTCGTGCACCTGCACTGCGTGATCGAGGATGCCGAGGGCAATCTCCGGGGAGGTTGTTTCCGCGAGAGCGGCACGATCGTTCTGTCTGTGGCCGAGGTCACTCTGGTCGAGGTAACCGGCCTCCAGTTGATCCGCCGGCGGGACCCGGCGACCGGGAGGGTGTTTACTGTACCTTCTCAATAACTCCGTGCCCTGAGAGATTGAGGAGGTACCCATCTTCATATAAAAAACAGGGGGAGGCGGTAATATGAATAAAGTGACGTTAGGGCGCGTCCAAGATCGCGTCGCCTTAATAACTGGCGCTGCCAAGGGGATCGGTAAAGCCACCGCCGTGGCGCTTGCCACCGAAGGGGCAAAGATCGTTCTGAGCGACATTGATGGTGACGCGCTAGATCGAACCTTGGCCGAGTTCCTGGAGCGCGGTACTGAGGCGATAGCGGTGAGAGCCGATGTCACCAACAGCAGAGAGATAGCGGAGATGGTGAAACAGTCTCGAGACCGTTTCGGCCGCATTGACATCCTGGTTAACAACGCTGGCGGCGCCATACCGAAGGACTCCATCCATCTGCTGGAGTTGACCGAGGAGCAGTGGGACTGGTGTGTCCAACTGAACCTAAAGAGCGTTTTCCTGGTCTCCCGGGAGGTATTGCCCTTGATGATCCAACAGGGCAAGGGGAACATCGTGAACATCTCCTCGATGGCCGCCCGATACGGAATTGAGAAGAACTTCGCGAACTACACTGCCGCCAAGGCGGGGGTACTCGGCCTAACCCGGCATATGGCTCGCGAGTTTGGCCCACAAGGAATCCGCGTGAATGTGATCTGCCCAGGCCACTGTCTCAGTGGGGATCGCACCGCCCAGATCTGGGCAAAACGGCCTGACAAGGACCAGATGATC
>JAZDJA010000327.1:0-5615 GCA_043804415.1 Candidatus Latescibacterota bacterium | reverse complement strand
CGCAACTTTGGCTCCCTTCGAGGAATCATTACATTGCTTCAGAGCCTTATGTCCTTTTCTGGCCCGATAATGGCGGGCTTTGTGTACGATACCAGCGGGAGCTACAGGATAGTCTTTATGGCCATCGGCGCAATCTATGCGCTGTCCGCAGTCCTCCATTGGGTCATGCGAGCCCCCGCAGTCCCGAAACTTAAGGAGTCCTCACCAGTAGTATCGGCATAAGCCTCCAAGGGGACTAAGCCCCCCTCTCGCTCAAATCCGGGTCATGTCCGCCCCCGCCGAGAAAGAATTATTCCCCCCTGCGGGTAGGGAGTGAAGCCAGAATGCCCGACTTTTGCTCCCCAGCAAGCTCCTACGATGCATACTTCCTTAAGTCAGTAAAATGACCTCCTTGAAGAAAATAGTTGATTTCTAACCGTTATCAATGAGGTTATTTCTCAATCGTTATGATATGGATGATACGGTTTTTGAGGGGCTGGGGCCAACGGATGCATGGTTTAAATACCGCGGCACAGCCGGGATACCAAGCGTTAACGGAGAAAAAGACATCAACTTGATGTATGGAGAGAAACCGGTCTACTCGACTCAATTGCGACGGCTTGATCACGCCTCGGGGAAAGGCGATGTGCGGACCGATGGTAGCGAGGATCTCCCTTCCCTCGTCGGAGTGGACCTATAGCAAACACCACGCGAACTACCTCTTTTGCGGCAACGAGAGTTACGGCGCATGCATCCAAAGCTACCCAGCGAGGCGAAGATCCCCGTTCCTGGGCACTCCGACTGATGGGGTCGCCCTTCGAAAGACATTGAAAAGAGATGCTATTTTCAAAAGATAACATGCAAACCCCAAATGGAAACCGGGGCGTCTATTTCATCTCCCTGTCCCAGTTCGGACTTGCGTTTTGCTTCACCGTCGTCATGTCGTTCATGCCTTTCTACATCATCCGGATCAGCCCCTACCATGCGAACGAAACGACGATGTGGATCGGTCTGATCATGAGCATGAACCCCTTTTTCGCAGCGGCGACAGCACCTTTCTGGGGAAGTCTGACCGCGAGGTTCCGCCCGAAACGGCTCTTTCAGAGCGCCTTCCTGTTCAACGCGATCATTTTTCTCATCATGGGTTTTACCGACAACCTGCCGATGTTGCTGACGCTTCGCATTATCCAAGGCGCACTCGGTGGCGCCTCCACGATCGGCCTTTTCATGATTTCACGGATATCGCCCAAGGATCGCCTGGCCGGTCACCTGAGCCTCTATCAGAATTCCATGACTACCGGGAGTCTGTTGGGACCGCCCGTCGGGGCGTATCTCGCCGCGAATCTGGGATACCGCTCCCCGTTCATCGCATCTTTCGTAATGACTGGCCTCTTTCTGTTGCTATGCCAGATCTACGTGGCAGATATTGAAAAGATGGAGACGGGACAGGATCGAAAGGTGTCTTTCAATCGGAGCGTCCTGTGGGGGTGGGCGCTAAGCCTGATCGCGACGATCCACCTTTCCTTCCTGCCGAGCGTTCTGCCCCATGTCCTGGAGGGCTTCGGCCTGGTGGGTGAAAATGCCTTGAAAGCAGCCGGATTCATCATGATGGGCTACACGGCGACCTCCATCATCGGCAGCTATGTCATCAACCGTCTGACCCCCAAGGCGAAAATGACCGGGGTGATCGCCGCGGCTTGCCTGGTTGCCGCCTTCTTCCAGGCCGTGTTGTTCCTCGCCGAAGGGGTCATGAGCTTCTCCGTGATCCGGATGCTCCAGACTGGGATCATTGCTGCGGTAATCCCTCTGGTCATGGCGAACTTCGGTTCGGGACTGGGCGGAAAGGGGATTGGCTTTCTTAATTCGGCGCGGTTCGCTGGATTGGGCGTCGGCCCCTTGCTGGCGACCTTTGTCTTGGCCGGCTCGAACCTGCCGACCCTCTATTTTCTCATCACCGGCCTGACCGCCGGTGCCATCCTGGTTTTCTGGATCACCAAGGAAAAGAGGGTGGCCTGACGGGCGCGTAGCTCAATTTTTATGGTTCATCCGGTTGATGCTTACTTCCTGAAGTCAATAGGTCTGCCTTTCTCGCATGTATACAAGATTTCGATGCGTAATGATCGCATCTATCGGGATTCTGAATACTCCCGGGATTCTTACATAACGACATAACACCAAGTTGAATCGGGGCGTTCCGGTAGGGTCTACCGAAATTTCCCCGATAAATCTGCAAGGCCCGACTAATCACTGAAATCGACAACTACCCTACAAACCTTTTGAGGTTATTTGTGCACTCATGTCCGCACAACCGAGATCAAATCCCATCCCGACGCAACAGGTTGGCACAAAATCACCTTGACATACAAGACCGCTTTCTGTATCTTCAAACCATGCAAAAGCAATTTCTTATCAAGGAAGTTCTCCATGAAGCGTACTATATGGATTTTAGTGCTGGTGGTGGTCTTGGGTGGTTTTGTAGGTTTCCAACAATACTCATCTTGGTCCCTCAATAAGCCTCAAGTCAAGTCAGAAGGTAAAGTCGAACAAGCCGCGAAAGGCCAGTCTTCGGAACGCAGCCAGGGCCGTCCGGGCGGTCAGGGCCGCGGCGGAGGTTCGCGTGAAGCCTTACCGGTGCTCGTGGCGACCGCTGTCCAAAAGGCGTTGCCGGTCCAGCTTCGCGCCGTGGGTAATGCCGAAGCCTACGCTACCGTTGCCATCAAGAGTCAGGTAACGGGTGTGCTCTTGCAAGCACACTTCGAGGAAGGACAGGATGTCAAGAAAGGGCAGCTGCTCTTTACTATTGATCCGCGTCCTTTTGAGTCGAGCGTCAAACAGGCCGAGGCCGCATTGGCGCGAGATAGCGCGCAGCTGCAAAACGCCCGCGAGCAAGCGCGTCGTTACGCGGAACTCGTCAAGAAACAGTACATCTCTCAGGAGCAACACGACCAGTTTCGCACCAACGCCGAAGCGCTGGAAGCAGTGGTAGAAGCGGACAAGGCCGTGGTTGAAAACGCCAAGGTTCAGCTCTCTTACTGTTACATTTATTCACCCATGAACGGTCGGGTAGGGGCCTTGCTGGTCAACGAAGGCAACCTGATCCGAGTCAACGACGGAACGCCGTTGGTCGTAATCAACCAGGTGACTCCCATTAATGTCACCTTCTCGGTTCCGGAACATCATCTCGGTGATATTAAGAAATACATGGCTACGAGGAAGTTGGTGGTCGACGCCTTGCCGCCCGGCGAGGGTCACCGTGAACAAGGAACACTTTCCTTTGTCGATAACGCTGTCGATCGGCCTACCGGAACCGTTAAACTGAAAGCGGTCTTCACTAACTCGGACCGGCGCTTGTGGCCGGGCCAGTTTGTCAACGTCGCTTTGACTCTGGCGACGCAGCCGAACGCTGTCGTGATTCCGTCCGAGGCCGTCCAACGGGGCCCTGAAGGAGAGCACGTATTTGTAATTCAGCCCGATAAAAAAGTCGAAATGCGGCCCGTCGCGGTGGGCTGGACCAGTGAAGGGGAGGCCGTAATCGCCAAAGGGATCGCGGTCGGCGAACAAGTGGTTCGCGAGGGTCAATTCCTCCTGGGGCCTGGATCGAAAGTGGAAATCAAGGAGGCGGGGGTCGGTCCGGATAGCAGCGAAGTGAAGCGAGGACGAGGTAAGGGCGAAGGAAAAGGTGAGCGGAAGAAAGAGGGGAACCAGTCATGAACATGTCCGGGCTTTTCATACGCAGGCCGGTCACCACGACCCTCGTCATGCTGGGGATCCTCATCTTTGGCTTCATGGGATACAAATCTCTCCCCGTCAGCGATCTACCCACCGTTGATTTTCCCACCATAACGGTCAGCGCCAGTTTACCGGGTGCCAGCCCCGGCACCATGGCATCGTCCGTTGCTACCCCGTTGGAAAAGCAATTTTCCGCCATTGCCGGTTTAGACTCCATCAATTCGGTCAGCACGCTCGGACGCACGCAAATCACCCTGCAGTTCAATTTGAGCCGTAACATTGATGCGGCAGCCCAGGACGTGCAAGCACAGATTGCCCGTGCGGCGCGCGACCTGCCATCGAACATGCCGACCCCACCGTCTTATCGGAAGGTCAATCCAGCCAACAATTCGATTCTCCTTTTTGCGCTGACATCGGAAACTCTACCGCTATCGGCGGTCGACGAATTCGCCCAGACCATACTGGCGCAAAGGATTTCCATGGTCAGTGGGGTGGCTCAGGTTGATGTCTTCGGTACACAAAAATATGCAGTCCGAATTCAATTAGACCCGAATCAGCTGGCGGCGCGCCAGATCGGCATCGATGAGGTAGTGAACGCCGTGCAACGCGGCAGCGTCAACTTGCCGGTGGGAACATTGGAAACGCCGAATCGATCTTACACCTTGGTTTCCGATGCTCAGCTTAAAAATGCCGAGGCCTATCGGCCGCTGGTGGTTGCCTATCGTAACGGCGCTCCGGTGTGGGTCCAGGACCTCGGCAAGGTTATTGACGGCGTCGAGAACAGATTGGTGGCGAGTTGGTTCAACAGCAAGCGCGCCATTATTCTCGGCGTCCAACGACAACCCGGCGCCAATGTTGTGGAGGTCGTCGATGCCATCAAGGAGCTCCTCCCCAACCTCCGCACACAAATCCCCCAGTCCGTCAAACTGGACGTTTTTTTCGACCGCACTCAATCAATCAGGGAATCGGTGCATGATGTACAGTTAACGCTCATGGGCACCATTGTTTTGGTTATTCTGGTGATTTTCCTCTTCCTGCGTAATGTGTCGGCCACAGTCATCCCCAGTCTGGCGTTGCCCATGTCGATCGTCGGCACTTTTGCCGTCATGTATCTGCTCGGCTACAGCCTCAATAACCTCTCTCTCATGGCGCTTACCTTAGCCGTGGGATTCGTGGTCGATGATGCCATCGTGGTGCTGGAGAACATCGTGCGCCATATGGAAAAAGGAGAGAGCCCCCACGAAGCGGCGGTCAAAGGCGCCAAGGAGATCAGCTTTACCATCCTGTCCATGACCATTTCCTTGGTGGCGGCCTTTATTCCCGTGTTGTTCATGACTGGTATGCTCGGGCGGTTGTTACGTGAGTTTGCCGTCACCATTTGTGTGGCGATTTTAGTCTCGGGATTCATCTCGTTGAGCCTCACGCCCATGTTATGTAGCCGTTATCTTCGGCCACCCGGAGAGCGCCAGCACGGCTGGTTGTATAATTTCTTGGGGCGTTGCCTGGATGCGATGAAAAAGGGTTATGAAATCTCGCTTAGGTCGGTCATGAGGCATCACGTCACCACCATGGTGTCATCCGTCGTTGTCTTGGTTATGACGATCTACATGTTCGGTTTGGTGCCCAAGGGCTTTATCCCGGGCGAGGATACGGGGTCAGGTGCTGATCAATACCGAGGGCGCCCAGGGTATCTCTTTTGAGCAGATGGTCAAATACCAGCTACAGGCGGCCGATATCGTTGCCAGGGATCCGAACGTCGAGACCTTTTTCTCCAGTGTCGGCGTCGGCGGAGCGAGCGTTACGGGAAATTCCGGTCGTATATTCGTAAAACTGAAACCGCGCGCGGAACGCGCGTTAAGCGCGGATGAGTTTCTCAGGGAGATGCGGCCCAAGTTGTCGCGCATTGC
>JAZDJA010000326.1:0-2175 GCA_043804415.1 Candidatus Latescibacterota bacterium | reverse complement strand
ACGAGGTGTTCGGTGAGAGCCACAGCGGAACCCAGTGGTGCAATGGCGGCGCCTTTGCCGAATACGCATCCGTTCCGCAGGACGTGCTCGCGCCAAAGCCCGACAGCATCTCCTTCGAACAAGCTGCGTCCGTGCCCACCTCCGGATTCATCGCCCTGATCAATCTTCAGAATGCAACACAGATCCACCCGGGTCAGCGGGTGTTGATAAACGGGGCAGGCGGTGGCGTGGGCAGCATCGCCGTACAGCTCGCCAAGGCCTATGGCGCGCATGTGACCGGCGTGGACCACACGAGAAAATTGGAGATGGTCCGCGCTCTCGGCGCAGACCAGGTCATCGACTACACCCGGGAGGATTTTACCGAGTGTGCCCAGCGTTACGATCTCATCCTCGATGTGGCATCGACCCTGTCCTTTCCAAGCTGCAAACGCGCGCTTACTCCCGAGGGGATTTACGTGCTCATCGGCCACGATCATTTCGGAAGGGCCGGCAGACGAACTTTCGGAAGTCTGCCTCGCTTTTTCACCCTCATGGCGCGCTCAGTATTCGACAGGCAGCTCCCGCGCCCGGGCGTCTCCCTTCCGAGCAAGAAGGATGTCATGGCCATTTTGAAGGAGTTCCTCGAAGCAGGAAAGCTCACACCCATCATTGACAGAACCTACCCGCTGAAGGATGTCCCCGAAGCCATGCGCTATCTGCAAGGGGGACGTGCTCGAGGGAAAATCATCATCACCCCATAGTCTGACTGCCCGCTGGTGATCCCTCTTTTTGGCACATAAGGAGATTCATGACAGGTAAGGAGCGAATGCTGAAGGCCCTTGCATTTGAGGAACCGGACCGTCCCCCGCATTTCGAGATTATGTTCGAACTGGAAGCGGAGGCGTTCGGGATTAGGTTTCCCGACCGGAACCTATGGAGCAGTTGCTCACGTGCCTCAAAGGAACGGATGATAGCAGATTGTATGGAGATATATGCCCGTATCGTGGAAACATATCATTGGGATGCACTCGCCGTGTTCTGGCCATGGAGTGATCCCGACGGCGTGTCGGCTGCCAGGGAGGTCTTCACGGATAAGATTTTGGTCGGAAGCATTGTAGGCGATACCACATGGTCCATCGAGTCAATGACAGACTGGATGCAGTTCTCCGTTGACCTGGTGGAACATCCCGAGCGCATCCACGCTGTCGCTCAAGAGAAGACAGGAAGAGCCCTGGCGAGCTTCGACAGACTGATCGACGCGGGTGCCGACTTCATCCACGTGGTCAATGACGTGGCTTTCAATCAGGGACCTTTCATCTCCCCTGACCAATTCCACGAGTTTATCACGCCCTATTTGGAACAGCAGGTAAGACACATCAAGTCCCGAAACTGCCTCGCATTTGTACACTCAGACGGAAATATCATGCCCGTGCTGGAGGACTATCTGGCCTTGGGCGCAGACTGTTTTCAGTCGGTCGACCCTATGGCAGGCATGGACATTGCCGAGGTCAAGAAGCGTTGTCACAACAAGATTGCCCTGATGGGAAACGTTCAATGCAACCTGCTGCAAGACGGACCGCGCGAAGCGATCCAAGACTCCGCATTATACTGCCTGGAACATGCTTCACCCGGCGGAGGGTATATCTTCGGCACGTCGAACACGGTGTTTCCAGGTATGCCCCTTGAGAATTACGAATTCATGCTTGCGGTGTACCGCGATTTCTGCCAACACAGATAGAAGGGGAGGCGTGGGAACGAAGAAATCGCAGGCTGTGATCATGACAGGGGTCGCCCGTGGCATCGATTTTGGCATTGCGCAGTGCTTCGCCGCGGAGAAGGAGAAGGGTGTCATTTCCGATAGCGATGGTAATACCGTACTTGCATAGCGTGTCGACAGTCGTTCCGGACATCGATGGAGAGGATTATGCGGAACATTGATTTGGCACGAAGGGATGCTGTGGTTACCGGCGGTAACGGGGAACTGGGACGGGTAATCGCCTGGACGCTGGCGGATTGGGGCGCCTGGGGGCGGTGCATCTCCTCCGGGGACTGCTGCGCGCCGAAACCATCGTCGACCAGATTGCGGGCTGCCGACGGGATGTCGGGGACTGCTGCGCCCAAACGCTGCCGACAGCATCCCTGTCCGGTCATGTCCGTATGCTGGATCAGAGGAACATGTCAAAGGACCCCTGTCCG
>JAZDJA010000325.1:0-8545 GCA_043804415.1 Candidatus Latescibacterota bacterium | reverse complement strand
GGCAGCAAAGCCGTATCTGCGGGAGCAGGACAAGGGCTTCTTTGACTGGTCAACAGGAACCATCTAGAAGGAATCGATTCTGAGAATCATCCTAGGAGGAGAAAACACAATGGCCAAAAGCAGCAAGGTGGCGGGGATCGGGATTCCGGCGCTCCGCTCCCCGATCGATGGAATGAAGATACTTTGCACCTCGGTGCAATTTGCCTGGGGAGCCACAGACGACGGATTCGGGTACGAGCTTCAATACGCCCTCAAAGAGGACTTTTCGGACTTCACCTCGCATGTCTTCCAGAACATGCCGATCTCGGACGCGCATGCCGTCATTCCCAAAGAGCGGCTGACTGCGGGAAAATGGTTCTGGCGCATGCGCACCATGACGATCGACGGGGTATACGGCCACTGGTCCGCACCCCGTTCGTTCACCGCAATATCCTCCTGCCGGAAGGCAGAGCCGGAGCGGACCGTATCCAGAGAGCATCCGCTTTTTCTTCTCTACAACTGGGGAGGCGACGATCTGGATGTGGAATGGGCCGAAGTGCCGGAGCATCTCAAGCCGCACATCCTGGTTCGGATCGAAAGGCCCAAGACGGAGGATTTGCTGGCCCTCTGCGAGCGCACGCAGGTTCTGGGGATTCCCACCCTCATCCAGCTGGTGGGCCCTCATGACCACTGGGACGGCAAAGGCCAGCGGATTCCGCTGGCTGACGTGGAGCACATCCTGCAGCGATTCTCCACGGTCAAAGGCGTCATCATTGTCGAGCAGACATGTCAGGGCGGGCTGGCCCAACCGCGGGTGAAAGACTATCTGATCGGCTTGCTGCGGATGGTCTCGCACTACGGCAAGATCGCCGTGTGGGCCGACGCGCAGTGGCATGGCAACAACATCTGGATGGATGCCCAATTGGACGAAGAGATGCACGCCGCTATGCTCGCGTGCGGCCAGTCGTTGATCCCCACATGGAAGATGAACTGCGGGTGGATGCCCTATGCGGTGCAGGGCTCGACCTTCGGCTTGTGGATGGAAGGCGCGGTGGACAACTGGGGCGTGGAGCCCGAAGTCCACTTCTGGTACGAGGCGGGATTTCACGAGCTCGACGAGCAGACCAGCTTCAAGGAGGGGGACGGGCAGTTTTTCCCGATTCCCTTCTGGGGACAGATGGCCCTCATGGGCCTGTCGTCCGGCGCTGCCCTCTATTCTTTCGAGCCGCCGGACTCCGTGTGGAAGGACCACAAAAAGGAGCTCTCCGAGGCCGGGAAGCGGGTGGTGCTCCCTCTCCTCACCAAGATCATCGACTGGGACCTCATCCCCAGCAAGGACGAGGTGAAGGAAACCACGCGAATAGCCTATGTCGCAAGCCCGGCAGATACCCCATGGCGGATGGATGGCGGGCCGCTCAAGACGGTATACGAGGGCACTTACGGGTTCGATCATCCCTACCAGATGATCCCGCAGACCGGGCGATACGGCTGGATTCCGGTGCTCTCCCCGTTTGCCGATCCGAAGGCGCTTGAAGCGTTTTCCGCCCTGCTTTCCGCGGAATCCTTCACGACCGCATCGGCTGCAAGAGAGTTTTTCGACAGCGAATATCCGTCCATTGAAAGAGGCACCGCATGGTCTGTACACGTCGGATCCCTGTGGGTCGTCTCCAACCATCATGAGAACCGGGACATCACGGAAACCTTCTCCCTTCCCCTGGGCGGATTCCTCACCCGCGTAGAGGGCGTTCTGGAGGTCAACAGCTATGTGATCCTCTCGGAGAAGGCGCACGGCATCGTTCGGATCCATGCCAACGGAAGGAGCGATCGCAAGACGCGCATCAAACTGGTAACAAGCGGCACCACCCCTCCCGCAGTCGAGGCAACGCCATCATCCGCACTTGGGGACGCGGGGTACGACGCACACACGAAAACCTTCACCTGCGTGCTGGATTTCAGCCAGGGCGCGGTCGATCTCATCGTGACGGCAAATGAGAAGGGGTAATCCACCCGGGCGCTGCTTGGCTTAGACTTGACAGGTCTCGGAGACCTGTCAGGTCTTGTCCCCGGAACAAGCAAGGCGTTTTCGTCAGCTGGAATAAATAGTCTCAAACTCAATCGAGCGGAAGGGCTACATGAATAGATCTGCTACATCGAGAAATATTGCTCATGAGTTGAAGGTCAGTGCAAGGGATTTGATTGCTGACGCCGCAGCAAACTTTCTCTCGGGAAATGTGCCAGCGTCCGATTTCCGGAGCGGGAGGTGGAGTAGTTTCAGCTCAAAAGATGGAAAGACACCATTCTCCTCTACTCAGCCCGTCATTCTGTCGGATGGAAGTCATCTGGCAATTTCTCCGGCCGCGGGCATGCAAACGGTTATTACCTGGAAAAGCGGGGTATCCGGCACCATCCGAATCTTCGGATCCTTCGAAGCAGCCAGGGGGCGCGCGGATGTTGTCCTGGAACCTCCCTCTGGAGTTGAGGTGATCGGATGCGGGTGCGCGGAGGAGGCGAGTCTGCCCACGGAAATCGGTCAGGCCGCATTCGGGCCGAATATACCTTTTGACTTTATTCGAAGGGCAACTGTTGGCGATGAATATAGATTCCTGGTTAGCACACCAGAAAATGCTGCCACTGGGGCGGCTGAAGTTCTCCTGAGCGCCACCGTTACCAGAGTGAAGAAGCTGAAAGCAAAGGGTCGCATGTTTCCAGCATATTTGCCCGAAGCAGTATGGGAGACATTTAGAGCGGAAGGGTACACCAAGCCTGTAACGGGCATCATATACCGAAATACGCCACATCCTCCATCCGGGTTGCCGATGGGCGGAATCGATACCGGGGGCTTGGATATCGATACTGCCGGCACATTAGGTTATACATCTATCTTTAATCACACAACCCCGGTGGGCGGCCCCCTTAATACGCCATTTCTAGGCTTGAGTGTAGGAGAACAGACCTGGGTTCTTACAACATGCAAAACAAAAAGTTTCTGGAACAGTGGTCCTTCTATGCCAAGCCCTGATATCATACTTCAGAATGTAATGATACCGGAATATATTGATTACTGGGGGCATTACCCTATTGTGAATATGGAATATAAGATAAAATCACCTGTACTTGCCAGTCTTCGTGCCTGGTCTCCGTTCTTGCCGGGGGATGCCAGGGCTTCGAATGTTCCCGGAGCAATGTTCGAGGTGAAGCTGACAAACCAGACAAACACGGATCAAGCCGGAACAATAGCTTTCAGTTTTCCCGGTTTTGCTAAACATGAGACGAAGAATCTGGCAATAGGAATCGGGTCAAACAGGTCCAAAAATCCGGTTTTGCCGGCACCTGAAATATTAAGGGAACATATTGAAGGCAAGCTGACCGGAGTAACTGTTAATAATGAATCCTGGAATATGAGCTATACCCTGGGAGTGTTAGATGAAAAACAAGTGCAGATTGGCGGAGAACTTGGAATCGATGGAAGAAGGTGGGCCTCAATTCATAATACGTTGCCCGAAGTGAGGAACGATGATGGTGGTTCTTCACTCGCTGTTGATTTCAAGCTTAAACCGAATGACCACAAGGTTATTAAGCTTATTCTGGCATGGTATGCACCTGAGTGGGAAGGAAACGGCGCTCCCGGTACAGGCGGTGAGAGGATCAAGTATTTAGGGGGGGACCGCACATCCGGAAAGGGCTTCACACACATGTACGCGGCCCGGTTCAAAACTTCCCATGAGGTTGCTGAATATCTGGCAAAGGAGAATAACTCTTTGCTCAGACGCATTATTGCCTGGCAATCAACAATCTATAATTGTAGAAATATTCCCGGCTGGCTTGCTGATTCTCTAATTAACAATCTCTACTACTTCGCTGATACAAGCTTTTGGGCACAAGCTAAACCCCCAATAGGGGAATGGTGCAAACCGGAGGATGGTATTTTTGCGTTAGGTGAGTCTCCACGAAGTTGCTTCAATATGAACACCATACCAAATCTGGCTATTGCAGGGCCGCTTGTTTCATATCTATTCCCTGAACTTGAGCTATCAAATCTTCGTGCATTCAAGGCCTATCAGCTGCCCAATGGCGACGTTCCTTCTATATTTGGTAATTACTCAGATGTGGCCACACCACTTGATTATGGGGAGTATCAAGTCGTGATGAATGGCGCCAATTACATGGAAATGCTGGATCGCTACTGGAGGGTGACTGACGATGATGATTTTTTCAAGGAGTTTTACGATTCCGCGAAGAAGGCGATAGAGTTTACATTTAGCTTACGACCGGAATATGGCCTATCGCAAATTCTCGCCATGCCTTCCCCAGTTCCGGGAAAAGCCAACTGGCGGGAATGGTTTGAGGATCGAGAGTGGAAAGGATATGTGGTTCATCCAGGTGGATACCGCATGGCGGCAGCGCGCATGATGCGCGTGTGGTCTGCCAGAATGGGGGACAACGAATTTGTAGAGAAGCTTGACAAGTGGCTGGCCGCGGGCGAAAAGGCTATGCAGGACCACCTTTGGACAGGCGACCACTATATGGCAATGAACGAACCGGAAACGGGCGCAAAGCTTGACTGCATTTTCATGCCGCAGTTGAATGGCCAACTGTATGCCAGAATGCATGGCTTGCCGGGGGTGTTCCCGGAGCCGAATGTGCAGAGGACGCTGGACTTGATTGAGCAGGCCTGCGGGCTCAGCCGTCTCGGTATGCCTCCATTGTACATGAAGCCGGATGGATCTATCTGGGATGTTGATTCCACGGGATATCTCACCTCGCGGTATATCTATCTTAACCCACAAGTGATCGATATCGCTATGACCTACATGTATGAAGGACGACGGGACTTGGGGCTGGACCTTCTACGAAAAAACCTCGAAATCTATTCATGCAAATGGGGATATACCTGGGACGGCGCCTTGGGAGGAAGTGGATCGGGAGACACCGGAGAGAAGAGCGTTGGCTGGGACTACTGGCAGAATTGGATTTTGTGGGGTTCTCTTGCGGCCTTGGAAAACCGGGATCTTGCTTCTCCATGCAGGCCCGGCGGTTTGATAGACAGAATCATCAAGGCTGCGGAGAGCAAGCAGCTTTGTGGAACTACTGATGCTTTACTCGCCCTGATACCGGATAGCTTCAGCACTTCATCATAATATACATCATCCTTCACCAACATACAAGAGGGAGACTACCTCATCACGAAAGGATACGCAATGAGGATCGGTTTTCGTTTTGGTGACTATCGGCAGGCGATTCCAATCGCCGCAAGGCTTGGGTTTGAAGACCTCGAAGCCTCGTGGGACAATAACTCCTTGGACGATTATCCCGCGATGGCCAGGGCGGCGAAGGATCAGGGCGTGCTCATCACGGCTGTGTTGACCGGCATGGACCCCATGACGGTCGCGGACTTCCAGCGGGCGTTCAGAGGCTGCAACATGATCGGGGCGCGATCATTCACCGCGCATCCCCATCCGCTGGGGCTGGAAGACTGGGAGGCCCAGAAGCGCTTTCAGGATGTTTTTGGCGAGGCGGCGGAACTGGGCAAAAAGATGGGCGTTAAGCTCGCGGTGCACAGCTGTGGATTGGGTGTGGAGCAATGGGACCTGATGTTTCGTCTGGTGCCCAGATTGTGGCTCAAGTATGACCCCTCGTTCTCCAAGCAGGCGGGCATCAACATCATATCAGAAATCTTCAAATACGGCAAACGTATCGCCCACGTGCACGCCAAGGACGAGATGTCGTTCGCGCGTACCACGGATTATGGCCAGGCCCTTATCCCAATGACCTATGCGCCTCCGGGCATGGGCGAGATCCAATGGGGCTCAGTCATTGCTGCGCTGTATGAAGTGGGCTATGAGGAGCAGATCGCCATTGAGCCGCACTCGGAGTATTGGGCAAACAAAGCGCTCGAGCGCGGCCTGATCCTGGCCAAGCGGCATCTGGAGCAGTTTCTAGCCTGAGAGCGTGTCTGAAAAGGTGCAGGACTGCCAAATTGAGCACCGAAAAACACTGCAACCCACCGAAAACCCCCAACAACTCGGCCTTTTCGGTGTGTTCGGTGTGCTTCGGTGTTGGGTATGCCAACATTTGAGCACTCTTTTGAATGCTCTTATAGAAATGAACGAAAGCCGTCGGCTATCAGCCGTCGGCCGTTTGCTGATAGCTGATAGCTTACAAGAAATGATAAGAACAAAACAAAAACTACTTAAAACACCCTCTTGCGGAACAAATTGAGCAGGGGCAGTATACACAGGAACAGGCGCTGTATATTGCATGGCAGATACTAAATGAAACACCGCGGTTGCTTTTGAAGAGGACACCTGCAACATAGGGTTCAGTAAAGAGCAGAAGGATAGCAGGCAAGCCCAAATAAAAATAGAAGGACTTTTTACGGATTGGGCACTGGTTCATCATCAGGATGAAAAGAGACGCGAAGTAGTGAGGACATTGTATTCCACGCCTTTGGAAGCGCTTGCGGCCGCTGTGGACCCGGTCGGATTCCCCCTCATGCATAGCCGGGCCTCTGCGCTTTTCGGGTTGGGAATATCATGACCCTTGACATCGGGCTTTTCTCAATTTAATCTCATCAGGAGGCAGCACATGGATCCCACACAGACTGGCGTCAAAACTTACTCTCGGCTTCGGTTCCTTCCTCCCGGTCACATCACGCCCTCCGGCTGGCTCGGGGATTATGCCAAAATAAACGCGGAGGCATGGTTGCTGCACTATGCCCGTGGGGAATCCCCCATGGTCCAGAGTCGCTTCTGGCAGCGCTATGCCAGCGCGACGTATAGAATGTCCGAACGCAACGAAACCCTGGTCGCGTGCTGCTACCCTGCCTACTTTGCCGACGACCTGGCGCACTTTGGCGCACTGTTTCCGCAGTCGGAGCTGGCGGAACAGTTGGATACCTGGGTGGCGCGGGTGCTGGACTCCCAGGACGCGGACGGCTACCTGGGCGCCTTTGAACCGGCGGCCCGCTGGCAGCACTGTAACGAGATCTTTTCGCAATCCTTGACCATGGATGCCATGCTGTTTCGCTACCAGTGCACGGGCGACCCCGCGGTTCTGGAAGCCTGCGAGCGGCTCGCCCGTCTGCAGATGCAGGTGTGGTACCGCCCGCCGCACCCGATTGATCCAGTCCTCTTCATGGGGCATGGCACCATCATTATTCGCCCGCTCCTCAAACTCTATGCCCAGACGGCGGATGTCGGCTATCTGGACTTCGCCCGAGATGTCATGACGAGGAACGGGCGCACGCACGATTTTCTTACCATGCGCGATGCCATGAACAACGAGCACGACGCAGTCGGCCCCGAGCACGTGGGTTTTCCGGCAGAGATGTACGAATACACGGGCGACGGCTCCCAGTTGATTGCCAGCCGGGCTGCCTGGGATATGCTGGCGGAAAACCATCTGTCGGTGGATGGCACCCCGCATGGCAATGAGATGATGCAGTACAAGGGCCCGCTGCACAATTGCGAGCACTGCGGAACCGTGGAATGGTTCTATACCAGCAATGCCATGGCGCGCATCACCGGCGACGTAAAGTATGCCGACGCAGCCGAGCGCGCCATGCTCAATGCCTATCCCGCAGCCAAGGGGGTGGATGGGATGACGGTGGCCTACATGCACACCCCCAACGAGCTCATAGGTGCGGAATGGGGCCAGACCATCCTCTATGCCGACCCGTTCTGGACTTCCGCGCGGGCGCACTACCAGTCCGCGCACGAGCCGCTGTGCTGCAATGTCAACGGTCCGCGGGCGCTGCCCTTTTACATCGAGTCTATGGTCATGGGCAAGGAGGACGGACTGGCGGTTTTGTATTATGGCGCCTTCCAGGCTCAGGCATCCCTGCCCGGCGGCGCGCAGGTGACCTTGATCGCTGAAAGCGACTACCCATTTGAAGAGGAGGTGCGCATCACGGTGCAGCCGGCCACGGCGACCGAATTCCCGCTTTACCTGCGCATCCCGGTCTGGTGTGACAGCGCCACGCTGGCCGTCAATGGCCGGGCCTGGGAGACCGCCACGCTGCCCGGCACCTTTGCCTGCATAAGCCGCATCTGGCAGCCGGGCGACCAGGTGAGGCTGAACCTGCATTCCCCGATTGTCCTTGAATACTTGCCCCCTTCCGAGGCCGGGGTGCGCGAGGGCGGGGTGGTTGTCCACCGCGGCCCGTTGACCTTCACCCTGCCGGTGGCCGAGGACTGGCGTCCGTTTACCCCCCCCTCCCAGGGCCCGGGACACGACGTCGTGGCCTACCGGGTGTTTCCGGCCGAAGGCGCCCAGTGGAACTACGCATTGGTCCTCAAGGAAGCGCACCCGGAGCAAAGTTTTACGCCCGTAAAGCTGCCGGTGCCGGCTGGCGCCCGCCCGTGGGAACATCCGCCCATTGGGCTCGAAGTGAAGGCCCGCAAAGTGCTCAACTGGCTCATGGAGGGCGACCCCGAGCATCCGAGAACCCCCTTCATGCCCTATCGACCTATGCTGCTGGAGGATGCTGAAACCACCGTCACGCTGGTCCCGTTCGGCTTCACGCATCTGCGGATGACCTATCTGCCGGTCGCCTGAGCGGGGCCCT
>JAZDJA010000324.1:0-10979 GCA_043804415.1 Candidatus Latescibacterota bacterium | reverse complement strand
GTGATCCTGAACAACGTACAACTGCCGGGGGTGACCGGTGGCGCCATAGATGAACAAGTGGGCGAGCCGGGCCCGTTGCTGCTGCAGGACCATGGGAATCTGGTGTGCTATCGCAACATCTGGGCCGTGCCCTTGCCCCTGGCGGGTTCGGACACCTACGAGCCTCGGTGAGCTTTGGGCGTCCTGTCAGATTGTTTTGCGCTCGTTCCCACGCTTCGGCGTGGGAACGAGATGCGCCTCTTTCCCACCCATGGAGGGCAGAAAGGAGCAACACGATGATACGCAAAATGCTGTTGACGTTAGTGTGCAGTGTGGTCCTGCTTGCCTCCACAGCCTGGATTGAGCCCGCCTGGGCGGTGACCGTATCGGGGACGGTGACGGATACGGAAGGTCAGGCGGTGGTTGGTGCACAGGTTGGGTTTAGGGAGGAGGTCTGGTCGAGTCGGGTGTTCGGGGATATAACAGACGAAGAGGGCGGGTATAGTGTGGTATTGGGCGAGGCCATAGTGTCCGTAGAAGAGGAGACGCAGAGACAGTCGGTTCCGGGGAGTTTTTCGCTGAACCCGAACTATCCGAACCCATTCAATCCCTCTACAGTGATCCCCTATCATCTCAGAGAAGCCGAACACGTGCGCCTGGAGATCTACAACACGCTGGGGCAGCGCATTCGAAGGCTTACAGACTGTGTGCAGGAGGCCGGATCGCACACCGTGCAGTGGGATGGGCGCAGTGATGCGGGGGTGGGTGCGGGTGCGGGTGTTTACCTGGTTCGGATGGAGGCGGGAGGGTTTGTCCAGTCCGGGAAGATGGTGATGGTGGATGGGGCAGGTGGCGGGGTGGCTGGAACGCACGAAAGGCTCAGGGAACCTTTGGCGAAAATCGCCGGAATCACAGAGGAAACGATCCCCCTCTACACCGTGACCATCACAAGGGATGATGTTTTTTTCAAACAAACGGGGGTTGCTGTCTCGGAAGATCGGATACTGGACTTTGTCGTGGGGCGCATGGCCCTCATCCCCGCCGGCTTTTTCGAGATGGGCGATGCCTTCAACGAGGGAAACAGCTACGAGCGTCCCGTACATACGGTCTATGTGGATGCATTCTACATGGATGTGTGTGAGGTGACCAACGCTCAATACTGCGTTTTCCTCAACGAGCTGGGCAACCAGACCGAAGGGGGCGTGACGTGGTTGGACATCGGGAGGTCCGATTGTTTGATTACGCAGAGCGGCGATCAGTTTGTGCCTGAGAGTGGGTACGAGGATCATCCGGTGATCGAGGTGAGGTGGTTTGGGGCGAGTGCGTATGCCGAGTGGGCGGGGAAGAGGCTGCCCACGGAGGCCGAGTGGGAGAAGGCGGCGAGAGGAGGATTGGAGGGGAAGCGATATCCGTGGGGAGATGAGGATCCTGCGGGAGGGAAGTGCAACTATTGGGAATATAGCGGTCCTTTGACGAGTCAGATGTGGAATCTCTATTCGGGTCGGGGGACGCTGCCTGTGGGGAGCTTTGAGCCGAATGGCTATGGCTTGTGTGATATGGCCGGCAATGTATGGGAATGGTGCAACGACTGGTTCGACTCCGGCTATTACAGCAACAGCCCTGAAAACAACCCAACGGGCGCAGCATCAGGCACTTCCCGCGTGTTGCGCGGCGGCTCGTGGGTCAACAGTGCGCTCAACATGCGGTGTGCGGACCGCACCATCTGCGACCCGACGATTAGCTACAACGG
Source organism: Candidatus Latescibacterota bacterium (assembly GCA_043804415.1). Taxonomy (GTDB): domain Bacteria; phylum Latescibacterota; class 4484-107; order 4484-107; family 4484-107; genus 4484-107. Next base: position 9,250 of record JAZDJA010000324.1, on the reverse strand, counting down.
TATCGGGTTTCGCTGTGTGCGGTCGTTGCCTTAGTCGTTTGAGGGGCTTGGGGTTGCGTGGTTTGTCCTTTGGGATTTGGGTTTTGGACTTTGGTAAGGGGGATTCTAACGGGGGGCGAAGCCCCCTTAGTTGGCGCATTTAGGGATTTTGAACCACTGATGGCACTGATAGGCACTGATCCCACTGATCCCTTCCCCGCGTCCGCCGCAGGTGGGGTGTGTTTGGGGGTGGATCAGTGTTATCAGTGGGGTCATCAGTGTCATCAGTGCTTCTCGGTTGCTGCGAGGTCGGAGACTTTGCACTCCGTTTCTCCGCGCAATAGTTCCGTTTGTTTGCCAGGCCAACGGGAGACTCCTCATGAAACCCTCCCACATTCTCCGCCATCTCCTCTTGCTCCTATCACCTCTGTGCCTGTTTGTCCCACCCACGATGGCGGGGGAGGACGCATATCACGCATGGCTGCGCGGCCAATTGTCCGACGACTACGCCCTGACCGGCGGATCGTGGGTTTTGGGGGACAACGAGGCCGGCAAGACGGCGCGCCTTCCAGTCACTTCGGGGGTGCGCACGCAGACGCTGACAGTGGCCGACCAGCCCTTCTCCCTCGCAAGCCGCTTGATCACAGACGATCGGGGCAATCCCTGGGACCGCAATGTGCGATGCTACACCGAGATGCCGATTGCAAAGGGGGATGTGCTCCTCCTGGTCGTCTGGATACGCAGTCTCGCTGCCGAACGCGGTCATGGCCAGGTCGAGTACATATTCGAGGAGATCGAGTCCCCGTATTCAAAATCGCTGCTTAAGTCCATTTTACCGTCTGAATCCTGGCAACAGTGGCTGGTTCCGTTTGAGGCGGAGAGGGATTATGCCCAAGGGGAGGCACGCTTCCAGGTGAACATGGGTTCTCAGGCGCAGACCATCGAGCTGGGCGGTCTGGCGCTCCTCAACTATGGGAAGTCCTATGCGCTCGAGAGTTTGCCAGTATCCATCTTTGACTGGGACTATGAGGGACGCGATCCGGACGCGCCCTGGCGGAGGGAGGCGGAGGGAAGGATCGAGCGACTTCGCAAGGCGGATATGCTGGTGCGCGTGGTGGACGCGAAGGGCCAGCCGGCCCAAGGCGCTGAGGTGACCGTCCGAATGCTGCGGCACGCGTTTGGATTTGGCACGGCCGTGGCGGCAAGTGGCGTATTGGGTTCGTCAACGGACGATGCGGTATATCGGAATAAACTGGCGGATGTGACGGGTCGGGGGCGCACCTTCAGCACGGCGGTGCTGGAGAACGCGCTCAAGTGGCCGACATGGGAGAATCCGGACTGGCCGGGCACCAAGGAGCAAGTTGTGGGCGTGGTCTCCTGGTTGAAGGATCGCGGGATGACCGTGCGGGGGCACAATCTGGTCTGGCCGAAGTGGGAGCATCTGCCTGCGGACGTGTCAGAGAGCAGGACCCATACAGCGGTTCTGCGTCAACGGATCGCGGCGCACCTCCTGGAGGAGGCGGGCCATCCGGGCCTGAAGGGGGAGATCCTGGAATGGGACGTGATCAACGAGCCGGTGCATTGCCCGGATCTGGCGCAGGTGTTCGCCGGGGAGGAGGGGAGTGCCACTGGAGAGGAAATCTACGGCGAGTGGTTCCATCTGGCGGCACAGGCCGATCCGAATGCCGGGCTTTTTGTGAATGAATACCGTATTCTCTCTCATGCAGGGATGGACCTGGACGCTCAGGAGCGCCTCAAGAATCTCATCCAGATCATCGAGGGAAACGGCGGGCGGGTGGATGGCATCGGAATGCAGGCCCACATGGGAGTCCCCTTGACGCCGCCGGAAAGGATTTATGACCTGTTGGATTCGTTTTCGGTCTCGGGCAAGAAGCTTGCCATCACGGAATATGATGCCTGCGGGGTGGCGGAGGATCTGGCAGCGGACTATATGCGGGACTTTCTGACAGTCGTGTTCTCTCACCCCTCAGTGACGGGTTTCCTGATGTGGGGATTCTGGGACGGCGCGCACTGGGATGCGGATGCGCCCCTCTTTCGCCAGGACTGGACGCTGAAACCTTCGGGGAAGGCTTTTCTTGATCTGGTCTTCGATGACTGGTGGACGGATGCGGTGGGGCAGACGGATGAGCAGGGGGCACTTTCGGTGCGCGGCTTCCTCGGCGAGTATCAGATCACGGGTCGTTCCGGCACCCAGTCCGCGGAGGGAACAACGACCCTCACTCACGATGGCGCTGAGATCGGGCTGATGCTCAAAGAGCGGTCCTTGTCCCCGCGTTCGCTTGACAAGCCAAGAAGCCCATTGAACACCGAAGGACACTGAGACACGTCTGAAGCTCACATGATCTCCCGCGGTCGATTGTCTTCTGTTTCTTTCGTGTTTTTCGTGTCTTTCGTGGTTACCAGATTGTATAGTCGTATGTTGGTTCGAACGGTCAATGCCACTCTATGGGGCATTTCCTGCTTTGGGAGTGCGCGTAGCGAAAGGATGTTGGATGAAAATTGATGCCATGGAGATCATCCGCGTTGCGATGCCTCTCATCTATCCGTTCAGAACGGCCTTTGGCGATGACGACACCATAGAGGCCGTTCTGGTGCGCATGACCTCCGGGAAGGAATACGGTTGGGGGGAGTCCGCCTCGTGGAAGTTTCCTGCCTATACCTCCGAGTGTTCTGCCGGGCAGTTTGTCATCTCCCGGGAGTTTATCGCCCCGCTTCTAATCGGCCAGGAGTTGGATTCAGGAGAGGCCCTTCAGAAACGACTGGCGGGGATCAAAGGCAATTACTTTGCCAAAGCCGCCTTTGATATGGCCTGGTGGGATCTATACGCCAAATCCCTTGGGGAACCTTTGTGGAAAGTGCTGGGCGGCCAGGGACCGAAGGTTACGGTGGGCGCTGATTTTGGCATCATGGAGAGCGTTGATCTGCTGCTGGAAACGATCGATGCGGCCAAAGAACAGGGGTACAAGCGCGTCAAACTGAAATATCGTCCGGGTTGGGAGCTGAACATGATCGAGGCCGTCCGTAAAACCTTTCCCGATCTGGTGGTGCACGTGGACTGCAACAGCGCGTATACCCTAAACGACCTGGAAATGTTCAAGGAGCTGGATCGGTACAATCTTGCGATGATCGAGCAGCCGCTCAGCTTCGACGATCTGGTGGATCACGCGGCACTGCAGGCCGAGCTCGTCACCCCGATTTGTCTGGATGAGAGCATCACCTCGCCCGACAAGGCGCGCAAAGCCATCGGGATCAAGGCGTGCGGTTGGGTGAACATCAAACCTGGCCGAGTGGGCGGGATCACGCAAGCCCTTGCCATTCACAATATCTGTCAGGAAGCGGGCATCCCCTGCTGGATTGGGGGTATGCTTGAATCCGCCTTGGGAGGGGCGCATTGCCTGGCCCTGGCCACCTTGCCCAATATCCGCTATCCGTCCGACATCTTTCCGAGTGCGCGGTTTTACAGGAAGGACCTGTCCGTGCCGGAGATGATCCATTCGGCCCCGTCGGAGTTTTGTGCCAGCCCCAATTCGGGCGTAGGCGCCGAGCCGGATCCGGACGCGCTTGCCCAATGCACCTTGGAGCACTCGGCTTTGGCGGTTTAGTGGCATGGCTGTGCGGGAACGTCGGACAAATTCATACGAAAATGGACCCAAGCCACACGCCTGATCGGGAGGGTATGCTTACCTTCGAGCGTGGGTTGGGCAAGCGGATAGATGATGGTATCTGAAAAGAGACGGAAAGGATTACCCACCATGGAGCCCTATGAACGCCTGATGACTGCCTTGGAGCATCGCAAGCCGGATCGCCCGCCCATCGACTTTCTGGCCACTCCGGAGGTCCACACGCAGCTGAAGAAACACCTGGGCCTTGCGGACGATGAGGCCCTGCTGCAGTATGTCGGTGCCGATATGCGCTACGTGTCCGCCCGCTATGTTGGACCCGAGGGCACTTCGGGGGCAGCGGGAGTGGGTGCGTCGGGCAGGGATTTTCTGGGGATTGTCTGGAAGCCCCAAGAGAACGCATTTGGGTCGTATAATGAGATCGCCTTTCATCCGTTGGCTCACATGACCACAGTGGAGGAGGTGGAGAACTACGCCTGGCCCAGCGTGGATTGGTTCGATTTCTCCCACCTGAAAGATGATATCGCCCGGTTGAACAAGGACCAGCGGTACGCCATCATCTTTTTCGCAGGAGGCGCTTTTGAGACGCCGTGGTATATGCGGGGGATGGAGCGCTTTCTGATGGATCTGGTCGAGTGTCCAGAAGTTGCCGAAGCGATCTCCCGTCGGGCGACGGCGTTCTATCAGGAGCGCGCCATGAGGGCGATAGAGGCCTCCGATGGTGGCATTGACATGATCGGGAGCGGCGGGGACATCGGCACACAGCGCGGGATGATGCTTGCGCCGGATTTGTGGCGGGAACACATCAAACCCTACAGTCAACAGCTCATTCGTCCCTTCAAGGACATGGGCCTGGCGACGTTCTATCACTCGTGCGGGTCCATGGTGCCGGTGATCGAGGATCTGATCGAAATGGGTCTGGACGTGCTGGACCCGATTCAGCCTAATGCGGCCGGCATGGGAGCGGAGGGGTTGAAAAGCTGTTTCGGCGATCGGCTGTCCTTTCACGGAGGGATCGACGAGCAGGACCTGCTCCCCAACGGCACGGCCAAGGAGGTCGGAGACGAAGTCGGACGTTTGATCGATGTACTCGGAAAAGATGGGGGATATATCGTGTGCGCGGCGCATGCCTTCCAGCCTGATACCCCGATGGAGAATATCCTGGCGCTCCACGACACGGCACAGGCCTACCGGTACGCCTGAGGGCGCATCCATCGCGAAAGGGATCGGATGAGGGAATCGTCCCATGCTGCGCACATACGTGTTCTAAACGACTGCAACCAACGGGGCGGACGCACGCTTTCCCTGCTGGACTTGCTGGACGCAGGCACGGTGGACTTGCCCCTGGCGGTGTATCTCGCAGCGGCGATGCGCTCCGGAGCGTCTCTTCTGGTGGGGGCGCTGCCCGGTGGCGCAGGCAAGACAACGGTGATGTGCGCGCTGCTGAATTTCGTGCCGGATGCCACGATCTTGGCTCCAGTGGAAAGCCCCGTGGTGTCGGCGGAGATGCGTCCCGGCGTCCCCTTGAGCCGCCTTTGTTTCGTCGCTCACGAGATCAGCAATGGTCCCGTTCACGGGTATCTCTGGGGCGGGGAGGCGCGTGCGTTCTTTGGTCTCGGAGCTCAGGGATACGGGATCGCATCCAATCTGCATGCGGATACACTGGAAGAGACCCGCGATCAGCTTTGCCGGGAAAATGGCGTTCCGGAAACTCATCTGGATTCGGTGAGCCTTAAGGTGTATCTCCGGGTTGAACAGATTGCCGGAGGGAGCACGCGCCGATGGGTGCGCTGCGTGCATGAGAGCGATGGTGCGCAGGATCGGTTGCTTTTCTCTCGGGATGAGGAGGGCCTTTTGGTACGCCAGGAAGGTGTAGACAGTGTGCTCGCATCAAAGGAGCGGGAGCATGAATATGCCCGGTTCCTGAGCAAGTTGCGCCAAAAGGGTCTTTTCCGCATAGAGGACGTCCGGCGGGCGCTACTTGATGGCCTCAACGAGGAATAATACCATTTGGATGGATTGCGGTTGGGGCCACAAGAAAGCCCGGACCTTCCACGCAAGGAACACCCGGGGAACAGGAGCCATGCTGATCGGGCGAATCCCCACCTCGGCTCGGGTCAGGAGAGGAAGCTGCGGGGTCTTTTTGAAAAGCCGTGGCATCGGAAAATACTCTTGCATGAAATGAGGAAGAATCGGTGAGAACCTCTCTGGGTGTTGAATGGGTCTCTCCGATCTTGCTTTGCGCTCTGGTGTTGAGAAGGTTCCCGTGGGGCCTGCGATCCGGTCGTTCCTGCTCACCGCATCATTCCTCGTCGGGCCAAATTCGAAAATGCTCCGAGATCCCCATCGTATGCACCACCGAACCTATCCCAACAGATCGCGTCCATAGTGCAAGCAGGAGGGTCTCTGCGCTCGGCGCCTTCGATCTGTGTGGGGCAGCGGTCTACTGGGTAGGTCCAGCTTGTCGCAAAATGGAAAACGGGACCGTTCTTTCGAAGGATCCCGCTATGAGCCTCAGCAAGCGCCCGCTACTGCTCTTTCTTCTTGCTTTTTTTGTCCGTCTTGGGCTTTTTGGTCTCTCGTTTCGGTTTGCCTTTTTCTTTTCCCATGACAAAGGACCTCCCTTCTGGTAATCGGGTGAGGGTGTTTGCTCAGTCAATTCACCTGCGGCTCCATCGTGGTTGAAAGATAAGACGATGAAGGCGATTTGTCAAGCCGTTTTTGGACTTTTTCGCCCAGTCTACACGAGCACAGGTTCTTTTTCCACTTGATTTTTGAGGTAAAGATGGTTACCTTCTGAAGCACAAAACGAAGATGGGAAAAGTTAGGACATAGGACGGGGAGCGCACCTAACCCTTGAAGAGGGAGAAACTGAGATTTTGCCACGGCATTTCTCACTTTCTCACCTTCACTCCGACACACTTTGGCGGCGCGCTCATGAGGGCAGAAGACACAAAAACTCGGAAAATCACCTGAGCGTTACTACCCCGTACCAATCGCCAATGACCCATTACCATCCTAAAGGGGGTGATGCAGATGGAATCCGACCTCAGCGGTCTGGGGGATGAAAGTGATCTGGAGCTTACGGGGCAGACAGGCCAACTCGCCGGCGGGTTTCCTGTGCTCCAGGATTTGTCACAAGCTGGCGATCGCCACGAAGACCCCAAAACATAAAAGGCTGCCGTCCGTTTCCAGGTTGGCGATGTGGTTCTTTATGCCTTCGTGGCTAAGGAGGTTACTCGAATGAACGCAGATAAGATAATAATCTTTGATACCACCCTCAGGGATGGGGAACAGGCTGCGGGAAGCCGCCTCGGAGCCAAGGAGAAGCTGGCGATTGCCCACCAGTTGGCCCGGCTCAATGTGGATGTCATGGAGGTGGGTTTCCCGATCTCCTCCCCGGAGGATTTCGGGGCCGTGCAGCTGATCTCCCGGGAGGTGAAAGGCCCCATCATCGCAGGGCTCTCCCGCGCGGTGGCAGCGGACATTGACGCATGCGGAAACGCCTTGTCCAAGGCGGAGCGGCCGCGTATTCATACGTTTATCGGCACGTCTCCGAGCCACCGTGCGATGATGAAGAAAAGCCCGGGACAGGTTCTGGACATGGCCATCGCAGCTGTTGAGCGCGCAAAAAGTTTCTGCCCGGACGTGGAATTTTCGCCGATGGATGCCACCCGCACCGAGTTTGCGTATCTTTGTGAGGTGGTCGAAGCGGCGATTGCGTCCGGAGCTACGACGATCAACGTCCCGGATACAGTGGGGTATGCGTTTCCCGGGGAGTTTGGCGATCTGATCCGGGAATTGAGGCATCGGGTTCCGAATGTCTCAGAAGCGGTGATCAGCGTGCACTGTCACAATGATCTGGGGATGGCTACCGCCAATTCCCTGGCAGCGGTGGAAAATGGGGCCGGGCAGGTGGAATGCACCATCAACGGAGTGGGCGAACGCGCGGGCAATGCGGCGCTTGAGGAAGTGGTGATGATGCTCCGTACACGCCGGGATCATTTTCGGGTGCACACGGATATCAAGGCGCGGGAGTTTTCCCGGACCAGTCATCTTGTGGCGGAGCTTCTGGGGATGGCGATTCCTCCGAACAAGGCCGTCGTCGGTTCCAGCGCGTTTGCGCATAGTTCCGGCATTCATCAGGATGGGGTTCTCAAGGAACGGGGGACGTTTGAGATTATGAGTCCGGAGGATGTCGGATTTGCGGCCAGCCGGATTGTGCTCACCGCGCGATCGGGTCGCCATGCGCTCAGGCATCGCCTCGAGGAGATGGGATACGTGCTTTCTCCTGAGGAGCTGGATAAGACCTACAGCCGCTTTCTGCTTGTGGCCGACAAAAAACAGGAGGTCTTCGACGAGGATCTGGCCGCCATTGTGCGGGACGAAATTCATCCGATTCCGGAGACGTATCACCTGGAATATCTCCACACCTCCAGCGGCACGGGCACGATCCCGACGGCCACGGTGCGCATCCGGACAGGGAACAAAACGGTTCAGGAGGCTGCGTGCGGGGACGGTCCGGTGGATGCGACCTATCTGGCCATTCAGGCCGGGATTGCGGTCGAGGTCACGGTGAGTGACTATAGCATCCGCGCCGTAACCGGCGGCGCCTCGGCGATGGGGGAGGTTACCATTCGGTTGGAAGGAGAGGGAGAGTCGGTCGTGGGTCGGGGCGCGTCCACGGACATCATTGAGGCCAGCGCGAAAGCCTACATAGACGGGCTCAATAAACTCGCGGCCCGAAGGAAATAGCACTCTGGTGCGCAGATAAAAAGGCTGCTACGGAGTTCCGTAGCAGCCTTTCTTCTTGGATCGAGGAGAGGAAGGCCAATCGATCGGAGGTTTTTCGCGGGTTCAGAGACGTTCCGGGACAATCCAAGTGCTTGGATGCTTTTCCGATCACGCGATGTCCCTCGAGGAAAACCGTCATTGCCTCTTTACAAGCGTAATCCCGTACCCCACAATCCCCAATACGATCACGGCATAGACACTATTCCTGAAGGACGTAAAGGAATCCGCCATAATCGATCCGACCACAAGTGCGGTGATCGCGACAAACGCCATGCCAAAAAAACCTTGTCCGATCCTTTTCCACCTTTTCTTTCTTCGATGCTGAATCATCCGCCGATGTCTATCGGAGATCGGCGGATGCAACTTGTCAATTTCCTTTTCGAGCTGCGCCTTCAGCTCGGAGATCGTAGTGAGTTGATGTGTGCGCTCAAGCTCAACGATGCAGGCCAAGACATCGTCCAAGTCCCGGAGAAAGTGGGCTCGTATACCCATTTTTCTTATCCCCCTGGTAGGCTATATCCTTTGAGGTATGGATGCAACGTTTTCCGGTTTCTCGCGTTTGCCGGAAATCTATTGAGGAGGTTTGCACGCCTTGCAGGGAGTATAACCACGCTTTTTGGCATCCTCAAGGGATATGGCTGTTTTTGATTTGGACAAGGCGCCGCAACCTTCTTTATGATACTTTTTGCCTGCCTTTGTGATATAGACTATGTCCTCACCCTGATCCTCCCCTGGAGCTTCTCTCTCCTCTATTGCGCCTGGCGGAGAGATCGGCGGGGTGTGTCTCTGGGGCGGCGGCCCCCCCCCCCCCCAACCCCGCCCACCCCCCGCGCCAC
>JAZDJA010000323.1:0-17009 GCA_043804415.1 Candidatus Latescibacterota bacterium | reverse complement strand
TGCTTTTCTTCCGATGATTGGGAGCGGCTGGAAGCGCGATGCGTTCTCCGGTGTCGCCAGCAGGAGGAATGGGATCTCGACGAGATCACCAAGGTCATGCGGGATGCTGACGTACTGTTAAGCGGATGGGGAACTCAGCAGCTCACCGAGGAGGTGCTCTCTCCGGCTCCGAACCTGAGGCTGTGGGCGCACGCGGCCGGAAGTATGGCATCCATGGCGACCGATGCCGTGTGGAAGCGGGAACTGGTACTCACCACCGCCAATGACGTGTTGGCTCAGGGCGTGGCCGAGTTTGCCCTGGCGATCACCATTGTGGCCCTCAAACAGGTTCCTCCCATGGGGCGTGCGCTTCACGATGGCAGAAGCTGGGAGGAGACCCGCGACTCGTACCAGAGCCGGGAACTGAGTTCCATGCGCGTGGGTATTGCGGGCTTCGGACGGGTGGGCCGCCATCTGGCCCGATTGCTTCGGGTTTTTCGGGATCTGGACATCGTGGTCAGCGATCCCTTTGCCCCGGCTGCGCTCTTCGATGAGTATGGTGTGCGCAGGATGGATCTGGCCGAGCTGTGCGCCACGTCTCAGGTGATCCACAACTGTGTGCCCGCCACCGCCAAAACGAAGGGGTTGTTCAGCGGCGAACTGCTGCGCTCCATGCCCGATCACGCGCTCTTTATCAACACCGGACGGGGCGCCACCGTGGATGAGGAGGCGCTGATCGAGGAGCTTACGACTGGAAGAATCGATGCGTGTCTGGACGTGACCGATCCGGAGCCGCCCGAGCCGGGAAGTCCTTTCTACACGCTGCCCAATTGCCTGCTCACGCCGCACATTGCGGGCGCGGTGGGCAACGGACGGCTGCTGTTGGGCCGGTTCGCCACAGACGAAATCCTGCGCTACGTGGATGGGAAACCCCTGGAAGGACAGGTTTCCAGACGAGAGGTGGAGGGGATGACCGGAGGGACGGGGGGCTGAGGCGAATGGAAAGTGGAAAGTGTAAAATGCAAAATGAAAAGTGAAAGCTGAAACGTGAAAAGTGAAAAACACAGCATGAACCGTGCATGGCGGTACGCACGAACGAAACGGCAAGAGCAAACAGCAAAGTCACTGCTGGACGTCCTGGCAAAAGGAGTATGATATGCAGGTAACGACGGTTCCCCATCCCGGCACGGAGGCGTCCAACGCGTTCTATCCGGCCAACCGGGCGCCGCTTTTGCCCAGTCCGCTCTCGAAACTTCCGCTGGGAAGCGTTCGCCCCAAGGGCTGGCTCAAACATGAGCTTGACCTGATGATAAACGGGATGACCGGACGGTTGATGGAAGTGAGTGATTTTCTCAAGCCGGAGAACGGGTGGTTCGGAGGAGATCAGGAAGGATGGGAGGAACAGGGCTACTGGTTTCGCGGCTTTCATGATCTGGCGGTCTTAACTGGAGACGAACGCCTGTTGGAGGAGGCCCATCGCTGGATCGAGGCAGTGATCACGAGTCAGGATGCGGACGGCTATTTCGGTGCCTCGATCCACAAATGCCTGGTCGGAGAAAACGGGCAGCAGGTGTGCGATCTGTGGCCGCACATGGTGATGCTCGATGCGGTCATCAGCCACCACGAGCATACGGAAGATCCCCGTGTCATCCCCATGATGACGCGTTTTTTTGAGTTCTGCCGCGATCTGGATGAGGAGCAGTTTATTCCAATAATCGTTACTGCCGAATTCGGAAGCTGGAAGCCCTGCATCCAGCGCAGTCGCGCAGGCGATATGCTGCCGCACCTCTATTGGCTCTACAACCACACGGGCCAGACCTGGCTCCTTGATCTGGCCACTCGGTTCCACGAGCACACCGCCCCTCCCGCAGACGAATGGCTGGATCATCACATTGTCAATTTTACCCAGCGATTCCGCTATCCCGGAAACTACTATGTTCAATCAAAGGCCGCGAGGCATCTGGCCACGACGGACTACTGGTACACGCAGCATCTGACCACATGGGGACAGCAGCCGCGTGGGATATTTGCCGCGGATGAACTGATTCGAACCGGCTGCACCGATCCGAGACAGGGGTTTGAGACCTGTGGCATGACGGAATTTGCCAAAAGTTTCTATCTCCTGGGACGGATCACCGGGGATCCCAAATACGCCGACCGATGTGAGGACGTGATGCTGAACCATTTTCCCGTTTCACAGACGCCGGACCGGAAGGGACTGCACTATCTCACCGCCTCGAATCAGCCCCAGCTGGATGCCTCCGGGGAGCACGAATACCAGAACAAAGGCCGCCAGATCTCGTATTCGCCGCACGACTACCGGTGCTGTCAGCACAATGTGGCGATGGGCTGGCCGTGGTATGTGCAGAACCTCTGGCAGGCCACGTCCGATAACGGATTGGCAGCCTGGCTCTATGGCGCGTGCGATGTGACCGCCCAGGTAGGGGAGGGCGCTGTCGTGACCCTTCACGAGGAAACGGACTACCCGTTTGAGGGCGCCGCCGCGATGACCATCGAGACATCCGAACCGGTGGCATTCCCCCTCTATCTTCGGGTGCCGCGCTGGTGCCGGGGATTCTCTGTGGTCCTGAACGGTCAGCCCCTTGACGCCGCGCCCGATCCCGGCACCTATCTTCGCCTGGAGCGCATATGGTCGGATGGCGACACGATAACCATAGCTATGCCGATGACGATCTCCCTGACCGAATGGCCCCGAAACGGCAGTGTGACCGTGGATCGCGGCCCCTTGAGCTATTCGGTGAAGATCGAAGAGGAGTGGAGACGCTGTGGCGGCACGGACGAGTGGCCGGAGTGGGAGGTGTTTCCGACGACGCCATGGAACTGGGGACTGCTCCTTGACCGGGAAGATCCGGGGGCCTCGCTTGCGGTGAAGGAAAAAGGCAAGGTCTCCGACCAGCCGTGGACCGTAGAGGCGGCGCCCATCGAGATTCGTGCGCGCGGAAAGCGGATTCCCACATGGGGGCTTGAGAACGAGACCGTGGAGGAAGTGAAGAACTCCCCGGTTGCCTCCAATTGCCCGGAGGAGGAAATCACGCTCATTCCGCTCGGATGTGCCCGTCTTCGGATGAGTTGTTTTCCGACTGTGAACCCGTCGTAGGGATGCATGTTGGTTATGACTCCAGAAAGGGCGATCACAAGGATTGCCCTTATTCACCTTGTTGTAAGCGCGAACAATCAGAGGAAAAACGATGGCGGAAGCACCACCCAGACTGGTCGCACAAAACAGAAAAGCGCGCCACGATTACCACATCCTCAGCCACGTGGAAGCCGGGCTAGTGCTGCAGGGCACGGAGGTCAAATCTCTGCGTCTCGGGCAGGTCAACCTGCGGGACAGCTTCGCGCGGATCGAGAACGATGAAGCCTGGCTTCACAATATGCACATCAATCCGTATGAGGAGGGGAATCGGTTCAATCACGATCCCACGAGAAAACGCAAGCTGCTGCTTCACAGAATCGAGATCAAACGGCTCTTGGGAAAATTGAAGGAGAAGGGGCTGACTCTGGTGCCGCTTTCCCTCTATTTTGTAAAAGGGCGGGCCAAAGTGGAGCTCGGACTGGCCCGCGGGAAACACGAATACGACAAGCGGGAGGACATTGCCCGCAGAGATATGCAACGGGACATCGCGCGACAGCTTCAGAAAAGGGACTGACGGCAAGGTTTGAAAACGCATTTACCGCAGAGCACGCAGAGAGATTCCTGAGTTTCTGTCTTCTCAGCGACCTCGGCAATAGAAAGACGGAGACCCCCTATGCGACCGGAAAAGACGGCCTATTTTCTCAGCATCGCCTCCAACGTGGCAAAGCGCTCCACCTGTCTGCGCCGGAAATACGGTGCGGTGATTGTGGACAAGCGGGAGCACATCATTTCCACGGGCTACAACGGTCAGCCGCACGACGTGGGCCATTGTGAGGTGTGCTACCGGCAGGAGCACCAGGTGCCTGCGGGGGAGCGATACGAGCTGTGCCGATCCATCCATGCGGAGATGAACGCGCTCTTGATTCCCTCGATGGAGGCATGCGAGGAGGGGGTGATGTATCTGGCGGGATTCGATCACGCTGCCGGGAAGGATATGATCGCGCTGCCTTGTACGATGTGTTGGCGCATCATCCTCAATACGCCGTTGGATGCTATCTGTGCGTGGATGCGCGGAGACAAACCTGAACGTATTCCGCTGGCGCGGGTGCGGCAGCGATGCCCGGAGGTGATTGTGGAAGGGGTGACGGAGGATTTCTGGAGGCGGTACGATCGGTCCTCGGAATAAGAAAAGGGCGATCCCAGGGATCGCCTCTGGTTGGATGGTCTTTGCACGCGGACGGGAAAGCCATCCCAAACCTGAGCCTATGCGCCCCACACGCTCAGGTTTTCTTTTTCATTTCCCATTTTTCATTTTTCACTTTGCATTTTTCCCTTCCTATCCCCCTTCTTCCCCTCCTCCCAAAGGGCATCCATCTCCTCGAAACTCGCATCGGCTGGTGTGCGGCCGCTTTGGGCCAACTCCTCCTCAATGGCCCGGAATCTCCTCGTGAACTTGTCCACCGTGCGCTGCAAGGCATCCTCGGGATCCACGTCCAGAAACCGCGCATAATTGACTAAGGAGAACAGAAGGTCGCCCATTTCCTCCCGGATGGCGTCCTGCTTGTGGGTCGCGCACGCCTCCTTCAGTTCGGAAAGCTCCTCCGCCACCTTCTTCCATACTTCGTCGGCCTGCTCCCAGTCAAACCCCACCAAGGATGCCTTCTCCTGCACCCTCCGCGCCTTCAGAAGCGCAGGCAGCGACTTGGGAACACCGGAGAGCACAGAGGTGCGCGTCTGGTCCTCCTCCTTCTTGATGCGCTCCCAGTTGGCCCAGATCTCCTCCATCCCCTCTACCGAGACACCCCCGAATACGTGCGGATGCCGTCGTTTCAGCTTGGCCACGTGTGCCGTAACCACATCCGCGATGTCAAATCCCCCTCGCTCTTCGGCGATCCGGGCGTGAAAGACGACCTGAAGCAGCACGTCTCCCAATTCCTCCTTGAAGGCTTCGTCATCTCCCCCGTCCAGCGCTTCAATCGCTTCGTAGGCTTCTTCGATCAAATAGGGCTTCAGGCTCTCGTGGGTCTGTTCGCGGTCCCATGGGCATCCGTCTTCCTCCCGCAATTGGGCCATGACACGGATCAATTCCTCAAAACATTCGGCGATTCGTGAATCCGGCATAGGGTAGTTCCTTCTGTAAGCAGGCTGTGTGAAAGCTGCAACGGGTTGCAGAATTGTGAAGATCCCGGACGAATTTGGAGAAACTTGGGGACGTCGAGTATTTTGCTCTTGACTAATTCTCTGGCACGTATTACATTCCTTAGCATGCCAATATGGGTGCTCTTCCTTCAGGCCAGGCAGGAAATAGTCACAGCGGAGCGTTTTCTGGGGGAACCTTGCTGTTGACGTAGACCTATGGAACTCGTATAGCATGCGGGTGAGATGAGGGATTTCTGTGGTTTGGTGATGTGGCCTCCTGGAACTTAGTTTAGAATGCGACTCTGCGTGTTGTGCTACGCGTGTTGCCAGGTATAGGGTTCTTATGCGACTCGCATAAGCAATACTTGGCTGTCGTAGCGAAACAACCCAATTCACGACAACGAGGAAAACACATATGGCTGAACTAGATGCTGTGATAGATGCCCGAATCGGCGAAGTACGAACGGACGCCCTCGATCTGAGCTTTGGCGAAATAGTAAATCTTCACTCCGCCCACGAGCTCATAATCCAACCCGAATACCAACGGCTATTCCGGTGGTCCATCGAACAGCGGTCAAGGCTCATCGAGTCGGTTCTGCTGGAACTCCCCATTCCGCAAATATTCGTGATCGAGAATCATGACGGGGTGCTGGAGCTGATTGACGGTCTTCAGCGGGTAAGTTCCATGATCCAATTTCTGAATGCGCCAATTCTGGAACTCGAACCCCTACAACTCGATGGGTGCGATCTGATTAAGGATTTGAATGGAAAGACCTTTGAGGACCTGCCGCTCAATCTCCGACACAGGCTAAAGCGCGCATCTGTCCGCACAATCGTCATCAAGAGACAAAGTAGATCATTTCTTCGGTATGAGATGTTCAAGCGCCTCAACACGGGCGGTTCGCTCCTGAGTCCTCAAGAAATCCGCAACTGCTCGGCTAGAATGCTTGGAGAAGACGGGACCAGGTTCTATACATTTCTTCAGCGATTGGCCACATCGGAGGATTTTCAGAGATGCACAGAGCCGTTGCCTCAAGAAGATAGGGAGCAACGAGGGGATGAGGAGTTGGTCCTCCGCTTTCTGGCATGCAAGAACAGTCAAGACCTATTCAAGGGCAGTGTGCGCGATTGGCTTGACAATGTCATGGAAGGTATTCTCCTGAAGACCATTTCGTTCGATGAAGCTGCGGAAGAGAGGTCTTTCTCAGAGGTGTTTTCCTTTCTCGGCACGACGTTTGGCGGGGGTGCATTTGTGAAGTACAGAGGTGCAGCGCCATTGGGGGGCCTCGCCCCCGCGTACTATGAGGCGGTCTCCATCGGAACCCTCAACTCTCTGGCGCATGTAAGAAGCAAGCCAGCAGAAGCTGTGCGCAATGCGGTCATAGAGACTGTTCAGTCTGAAGACTTCCGCAGTGCCACTGGACCAGGGGCAAACTCAAAACATAAGCTCGGCACGCGTATCCGTCTCATTTGCGAAGCTTTCGGGAGGCTCTAGTCGTGAACCCTTGGGAGAGGCAAATCGAACAAGACCTGACTTGGCGTGAGACTGAACTGGCTACGCTGAAGACTCTTGCAGCCGGAGCCACGGTGGGCACGCCTAGACATCAGGCTCTGTTGCGCGCATTGTGGGCACTGCTCTACGCTCATTACGAGGGTTTCTGCAAATTCGCATGGGACACATTTCTTGACCACGTGCAATCTTCGGCACCGGTGCGATCCGAGTGCACTGAACCTATTGCGCGGTTTTCCCTCGGTGAGCATTTCCGGAGGTTCAAAGGTGACCTGAGTTTCGAGGGGATATGGAGATTCTGCACGACTGATTTCGCTGGTCTTCTCGCCCAGCAAGCTTCCTTTGCAGTGCGCCTTGAGACACAGTCAAATTTGTGGCCTGACCTCTGCCGGAGTAATTCTGCGTCGATCGGCCTCCCGCATGCGGCGGTTGACAGGCAGCATACACGACTCAAGACGCTCGTGTCTAGACGAAATGACATCGCCCATGGTCAACCCATGGTCGTGCGGTCTCTTCAGGACTACCACGAATACGAGAGTGCGGCATTCGACGTGATTTATGAACTCGCCGAGGCAGTAGTGGACTGCCTAAACAAGGGCAAGTATCTGAAACCCAAGACATGAGGACGAAACAGCCAACAAAGCCATGCAATCGACGGCCAATTGGCCAGGCCTGATGGCAGACGTTAGGGCTAAACAGGATAAGTCATCACTATGGACATTCTGAACGATATTTGGAATTGGAAAATACAGATACTTCCGATTTTACTATCTATCCTGCTATTTGAAGCTCCCGCCATCATCCGGCGTTGGAAGAAGCTATTCTATGTACCAATATACTTTTCGGTATTTCCTCTTAGGGAATTGAACCAAGATTTGTCTACATATCTTGTCGAAGATGATTATGGTGGACTAGGCGAGCGATTGACTACGGAGCAAGCTGAGAGCCTCCGAAAGAAAATAATACTTATTTCAATTGTGTCAATGGCCATAGGAGCACTTCTTACGCCTTTGATTGTTGGTTTCAGTTCCGCTTACTTCATGAGTAGAGATGTCTTCATTCAGTTCATTATCATCTTGCTTATGTACAGAGTGTTTCTGTTGTCTAAATCGATATACCATTTCCACCTGCACGCAGTTGGTTCTACGCGAAATCGCATTCTTCTAGGATTTGTATATCTTTGTTATTTGGGCGTAGTGTTCGAAGTGTTACGCACAAGTTACAACTGGACGTTTTCATACGTCCAAGCGGGAAAATGGAGTGATTTGTTCTCCGACTTGAGTGCATTGGTATTTGGCAAGGCACTCATTGGCGTGCTTGTTTTATCGCTGCTTACCGCTGTTTTTGTTTCGTTAATAACTGACAGAGAGATTAGAGCACATGCTATATCAAGAGACGAAGAAGCACTGGAGTGAATATACTTCAACAGTTGCTCTGCTCCTGGCAAACGGTCGTAGAGATGCTGTTGTTATAGCCACTATGGCCACAGAGTCCTTTTTTCGCCCAGCATTGCATCGTAGCATTGAAAGCCTTTATTGGTTTGCACTGGATATCATCGCTCCTGAAAAGGCAAAATATATAAGCGTGGGGATATCACAAGTTCAGGTTCGACATTGGAAAGAAACAGGTGTCATTTCTTGCTCGGTTTCTCGGATTTCTACATTGTTCAAGTTTCACAATCCATTGATAAATTATGATGTTTGCACAAGTTTTATTGGCAAAGCCAGCATCCGGCATGAATCAACAGAAAATATCTTGCGCGAGTATACCGGAAAAACGACTAGGTACCATGCCCTAGTATTTGCCCATTTTCTGAAGGCCTCGCAGAAGGCATGTTCAAGTCAGAAATATATGCCGCAACAAGGCAAATGCACTCCGACAGCAAAAAGCGCGGCTTCGCTCTGCTTTTACTCCCGATGATCTGCGACGTTAGACACTGAAAGCCAAGGGCTTCAACATCTCCCAAAACGGCCTCGTACCACAACAATGTCCGCCAACGCCCCCGCCGCATCGAAAGTGCCAAGTCCCTCTGTATCCTTCCGCAGTTTCCCCGCGCACAAATCTCTCCCAGGTAATGACCCTCCCGAAAGATGCCCGCTATTCCACCACAACAGCCGCGTGGATGTGCACGCCGGCAACCGTGATGGTCAGCTTGCCGGCGCGATACGCCCAAGTGAGCGCCCCCTTCTCAAAGGCCAGATGCACCTTCTTGGGCTCGTGCGGGGTCCTCATGCTGATGACTACAGGCCCCACCGTTGGGATCTCATCCACTGCGCCATCATTGGGCTGGTTGGGAATCCCGCTGCCGCGATTGACCAAATGGATGATTTTTCGGGAGCCTTTTTTCCGCAGGGCCACATCTATGCAGATCGGGGCCTTCACTTCGATATCGAGCTTGCCCGCCAGCTTGCGGACGATCTCGCCCACGAAGACCCGCGTCAGGGGATAATGGTTTCGTTCAAAGTCCCGGAAGAGATCGCCCGGCACGTAGGCCACTGCGCCCTTGCCTACTTTGTTGATCGTGGCGGCAGCATGGGGGAGCAACCGGTCGTCCAGAAGCGGCGTTAGGCCGAGCGGGCCGATGGATCGGGCGGTTGTGGGCTCGATCAATCGCCACGGATCGCTATAGAGCGGGACCGTACCGTCGCCTGCCGGTACCTGATAGGCGGTCTTCTCCACGAGCTCGTTGCCCGTGACGCCGAGAAAAGATTCCCCGAAACGATCAAACGATGCGGCACCGGATACCAGCAGTTTTCCCCCGCCAACAACATAGTCCTTGAGGGCTTGCACCATCTCATCGGAGAGGGCGTGCTGCTCCGGGACCACGACAATGGGAAATTCCGACAGCCTGGGAAGAAACGCCCATTCGTCCAGAATGTCCACGCCGAAGTGGTTCTCCAGCAGGGAAAAGGTGGCTCCCTGCACCGAGGAAACATCGGTATCCCACATCAGATTTCTGCCTGCTGCGGTGCGCCGGAGGTGATGCTCGGAATGGAGCACCGCCACCTGCGGGATCGTCTCGGCATCCTGGCAGAGGGACCGGCGTCTCTTTACAAACTGCCCCACCTTCCGGAGGCGCTTCTGGCGCCAAGGAACCAGTCGCCCGTCGCGCAGGCCGCCCGGCGTTTCATATACCTGAACCGATCCGCCGAAGGAGAGTAATACCGCTGCCTCCTGCTGGAGCATTTGCACGGGTTTGATGCAGTGCGGCGCGGAGGGATCCCGCCATCTGTTGAAATAGAAACACCAGAGCATGATGTCCCAGTGTTTCCCGCGCGTGGAGAGAAAACGCGCCTCGCAGCGGCTCCCGTCCAGCCCATAAACCGGTGTGTTGTCGCCGCTGATCCAGTCGGTGGGCACGCTGGGTGCGCCGGGATGCTTGAAGGTCTGCAGCCAGTTGGAGCAGACCAGCACGCCCTTTTTGTGTTGGTGCACGGCCTCGCAGTATCGCGTCACATACGCCTCGAAACTCTCCCGCGTAAAATTCCACCACACGGGCCAGTTGGGATCGGTGGTCCGGATCGGTGGTTCCTCGATGCCGGTTTCCCGAGCGAAGGCGCCTCGGCAGCGATCGCAGTAGCAGGGCTCCACGGCCCACATGTCGCCATCCACCCAGAAGCCATCCACCTGGTAGCGGTCGATCAGCTCCAGCATCTGTGGGATCAACAGTTCTTCGAGATAGGGACTTCGCGGGCACATTTTTTCGTCCGGAGGCATGTCCACGTCTTCTGCAATCCGTGCGGCCTCGTCCGGCCCTTCGGCCAGGACGACCCGCCACTCCGGGTGCTTGGCTGCTGCGGCCCGATCCCAGATGCCGGAATAGTGACAGTGCAGCGGAAGTCCCAACTTCCTGGTGGCAGCGCGCCACTGCTTCAGCGCATCCTGCTTCAGGTTCGGCGGGACGGAGGCATCCGGCACCTCGCTGAACCAACTCGTGTATCCGGCATGGCCCTTGCAGTCCGTCTGCACAAAGTCCGGGTTCATCAGCTCCAGCATCGGAATAAGCTCGGGCTCGCTGCAGCGGGTGCCCAGATCGGTATCGTCTTTGCCGGCGTGCAGATCATAGTGCAGGCCGAAATAGAAATGCTTTCCATGCCAGTGTCCGGGATAGATCATGGGGCTCCCTTTATGTAAATGTGTTTAACGAAGTCTCAAAAACAAATGAAATCATCGGACGCGGATTTCACGGATTTCACGCATGGTACCCTGAAAAAGATCCGGGTCAATCCGTGCGATCCGTGGAATCCGTGTCCTGAACGCTAGAGGGCTGGGATGGCCAATCATGGCCGTCACATGGCCCTTCTAGGCTTTATCCTCGAACTGAAACGCATACAGCTTACAGGCCCGCAGGACAATGTGCAGCCGCACCGGACGGCCCATAAGCTCGCCGACGTTCTCGCGCTCCTTCCAGAACACGGGTGCGGCAATGTGATTCCGCTCCACGCTGATGCTCTCGGAGAGCGTATAACCGGGGATCGGGCGGTTCTGCTCGTCCCGGATCTCCACCCAGATTTCCCCGAGGGCCGAACAGTTTGCATTCAGTTTCAGATGGGCGCCCGAAAAGGTCACCACCGGTGTGGTGAACTCCGCGCCCGTGTAGGCAGCATCTGCGGAGATGAATCCATCCAGCCGTTGAACGAGCCGGCACAGGCCGGTCCTGGCGTGATCGATCTCCTCCATTTCGTAGCCGTGGGTGCTGTGTATACCCGCATAGTACTGAAAGATCTCATCTCCCTTTTTGATCATGCCCAGTGCCATATACACCTGGCCGGCGTCCGAACTGCCCGCAAGTCCTAGGGGTACATAGGGCTGCCGATCGGGACGCGACCATGAGATCCCGTCGCGACTGACCGCCAACTGGATCTCAATCGGTCCGTCGTTTCGACGGCGGCCGCGCTCGTCTTTGCCCTCGAGCGTGGTATCGGAGGTGTCTCCCACAGGGTAATGGCGATACGGCGTGGTGAAGCTCAGATACGCCTCCTGTGCCCACGGGTATATCGTCACTCCGGGTGTATACAGGTCCGTGGCCGGCGGATCGATCGTATCACACTTGATCACTTCGGGCAACTCATCGCCGGCTCGATGGCGGGAGAAACCCGGGCCATGGGTCGTCTCCGGACGATCCTTGAACGGCCAGGGCAAGTCCAGCGGATCATCGAAGGCCACGCGCGCCACAGACCGTCCCTGCATTTCAATGGACCAGCGGACAAAGGCCACATATTTTTTCAGCCGGGGGTCGTAGCAGATGACGTTCTGGGAATCGTGGAAAAACGGCAGCGCGCAGGGCGTGTGACGTTTCCAGTGGATGCCGTTCGGGCTGGTGCAAAGGTAGATCTCCACAAATCCGCCCCCTCCGGCGAGCGCCCCCTTAGTCTCGGGCCAGACGCTGTTTTCATCGACAATGCAGAGCGCCTTGAAACGCGTTTCGTCCGGGCCGTTCTCATCCACGATGACGCCTCCGGTGCATCCGGGAAGCACCAGGTTGTTCTCTTTGATTCCGTTCCACACGAACGGTCCGACGTTCGGTTTTTCCCAGTGAATGCCGTCTGCGCTTCTCGCATAGCAGGTCGAGCGAGCCGGCTGTCCCGCCGGAACACTTGCTGCGAAGGCATCGTAGAACATATGGTACATACCGTCATGTTCAACCACCGAGCTGTATGCATGGATCCCAAATCCCTCCCAGGGGGTATCCGGACGCAGTACCCGCTCGCATTTTCTGGGCGGATTCACGGTGAGCTTCATCCCGCGCTGGGAGGCAAACCACCGCTCGTCGATAAAAAGTTGTTTCTCCGTGCCGATAGGGATTGTTTCGGGTGTGTTCATCGTTCCTCCAAGTTCTTCCAAAGAGTGATGGGACTGATAAGCCTGTTTCAGTGAGGACCGGTCACTTGTCCACGAGGTCAACGAGCCGCAACTGTCGGTTGAGCTGCCTGAGTTCAATGGGCTGGCCTGCATCGTAGAAGAAGAAGCCGCCGCCAAGTCCCTCTTGGCTCCATGTTCGGGCCAGATTCCGGAAGTACCCACTGGATTTTCCGGAAAACCCGGCATGCAGATCCCCCCACATCGCCACGGAGGTCCCCGAAATCGCATCCAGGTAGCGCCGGATGGAGAGTTCCGGGAACTGATCGGGCAACATGCAGCAGACCATCAGCCGCTCGAACCAGCCGTTTTGCGTCCATACCTTCAGCGCGGCCACAAACTCGGCAAAATCCCCGGCATATTGCTTCCAGTGATGATACAGATAGGAGGGAATGCGGATGGCGATGGGGAGTGGATGTCCCCACTTTTTCTGGGCCGCCAGGCGATGGGCATGAATCCGTTCCACCACATTCACCAAGGAGTCCTCATCGAAGGATTGGTTGCACGCAAAGCGCGCGAAATCCAGATGGATGCCAACCACGTCGTATTTTGTGACCAGCTCTCCGGCAATCGCCACCGCATAGTCCCGGACGGGCGCGTGCCGAAAGTCGAAGAAATCCGGATGATCCGGGCACATATATTCGGGATGTTCTTTGGCGAAACGCGCGGTCATGGAGCGGTAGTGGAAGCGTTTCGTTCCCAGATAGGTGATGTTCATGCCCACATCGGCAAAGATCCCCAGGCCCGCCTTTCGAGCTTCCTCCACAGCCAGTGCCATCGGATCGCCCTGTCTCATCCATTCCGTCCATTTCAACTGGGCGGAATCCTGCTCTTGGAACGCCTCCCCTTCCGGCTGATAACGCTCGATCACATCGCTGTGGTACCAGGCGCTAAATCCAATGCGGATGGCGTGGAAATACACCTCCGTGCAGCCGCGCAGCTGGTGCAGCCGCATTTCATTGCGAATATAGTCCCTCAGTTTGATGGTTTCCCCGATGTAGTACCCATCGGTCATGGGCTCCAAATAACCAGCAAACGGGCGTCCTTTCTCCTGAGCCAATTGCCGGGTTTTCAGGACCTCCGCAGACTCCCTGTCCGTCATGTGTACAAACCGGATATGGTGGACCCAGGCGTCGGGCCAGACGCGGATTCCTCCGAGCTCCAAATGAATGTCTTGCCCGGTCAAATCCGCCTCCGCCACGCAATATTCCCGAAACAGCCGCTGCTCATGCTCACCGGGTATCGGAACGGAAACCTGCTCTTCGGAAAGGGAGAAACGAACCGACGTGATGGGTTCCATCCCCACATACACGCGGTGCCAGCCCTCAAGATCGGTCCATATGACAAGCGGCGGCAGGTCGGCATTCTTCACGTGGCACGTGGGATATTCCGAGTCGTAGGGCTCAGACTCGACCTGGCCCACGAGAGAAACCGATCCCCGCTTTTTCAGGGAGGACAATTTCAGGGACCACGGTTCGGGCAATCGGCCGCCGGCAAGGCCGGCCACATTGCGGTGATCCACCACAAACCCATTGCACAAAGTGCTCCGATCGAAGGACTGGTCGAAAACGACCTCCCCGGTTCCCGTTGTCATCAAGCGCATATGTAGGGGCACAATGCATTGTGCCCCTACATATGCGCCTTGGTCCCCTGCACCGATGCATCGGGCTCCTGCACCATCGGTTTGAATTCCTATACGATTCATCGGCATCGCAACATCAAAGAAACAGTTCCACACACATGGCTGATTCCCGGCAGGGAGCATCCCTTCCAGCACGCCGCGATTCCAAATCTCCTTGTCGCACGTGCGACAGTCATCCGGTGTGGCTCCGAGGTAGATCGTGGCTGGATGCCATTCGTGTCCGCCGTCTGACGAGATTTCCGCAACCCATTCCTCCGGACGCACGCCTTTGATGGCGATCAGCCGGTCAGCGCGGTCTGTGGGTTTCCCGAATGCCACGATTGGTGCCTGCGCTATGCCATTTTCCTGACATAGTCCCATACCTGTCTCTGTCGCAAAAGGGCGGGAGCCATGCGGGCGGAATCCGTCAGATTGATTGGGTTGGTGCATTTTCCCGAAATCTTGCCCGGGCGCTGATCCCCGTTGCGCTGGGAGCAAGAGTGGATCCAAAGCACACAGGGTATCGTTTCTTTGGGTGTCCGGGCTGCTGTGCAGTTACGTCAGGGCACTAGGGCATCGGTCCTGCTTTGCGGTGGGCCTCCTGAGAGGAGCAGCCCTCCCTGAGGGCCTGGTGTACCCTGTGCTCCCATTGGGAAATGGCCTGGGCCTTCTCGATGACGGCGTCCAGATCGGCGGGGTCGATGGCCACCACCCCATCGTTGTCGCCAAAAAGGATCGTGCCCGCATGGATGGTGAGTCCGCCGATGCAGACCGGCTCGCCTGCGGAAACGGCTTCCACCTTGCCGCAGATATAGCCCGGGGAAATCGTCCGGCTGAATGCAGGGAAGTTCATTTGGCACAGTTCCGGCGTATCGCGCACCGCACCGTCGATGAGCGCTCCGACGAAGCCGTTCTTGAGGCCCATGGTGGCTGCGCCACCGCCGAAAATGCCTTGGTGATGATGGGCTTTGGGTACCTGGACCGTCATGATCGGGCAGCATACCGCTCCTCCGGACTCAAAAGCTTCGGTGTAGCGGACCAGATTGGCTTTTTCCCGGTCCGGCTGAGACTGCAAGAGGACGGTCACAGCGGTTCCAACCATCTGAATGAGGGGCGCGACCGGGCGGATCGCCGGATCGAGCACCCGCTCCGGCAAGTTCAGCAGGTACATGGCGTCCGCCACTATCGGCGTGGATAGTTCCAGCAGGGCGGCTCGTTTTTCCATTGTCAGCATAGTGTCTCCGTTTCCCGCGACAAAAAGTGCGCTCCCGCAAATCACGCGAAGGGAGCGATTTTCCTGGCGATTCCTCTTGAGTATTCGATTATCTGGCGCGTATCACGGCGATCTTCCGCACGGCCTCCACAGTTCCCGAATCGTTCTCGAGAATCAGGCGAACGAGATAGATGCCGCTGCCCACCGTTCTCCCTCGCTCGTTCTTTCCATCCCATCCGGCCAAATGCGCGTAGTTCCCTTCCTCCAGATCAGGCCATACTTCATGCCACACCAAAAACCCGTCAAGCGTATAGACAGACAGCGTGACTGTGCTCCCCTCAGGGTCGGCGAGATCGAAAGGAAGGGTCACTTCGTCGGTCCCGTCCCCGCCCACGACGAAGGGATTGGGCGCAAGGATTCCCACGAAACTTTGTTCCGGCACGATCTTCTCCGTCAAGGTGGGATCGTAAATGCCGGCATACTTATAGCCAAAATTGTACCCCGTATGAGAGGTGACCTGTGCGATCAGCGCAATCTCGCGAAACGCATCCCACCCGACGAGGGTCCCCATTCCGTTCTTAACCGCCCATATGGTATCTGTTCCTTCCGACGAGAATCCCACGAGTGCGCTCCACCATCGGTTTATGTCATGCGGTTCGAACGTCAGGGAAAGGCCTCCCGGCCGGCCCTGCGTCCCGGAGAACTGGATATAATGCGCTGCAAGGTGGCCAAGGGTCCCATTTGAGGCGGCGGGATATTCCGTATGTTGTTTCTTGATTGTGACCTCCGGATAGTGGGCTGCCTCCGGATAATACCGATCGGGCAGGGCACGCGAGCCGGTAAAATAGTTCCACACCGCAAATTCCTTCATAGCGGATGCCAGCCCTCCGGACAGGAATCGGGCTAGTGTCCGATCGAGAGGGCGCATATCCGTCTGGCCGGAGGTCCTGATCTCCTCCCAGATCTCGCGGATTACTGACGGCCTGAACCGCTTGGACAGATAGTGCGCGAAAACTGCGGCGCCGTATTCGTGTCCATTGTTCTTCGTATCCAGAGGCTTTTCCGGATAATCAAAGAAGGCCTTGAGGTAGAAATAATAGTCGTTCACCTCGTCGTATGCCAGGTCCTCCATCCACGTGGAACAGACCTCCATCCACCATTCCAGTCCGCCCAGGCCGTAATACGAGAACTGGACCACATGAAAGAATTCGTGTGCGGCCGTGACCCTCAGTGCGTCCAATCCCTTGGTGGGGAAGAAATTGTCCGTGTAGTTGTTGTCTATTTCGAGATAACACGTAGACCCGCGTCCTATGGTCTTTTCCGGATAGGTATATCCGTATACGCCACTCAGATTCAAAAGATACACATCCCAGGTCGCATCGCCGTCGCTCAGGGGTTTTCGATACCCCAATTTCTCCACCTCGAGCACGTACACGCTGTCGAAGGCCGCTGCCGCCTCCTCCACGTAATCCGGGACCTCATTTCCATCCGTATCCTCCCCAGAAACCCGGTCGGATCCCTCGAGCGCATAATGGATGAGAAACCGTCCGCTTGTGCTCTGGTGCGACTCCGGCAGATCATCCCGTCTGGA
>JAZDJA010000322.1:0-15956 GCA_043804415.1 Candidatus Latescibacterota bacterium | reverse complement strand
CGTGAGCTTCCCGCCTTTGGGCATGGAATCCCGGGCATTGACGGCAAGATTCATGATCACCTGCTCCAAAGTCCCGACATCGCCTTCGACCGTCCAGAGGTCAGAAGCCAGGTCGGTGTGGACGGCTATGTCTTCGCCGATCAGCCGGTTGAGCATCTTGAGCAAGTCCTCAACCGTCTTGTTGAAGTCCAGCGACATCATATCCATGGGCTGTCTGCGGCTGAAGAGCAGCAACTGACGGGTAAGATTGCCTGCACGCCCGGCAGCGTGATGCACGCGCTTCAGATCCAGATACAAAGGTTCTTCCTCGGCGATTCTCTTCATCGCCAGTTCGGTATATCCCTGTATGATCGTCAGCATGTTGTTGAAATCGTGCGCCACTCCTCCGGCCAATGCGCCAATCGCCTCCATCTTTTGGGCCTGAAGAAGCTGGGCCTGGAGCGCTTCTGTCTGATGTTCTGCCGCCCTCAGCGTGGTCATATCCCGGCATGCTTCGACTATCCCAACGATCTTCCCGGCTGCATCCCGCAGAGGAGAAGCGACTACATCAACATACTGTGTGGCACCATCCTTGCCCCGGTGAACATGGGTGGCCTGAGAAGTCCCTCCGGTAGCCAACACCTCCCTGAAGGGGCATGGATGGTTCGAGTCCATGCAGGGTTCGGACAGGCCGTGAGTGACGGCATAGCAGAACGATCCGACCGCCTCATCCCGGGTGTATCCCGATGACGTCGAAAAACTCTGATTGATCTCCGTGATCCGGTAATTCCCATCAATTACGAGAATGTGATCGTGGATGCCATCCAGCAGGGCACGAAGAAAATCCCGGTTCCGCCGGAGGGTCTCTTCGGCTCTCTTGCGTTCGGCGATGTCATGCTCCAGAGTCCGATTGGCCTCCTCCAGTTGCCCCATCGTGTCTTCCAGTTTTCGGATGAGCGCCTCGTTGTATTGCTTATAGTAGACCGCCTCTTCCGCCACCGGTTCCCGCAGCGCGATCGTCCCGCCTGCCTGGTGCTCCTCAAGAATCTCCCGCACCATCTCCATGAACACGTCCGGCTCCGTCGGTTTGACCACAAACCGCTCCGCTCCCAGACTCAGGGCCAGCTCTTCGTCCCTGGGATCGGTATAGGTGGCCGTATAGAAAACAAAAGGGATGGATTTGAGCACCTCGTCCTTCTTCCATGCGCGGCACAGCGCGAATCCATCCATCACCGGCATGAGGATGTCTGAGATGATCATGTCCGGCGGATCGCGTCGGGCCTTCTCCAGCGCTTCGGCCCCGTGGGCCGCCGAGACCATCTCGTATCCGTGACCTTGCAGGAGCACTTGCAGCATATACAAATTTTGCTCATTGTCGTCCACCACCAGAACATTCCTCCGGGTCGTATTTTCCCCGTCGGTTTTCGAGGGGGGGATACGCGCTGATTGCTCAGACATCCGCCTTGCTCCTTTCCAGATATTGCGCCACTTCGTCCATAAACGTCTCCGGGTTAATCGGCTTCTCGATATACCCCGTACATCCGGCCGCCAAAGCATGCTCCCGGTCCCCGACCATGGCGTAGGACGTCACCGCCACAATGGGAATCCCTTCAAACATCGGATTGTTCCTCAGCTCCCGCGCCACCGCATACCCGTCCATGACCGGCAGCTGAATGTCCAGGAGGATCAGCGCAGGCTGGACTTCCTCCGCCAGCGTGATCCCCTTGCGTCCATCCCGCGCCTGCACCACCTCGTACCCGTGCTTCTCCAGGATGAACGTAATCAGGTAGATATTCTGTTCATTGTCCTCGATAACCAGAATCCGTTTCTTCATGGGTTGGCTCCTCCAATTTTTCGAGCGCTCTCTTGACATTTCTCAGGAGATCGTCCATCGTGAACTTCCCCTTCTCGAGAATTCCCTGGATCCGGCTGTTCAGATAGCCCGTCTCCTCCTCGGTCAGATTCTTGCCCGAGACCACGATGATGGGGATGTCCCTGGTATTCTCCGACGTTTTCAGGCGCTCGATCACCTCAAAACCATCCACCCCGGGCATCATCAGATCCAGGAAAATCAGGTCAGGCGGGTGCTGTTCGGCCATCGTCAGGCCCTCCCGCCCGTCGTACGCCGTCCTGACCGTATGCTCGGTAAACTCCCCGAGGTATTGAACGAGAAGCGCCACCGCCTGGGGGTCGTCGTCCACGATCAGGATGTCGCGGATCTGAGCCCTGCGCTCCGCCCGCCGCAGTTCCGCGATCAGTTGCTCCCTCTCGACCGGCTTGACGAGAAACTCCATGGCGCCCAGGCTGAGCCCAATATCCCGGTTATCCGCGATGGAGATGCAGATGATGGGGATGGGCTCGGTCTGAGGATCCCGCTTCAGCCCGCCCAATACGTCCCAGCCGTCCTTCCCGGGCATGAAGATGTCCAGGGTGATGGCAAACGGGCGATATTTTCGGGCCAGCTGTAGGGCCTCGATACCATTGCAGGCCTGAATCACCTCGTAGCCCTCCGTTTTCAGGTAGGTCTTGAGGATCTCCTGGGCCCCCATGTCGTCGTCAACAGTCAGAATGAGTTTCCTGGTGAAGTCAAGAGTCTCCGGTTTGGGCTGGGGGCACCGCGTCGGCTCAGCGGGATGCCCTGTCGGGACCGCAAATTGAAAAAGGGACCCCTGTCCGTACCGGCTTTCCACGCCTATGCTGCCGCCCATCATCTCCACCATCTTCCTGGAAATCGCCAGACCGAGTCCGGTTCCTATCGGCTTTTCCTTCATAGTGCCTTCGATCTGGGTGAACTCCTCGAAAATGCGATCCAGGTTTTCCTCTTTGATGCCAAGGCCGGTGTCCCGGACTCCAAACATCACCGACTCCCCGCCTCCTGTCGGTCGGCAGGAGAGAACGATCTCGCCCGCTTCGGTGAACTTGACCGCATTGGAGAGCAGGTTGAGGAGCACCTGTTTGATACGGTTGCGGTCGCTGTAGAGATGGGCAGGCGCGTCCCCGGATAACCTCAACGCGCAACACCAGCTTTTTCTCTGCGAGCAAGGGAGAGATCATCTTTTCCACGGTGGAGAGGAGGTCGCGCACCTCAAATTCGGCCGGGATGATTTCGATCTTGCCCGCTTCGATCTTGGAAAGGTCCAGAATATCGTTGATGAGGCCGAGCAGGTGTTTGGCGCTGCCGTAGACCATGCCGAGTTGCTTTTCCTGCTCTGCATTGAGCGCACCCACAATGCCCTGAAGGATGATGCCGGTAAACCCGATGATGGAGTTTAAGGGCGTGCGCAGCTCATGGGACATGTTGGCCAGAAATTGGCTCTTCAGACGGCTGGCCTCCAGCAGAGAGCGGTTCTTCTCGTCCAGCTCGGCATACAGGGCAACCACGCCCCGGTTGGTGTCCTCCAGCTCGTTGTTCAGTCGCCCCATCTCTTCCAGTGCGCGAAGGAGTTCCTGATTCTGAACCTGCACCTCCTCGAAGGGGCTGGACGGGGGGGCAGCAACCTGCGCCAGGTCGTCCGCGAGGCGGGCAAGGTCCCCTCCGGCGATCACCGGCGATCCGGGAGGAAGCACCTTGCCAAAAAGCACGGTCGTTCCTCCGCCGACGGGGGATGTGATGTGAAAACGATCCATCAGCCGCCTGGCGCCGATGATGCCCAGGCCCATGCCCGTGTTGGAGGTGTATCGTCCCTCGAGAAGGTCGGATAGACTGGCGATCCCCGGTCCGGTGTCGCTGATGCGGATCAGGAAGGTCTGCGGCCGGGCCTCGCCCTCAAGCAGAAACGCGGCTTTTCCTCCGCCCGCATAGAGGAAGGCGTTGCGGGCGATCTCCGAAGTGGCCGTTGCGATGCGCGTCTGATCCTGCGCCACGAACCCCAGAACCCCCGCGATCTGCCGCGCCCGCTGTCGCGCCAGCACCACGTCGTGCTCGGACCGAATCTCCGTGGTGAGGATGATCTTGAGTTCTCGATCCCGATGAGGCATCACGCTGCCCCTCCATTCTTGAGTTTTTTGAGGGCACCCAAGCCTTGCCGCGCATAGGCGGTCAACCGGGTTCCCGCGCAAGGTCGGGTCTGTCGCGCTCCGGACTGGCCGCGGTCTTCCGAGCGGCTAACACGGTCACATCGTCGTTTCCCCGGTTATAGTCCCGATAGAGCGTCCCTGCGATCAGGCCGGGATGTTTGGCCGCCAGGCCGGGGTACCGGTCAAAGCTCCAGCGCGAGGTCAGCCCATCGGAGTGCATCACCAAAAGCGCCCCTGGGGGCCAGGAATAGGCCAGCTCCTGAATCCTGTGAATCTTGTACCCGACGATGCCGGGGTGAGAGACCATGTTGTGGCTTTCCCCGGACGAGAGAACGCGGCCTGCGATGTTTCCTGCTCCCGCGAAGCGGATCCCATCGCGATCCTCATCCAGTTCGGCTACCGCCATGGCCGCGTCGCGCGTGCTGTGCAGGCCGGTGTGCGCAGCCTCGATCACCTCCGCGGGAGAAAGGCGGGCATTCTTTTCAAAGATCCTCACCGCCTCAAGAGACGCCTCGGCTGCCCCGGGACCGTGGCCCAGTCCATCCACCACCATGATGAGGGTGCGTCCCCGGAATTGTGCCATCGCCCATGCATCGCCGGAACCCTCCTCGCCGGGCATGGGCAGACAGACCGTTCCGATGTCAAGCCCGGGAGCGCCAAAACGTTTTGGGAGCGGCCCGGCCCACAGACGGGCCAGGAGCGCTGTCCCTGCCTCGGGAACGGAATGGATGTCGAAAACCGCGGACAGGCGGGAGATGGCTCCCAGACCGGTCCCCGGGCTGCCGGCGCTGGAATAGCCGTCGCGCATACACTCCCCCAGACGGGCCATCCCGGGACCCCGGTCCAGCGCCAGGACCTCGATGCCGGCCACACCGTCCCTTTCCACCGGACCGAGGAGCACTTCCCCGCGGGCGGCGTGTTTGGCCAGGTTGGTTGCGACCTCGGTGACGACCACAGCCACCTTCCCGGTTTCGGTCTCGTCGAAGCCCAGACGGCCGGCCAGTGCGACGGCCCTGCGGCGCGCCTTCCCTGCCTGGCTGGCCTCGGTTACGGGGAGGACCGCATACGGGTAGGATAGGATGGAATGAACGATCCGCACACCATCCTCCGCCTTCTTGTAGGGGTTCATTTCCACCTTGTGATGGTTACCCGCGTGCCCTCTCCGGCGCGCGAGACGATCTCAAATTCATTCACCAGCCTTTTGGCGCCGCCCAGGCCCATGCCCAGACCGCACCCCTGGGTGTAGCCATCCTGCATGGCCAGGTCCACGTCCGCAATGCCGGGGCCATGATCCTCGAAGATCAGCCGAAGTCCCTGGCGGCCCCGTTCGTCCAGGACTTCCAGGCGAACGGTTCCCCCGCCGCCCCACTTCACGGCGTTGCGCGCCAGTTCGCTGGCTGCCGTAACCAGCTTGGTCTGCTCCACCAGGCTGAAGCCGCGTTCCACAGCCCATGTCCGCGTGGTCTGCCTGACGCGGACGATGTCCTCGTCGGAGCGAATCGTCATGGTCTCATGCTGCGGGTTCGCTGCCGCCATGGCGGTCGCTCCTCTCTTCCGCAGGTAACCCCAGCGCAGCCCGGAGGAGTTCCATCCCCTTTTCCACGTTGAGGGCGGTGCGGATTCCCTTCAGCGTAAGCCCCAACTCCACCAGGGTGATGGCCACGGTCGGCTGCATGCCCACGAGCACGGTCTGCGCGTCGAGCACCCGCGCCATGGCTGCGATGTTTCCGAGCATCCGCGCGGTGAACGAGTCCACCACATCCAGCGACGAAATGTCAATCAGCACCCCTCGTGTGCCCACTTTGCTGATCTTCTCCGTCAAATCGTCCTGCAGTGTCATGGCCAGCCGGTCGTGCATGTCCACCTGAATGGTCACCAGCAGAAATTCACCCATTTTGAGTACGGGTATGCGTTCCATGTTGTCCTCTCTGTCCTCTCTATTTCCGATGGGGGATGGCGCATTCGGTCGCGTTCCGTCAGCGGCGATCCGATGTTCCCCCATCGCGTCAAAATCACGTGACCGTGAGGCCGATCCGCTTGAAGGCCATTGCGAGGGCGCCGGAGAGGGTGGCCTTGGTGACGATGTCGCCGAGTTCCACGCCCATGTGGACGATCGTCTGCGCGATCTGCGGCCGGATGCCGCTCACGATGCAATCGGCTCCCATCAGGCGGGTGGCTGCCACGGTCTTGATGAGATGCTGAGCCACCAGCGAATCTACCGTCGGAACGCCCGTGATGTCGATGATGGCGATGGATGCCCCGGTCTCCACGATCCGCTGCAGAAGGCTCTCCATGACCACCTGGGTGCGGGCGCTGTCGAGGGTGCCGATCAGCGGCACGGCCAGAATACCGTCCCAAAGTTGCACCACCGGCGTCGAGAGTTCCAATAACTCCTGCTGCTGGCGGGTGATGACGTTCTCGCGGGTCTGCTGGAACTTCTCGGTGGCGAACATCCCCAACTTGTCCAGCAAGGCCGTGGCCGCCCACGTATTCTCCATCAGCGCTGCGGGATCCTCGGACAGCTCCTTTCGAAGGCGCGCGAAAAGCGGCTGTTTGAGGGAAAAGACAAACGTGGCCGTCTCCGTGGGGCTGAAGCCCAGCTCTGCCCGGGAGCGCGACATGGCGGTCAGCATCTGCTGCACCTCGGCCCACTCGGGCGCGGTGTGGTCGGTCAGGTTCCCGGTCTGGGTGGCCTTGCGCAGCAGATTCACAAACTCGGACGACTGCTGGCGCAGCTCCGCCTCGTTCATCAGGTCAGCACGCAGAGACAAAGCGGCCAACTGTTCCTTCATCCAGTCGATCAACAGCTCTTTCTCATACTTATTCAGGATCTCGGGGATTCTTGTCGCGCTCTTCTCGCTCATGGTGTGGCTCCTTTCCTCATTGCTCGTGGTTTGCCTCAGGCGCGCAAGACCCCGTGTCTTCGCGCTCTTGTGGCTCTCTGCTTCCTTCACCTTACCGGCAGCACAAACCCAAATGTACTCCCCCTCCCGGTTCCCTCACTCTCCCCTTTAATCTCCCCTCCCAACAGTTCCACCAGCTTCCTGCATATCGAAAACCCCAGTCCGGTCCCATCATGCGGCCGGGTCAGCCCGGAAGCAACCTGTCGGAAGGGCTGGAACAGCTTCTCCGTGTCCTCCGGCTCGATCCCGATGCCCGTGTCCACCACCTGGATGCGGATCGCGGGCGCCTCGGTCTCGCCTGATGTCGGTCGCGGATGGCCGATGGCGGATCTGGAGACCCAATCGGCTTTGACGGTCACCCGACCTGCGTTCGTGAACTTGACCGCGTTGTTGAGCAGATTGAGGAGGATCTGCTCCACGCGCCGTCGATCGCTGGTGATCCGGCCCACCCCCGGTGCGATTTCGCTAACCAGAGCCAATCCCTTCTGCTCCGAAAGCGGGGTTACTGCGTGCACCATATTCTCAATGGACTCGCGCAGATCGAACGGCTCTGAGGCGATCTCCAGCTGGCCCGCTTCGATCTTGGAGATATCCAGCACGTCGTTGATGAGGTGCAGCAAATGACGAGCACTGGCCCGCACCATGCGGAGTTGCTTGCTTTGCTCCTCGTTGAGGGGTCCGGTCAATCCCTGCAGGATGATGCCGGTGAAGCCGATGATGGAGTTGAGGGGCGTGCGGAGCTCGTGGGACATGGTGGCAAGGAAAGCTGATTTCAGCATGTCTGCTTCTTCGGCGCCCTCTTTGGCGATGGCAAGTTCCGCGTTTGTAGTATTGAGCTCTTCGACAAGAGCAATCAGAGCAGAGTGGTTTTCGCTGAGCTGTTCTGTCCTGGTGGCAAGCGAAGCGGTGCGTTCTTTGACCAGTTCTTCGAGCCGATCACGGTGTTTCTTTAGTTCTTCCTTCTCCCGCACACGCTCGGTGATGACTTCTGTGTATACGATGATCCCTCCGATCGAACCATCCGCTTCATACCACGGACGGCATTCCCAGCGTGTCCAATCCACTGAGCCGTCTTCCCTGATATAGGGATCCTCGTCCTTACTTGATACGTCACCTGCCAGCGCCCTTTCATGCACGTCTCTCCATTTTTGAGGGAGATCCGGAAACACTTCATAGTGATGCTTTCCAATTAGATCTTTTTCTTTGACATTGTAATGTTTGATGTATTGATCACTTACATACAGATATTTCAGCTCCCTATCGTGTACTGCAATTGCGCTCTGGGCATGTGAAATTATATACTGCATCAGACCATGGGAATGAATCAGCTTTTCTTCTGCCTGCTTGCGCTCTGCCTTCTGCTCTTCCAGCGATCCTGCCATCCCGTCAAAGACGCGGGCAAGATCACCCAGCTCTCCCTGATCATATGACATGCCTGTACGTGCGCTCAGGTCGCCGCCACCCAATCGCCGAGTTGCGCTTATCAGCGCGTTTACATTTCGCATGACAAGGAAATCGCTTCCGAACCAGGCGACCATAAGCGTGAATACAATCACAACTCCCAGCCATGTGAGGTTTCGAACAAGCATGCGGTTGATTTCGGCAAAGGCAATCGAAGTAGGAATCCCGATACTGACAAAGATGCCAGTTTCTGCTTCCCTGCTATGGACAGGAGCAAAGGCAAAAAAAGCGCGTGACATTATCCGCATCAGGAGCCTCTGACGTGCCCTCGTGCTGACTCAGTATCGTCTTGGTGATGCCTTCTTCGGGCAGTGATTGCCCGACCCATTCCTCCGGTTCAGGATGGCGCGCAAGAATCGTGCCGTTTTGATCAATTACGCGAAACGATGTATCTGGGGGAAGCTGCATCTTCTTTGGCTGTTCATTGAGCCATGTTAGGTCAAGCGAGGCGCAAACGATAGCCTGTAGATTCCCTTCCTCATCATAGACAGGATAGGCAGCGACAATGACGGCAACGCCGGTAATGCGCCCCACAGCCTGATAATCGCTTATGGCAAAATCGCGGCTTGAAACGGCACGCTTGAACCATGTCAGGTCAGCTGAGTTGACTGGCTGTTTCAGGGGAATTGCGCTGGAGAATAGATCCCCATCCGGTGTTGCAGCGAAGATATTGGCATATGACGGACACTCCTTGTGTATCTCGGCAAAGAACTCGCTGGCTTCGGCCCCGTCGCGATTGCGCACTGCTGGCAGGCTCCCCAGCGCAATCAGAAGTTGGCGGGAACCTTCGATCCACTGCTCTTGATTTGAGACGGCAAGATGAGTCAGCTGCAGCGTGTCTGCTTGGACTCGAGCTTTGGCAGCGCTGCGCTCTTCGGCTGCATGGTTGATGATTAGCACCGTCGCCGGCATGCTTGCCAGGATTATCAGGAGAAGCAACCGGGCGCGAAGGCTGGAAAAATTAAGACCTTTCACGATTTGGCCTCGCCGGTATTGTCTTTCTCAAGCTCCGCGATCCTCTTCTTAAGCGCTATCATTTTGTGTTCTCGTCCCACAAAAAGCTTGTTCATCCGCTCAAGCTGTGCGTTCCTTTCCGTCAGTTCGGCTGTGCGCTCCTTTACGCGATGTTCCAGTTCTGCGTTGAGCTTGCGTATCTCCGCCATGGCAAGGGCGTGATCCCGGATATTTTCCAGGAATCTCTCCACCTCCAGGGATCCCTGCATCGCTTCCGGCTTCAGGAATTCATCCGGCGGGACATAGTAGAAATTATCACACACGGTGGAACCATAGATCACCATCGGATGCGTGCGAATCACATCCAGAATGATCTCAGGATTGAAGCGGTTTCGGCTGTATTGGCATATTGCCAGCGCATCATTCTCGGGGAAGCAATGATTCAGCTTGGCCTCATATTCGATCAAACGTTCCACCCCTGTTTCATTTCCGAGCGCCCAGGTCATTTCACCGGTTGCTCTCAGAGCGGTAAAACCAGCTTTCTTTGCAGCATCCACCGCCTCTTTCAGAAACCGGATCATGGAATCCGGGTCGAAGTATCCCTGCTTCAGGTAGGCGTCCCGCTTGGTGATGATTTTCAGAGCATCGGATTTTGGATCCACCGCAATGCCTTCGGCTCGCATGGCTTCCGAGATAGCGGATACGGTATTGTCATCAGCAATGTAGATACACTGCTCCCCGCGCTCCAACCCTATCCTGATGAATGGGATGGCTGCAGCCAACTGCTCATCAAGGGATTCATAGATCAGGCAGAGGTGATCGTGGACCTTGAGTTGCTCCACTGCTTTGACAAGGCTTGATTTTTCGGCCTCTGCATCATTCATGGTATTCCTCCCGCCCTGTTTCTTGATCATCATCAGAATTCTTCTCAAACATGATCTTCGCTTCAATCTCCGCAAGAAAGATCTTTATCTCTTGTTCAGATTCACAGACGAGAGATAGTCTGGTGTCTCTGGTTTGTAGTAAGCTACGCAGCGAAGCGAAGTGGTGGGAGAACGGACTGCGACAGGGACGACGACACCGCGTTACACTCCGTGCCTTGCTACGAGCGCTATTGCGAACCTTACGACATCTTGCT
The DNA here is from genome assembly GCA_043804415.1 of Candidatus Latescibacterota bacterium. GTDB lineage: Bacteria > Latescibacterota > 4484-107 > 4484-107 > 4484-107 > 4484-107. The sequence continues at coordinate 5,504 of JAZDJA010000322.1, read as the reverse complement.
GCAACCTACGCCTACCAATCCCATCCTTTGCCATAATCTCCCAACGGATAGGTTTTCCAGATACGAGCAAGCCATTCCTCGCCCTGTGTTTCCATATAGCTATGCAGACTAGAGCAGGACCAGTCTTCCATCCGATCCGCATACCCATGTTTGACAGCATTCTGGTGAATGTAGTTCAGCGTCGCGAAGTGATGGCGTTTACTGCGAATCAGCCGGTCGCTGAAGCCACACCACACCCGGCGTCCCCGCTGGCGGTGTCTGCCGTTGATGGCAGTAGCGGTTCGACTGTGCACGAGACGAAGGACTTTGCTCACGATGCCCAGGTCGAAGGTTTCCAAGAGGATGTGATAGTGGTTGGGCAGGAAGACCCAGGCCGGGTGCGGCAGTCCGGCGTCGGTCAGGGCGTGCAGTACCTCATTCGCCAGCCAGGAGAGGTCATGGGGGAGCTCAAAGATGTGGCGATGCTCCTAGCAGGCGGCAGTGATGAGGTACTCACCGCTCAGACCGCGGAAGTGTGGTGGGGCGTGCAAGGGGAACCCGCGTTCGCGGCGTGTTTGCAGCACCAGGCGTCGTTCTTCAGGGGACATATTGCGATAGTCTCATACACGGGTGTATCTCATTTTACCATACCGCCCACCGGTGCGCTCCTGCCGGATGACAGACCACTCGATCCCGGGCACCATGCGGGCTGCCATTATGCCCACAATCTCCCGCTGTCCACCGATGCCCTGAGCGGAGGGAGCTCGTTCCCTCTCCGAGCCTGTGCGTTTTCTTCGCGAGCGCTGCCGGTGCCCCAAAAAAAGGCCGAACCGCACGAAGCGGTCTCGACTCTTCGGCAGTCCGGCCATCATAGCTCACGCAGTTCCCCCTTCCCACATCCCCTTGAGCTGAAGATCCGTGGCTTTGCGTCCCGTCCTTTGGGGCGGTTTGCTCCTTCGAAGTAATCCAGAGCATTTCCGTATGCGGGATATCCTCCTGTTATTTCGACAAATGCACTATAGGTTTATCGGACGATGGCGCCTAAGGTCTTGAGCGGGTTCAGAGCCTTTCATGGCCTCGTATGAACCCTGCGTTTCCAACGAGGCCCGCTGGGCTTTTGTCCTGCCGCACCAAAGCTCAAGAATCGAGCAGCCACAAGGCCGACCACCATGAAGAAAGCTCATCTGCACCCATGAAAGATATTGGGATGTTCAAAGTAACCATTCGGAAACCTAAAGTCGAGGTTTTTCTGATTATGGCGCACAGAATTTTACGTTGACATATCCGGTCAAGTTAGGTATATTTCACGATTGGGAGCAATCCAGCCTCCGAGACACGCCAAACCCCGGATCCCGCCTGCAAGAGTTGGGGCTGCGGCGTATTGCGCTCACTCTCAAGGCCAAACTGTGATGCTCCAGTTGGTGGCGGATGTGCTTGGCGGGAAAGCAATTGGAGAGTGGACTTATGAAGATAACTGGTGTGCAAACGGGCAGTCAGGCGGAAGAACTCGGGATACGGGCAGGAGATATGCTGGAGATGATCAATGAGCATCCGGTGCGCGATGTGCTCGATGTCTGGTTTTGGATGGCGGATGAGGAAGCTGTGCTGGAACTCCGACGGGATGGGGAATCATTCCAGGTCCGGATCGAGGATGGGGAAGAGGGCGATCTGGGTCTGGAGTTTGAGGAGATGACGATCAGGGGGTGCGGAAACCGGTGCGTGTTCTGCTTTGTGGATCAGCTCCCTCCGGGGATGCGTCCTGCGCTGTATATCAAGGATGAGGATGTCCGTTTGTCGTTTTTGCACGGAAGTTATGTTACCCTTTCGGATGTCTCAGAGGAGGACATCCAGCGCATTGTGCAACAGCGACTTAGTCCGCTGTATGTTTCTGTGCATGCCACGGACGCCGAAGTGCGCAGAACGATCCTGGGCAGGCGCAGCGGCGGGGATGTGTTGGCTGTGATGCGGCGGCTGTCCGAGGCCGGGATCTGGATGCACACGCAGATCGTGTTGTGTCCCGGGCTCAACGATGGGGACTGTTTGGAGCGGACCGTGCGGGATTTGTCGGAGCTTTTTCCTCAGGTGCAGTCTATTGCGGTGGTGCCGGTCGGGCTGACGCGGTATCGGGAGGGGCGGCATTCATTGAAGCCGTTGGGGGCGCCGGAGGCGAGGGAATGCATCGGGCAGGTTGAGAAATGGCAGGAGACGTTTTTGACTCGATGTGAGACGCGACTTATTTATGCAGCGGATGAGTGCTATCTGAGAGCGGGACTTGACGTACCGGATGCGGACTCCTACGAAGATTTTCCGCAGATCGAGAACGGTGTGGGGCTGGTGCGACAGTTTTTGGATGCTTTTGAGACGGAAGCGGGGAGACTGCCGAAGCGGCTTGCGGAGCCTTTTCGTTTGACGCTGGTCACGGGCACCTCCTCGGAGGGTTTTCTCCGCAAAATGGGGGAGCGGCTGGAGCAGGTGGGCGGACTGTCGGCGCAGGTGGTTGCGGTGAAAAATCGCTTCTTCGGAGAATCCATCACGGTTTCGGGTCTGTTGACCGGCGAGGATATTGTGGAGGCTCTAAGGGAGGAATCGGATGGGAGTGCGGTCCTGCTTCCGCCCAATTGCATCAATGACGACGGGCTATTGCTGGACAATCAGACCCCGGAGCAGATCGCAGAAGTACTCGGCGTACCGGTCCATGTGGGATCATACGACCTGGTGGAAAGCGTTTTGAACGTGATGAGCGAGGCACAAGGGAGAGCGGAGACGGGAGAGCGTGAGAAAATGAGAGTCTTCTGCAGGCGTTCAGGAAATGAGAGCACGTCACTTCGTTTCCTTGGGGAGAATCAAAGAGTTTTCCCTATGGAAAATCAAAGATTTCTCCTTATGGGAAATCAAGAGCTTTTGCCTTGATGGTTCAAAGCAATCCTGTCCAATGATTTTCTTGCAGGAGCTGGGTGGAATGGTTCCTGTCTGTTCCGTTCTGCAATCATCCTGGTCGGACCAGAACGGCTTGACCTGCCAGCCCCTGCCAAATGCCTCCGTTCCATCACTTCTGCGGGAGACTCATGTGAAAGTCGGGGTAGAATCTTGGAGAGGCGCGCATTTTTGCACTCTCGCGCTCTCTCACTTTCTCCTTCCTGGGAGAGCGGTTGCCTATCGTGAAAAAACAATAAACCAAGAGGAAGATACATGTCCAAACCTTTAGTAGCATTGGTGGGCCGCCCAAATGTGGGCAAGTCGTCCTTGTTCAACCGGTTGATTCGGAAGCAGGTGGCGATTGTAGATGATATGCCCGGGGTGACGCGGGACCGCAACTATGCGGAGACCGAGTGGGGCGGGCGGGAGTTTGTGCTGGTGGACACGGGCGGCTATGTGTCGCCTTCGGAGGAGGGGGTGGATGGTGCGGTGCGGGATCAGGCGCGTCTGGCTATAGAGGAGGCGGATCTGGTTCTGTTCCTGGTGGATGCGCAGGTCGGGCTGGTGGATCTGGATGCGGAAGTGGCCCGGATCCTGCGGCGCGGAAATCGGAATTGCCTGTTGGTGGTCAACAAGGTGGACCGGATGGATCAGACGGCGGAGTGTGCGCCCTTCTATCGGCTGGGACTGGGGGATCCGACTCCGGTTTCTGCGCTGACCGGGCTGAACTCGGGGGATCTTCTGGATGATCTGGTGGCCCTGTTGCCGGTCTCGGATGGGGAAGAGGAAGCGGATGAAGACGAGATAGGCATTGCGCTCGTGGGAAGGCCGAACGTGGGCAAGTCTTCGATGCTGAATAAGCTGGTTCGGGAGGACAGGGCGGTGGTAAACGAGGTCCCGGGCACGACGCGGGATGCGATAGACTCGCTCTTTGAGTATGAAGGACAGCGGGTTCGGCTGATCGACACCGCGGGGCTGCACCGGCGGAGCAGGAATGAGATCGGTGTGGGCTTCTATGCGCTTGTGCGCACGCTGAGGGCGCTGGAGCGGTGCGATGTGGCGTTGGTGGTGTTGGACGCTTCGGAGGGGATTTTTGAGCAGGACAAACGGATCGTAGCGCAGGCGATCGAGTTGGGGAAGGGCGTGGTGTTGGTGGCGAATAAGTGGGATCTGGTGGAGAAAGACACCAAAACGATGAAAGCGTATGAGGATGCCCTCCGGGAGCGGATGCCGTTCGCGCAATTTGCGCCCACGATGTTCACCTCGGCGCTGACCGGTCAGCGGGTGAACAAGGCGCTGGATATCGCGATCGCGGTGGCCGAGGAGCGCAAGAAACGCATTCCCACGCATGCGCTCAATGTCTTTTGGGAAAACAGCCAGTTGGGGCATGCGCCGCCGAAGACGCGGGGGCGGGACGTTCGCGGACTGTATGTGACCCAGCGACGCGTAGCTCCGCCCACCTTCGTTTTCTTCTTCAATCGAAGCGAAGAGCTCCCGGACTCCTATCTGCGCTTTCTGGAGAGAGGGCTGCGGGAGTCGTTCGGGTTCGAGGGCGTTCCGATCCGGATCGAGACGCGCGGAAAGAAGTGATGGGAGACTGCAGATTGCGGGATGCGGGTTGGAGACTGGAAAACCCGAAATCCGCAACCTGAAATCTGAGATCAAATCACCACCTGTCTCTGGGAACAAACGTCCTCCCGTACCTGCCCGTATCTTTCGAAGTGGGTCGAATCAGCCGGTTGTCCGCGCATTGTTCGAAAATGTGGGCAATCCAGCCTGAGATGCGGTTGGCAGGAAAGACCGCGGCGAAGTATTCCCTCGGAATCCCCAAGGTGTGCTGCACGGTGGCGGAGTAGAAATCCCCGTTGGGATGGATGCCTTTGGCTTTGAGGACGGCCTCTTCGACCCGGCGGGAGATCTGGTAGAGATGGCCCTGGTTGGAATGGCGAGCGCGGACACCGTGGAACGCAGGACCGCCCTAGGATGGCTGTTTGGCGGGGCCAGCTCGATCATTTGGATGACCTCGGGGGGAAGGCGCATCTCGGATAGGAGTTTCGTCCGGAAGTCGGTAAGCTGTCCGCGGTTGGGGAGTTAGCCGAACCAGCGCAGATACGATACATGGTCTCTTCGTATGAAGTGCGTCCCGCCGGGTCGTGGACGTCCTATCCAGCATAGTCCAGCGCACCGTTAATGCCATCCACATAGCTGATGCCGGTCTCAGCGGCCACGACATCCTCCAGTCCCCGAACAGCGGTCCTCACCGGCATGCTCCTCTGTGTGCTCATTGTTTCTTACCTCCTCTCTGACAGAACCCATTCGCGCGGTTTGCATTGTGGTGATGTCTTCCTCGCAATGGGCGACACACCCAAAGGCTGTTTTCTTCGTCCCGGAACGACCTCTGGGCGCTCGCTCCGCAACCGATCCTGCTGGGGGAATGAACAAAGCCCGACCTGAGATCTCCGAAAGATCCCATCGGGAGCCGTGGGATCCTCACCAACCTTTTTGGCCGGGGGTCAAACCTTCCGTGCCACGTAAATCAGCGCCTTCAGTTTCTCTTCCTCATCGGCACGCATGGACCGTTCGGCCACCCTCCTTTTCATTTTCGGGAC
>JAZDJA010000321.1:0-4040 GCA_043804415.1 Candidatus Latescibacterota bacterium | reverse complement strand
CTCCACTTCGGCATCACTCCGGAAAAGCTGGCCAAACCCCATGAATCCAAGCCGTGGAATCCCATTATTGCCAATGTCTTTTACCGGGCAGGCATTATCGAGCGCTGGGGCACCGGCACGCTGAACATTATTGACTGGTGCGAGGAAAACGGTAACCCCGAACCCACCTGGCAGGAGCAGGCCGGTTCTGTGTATGTGAAGTTCCTGCCCGCCGTTTTGCCCGATACTCCGAAAGACACAGGGGATGATAGGACCAAGTTGGGACTAAGTTGGGACCAAGTTCAAATCATCCGCAACCTTCTGAATGATAAAGCTATTACGGATTTGATGGAACTCTTGGGACGAACAAACCGGACCAAGTTCAGGGACCAAGTTCTTAACCCCCTAATCAAGACGGGGTTTGTAGAAATGACCATCCCGGACAAACCCCGCAGCAGCAGGCAAAAATACCGACTTACAGACAAAGGCAGAGAATCGTTGAGGGTAATACTTCATGAATAAGCAAACGTTTACGAGCGGAAAAAGCGCTAAATACGTGCGCGCTCATAAATTTTTCGAGCGCGCACGTAACTCGCTCGTATCTTTGAACGATGGAGTGAAAACAACATGGCGAAAATAGCAGAAGTTGTCAAACTGAAATCCGGCTACGCGAATTTCGTGGAGCTTAAGAGCGCTTTTGAGGCGGCCCAAGAAAATGCGGACAGGATGGCCATGTATCGGCCCACCAAGGCACACCGCCTGGCGTTCGAACGTATTTGCCGGGGGCTCTATGCGCCCAACGATAAGAAGTTCTATCTGCTGAGCGGCTCTTATGGGACCGGCAAATCGCATCTGTGCCTAATGACGGCAAACGTTCTGAGCCGATCCAGCGGTGATCCGGAAATCGCCGGGTTTTATGAGAACTACACCAAGCTCGACTCCGAGAAGGCCAAACTACTCAAGAACATCCGCAAGGACGGCCAGTACCTGGTGGCGATCTGCGACTACCACTCGGGGCGGCATTTCGAAGATGTGGTGATGAAGGCGGTCTTCGAGGTTTGCGAGGCCAAAGGCTTGAACACCGGAGTAGAAACGGAGTTTGACGAAGCAGAACGACAACTGGCCGAGTGGGAGCAAAAGGGCGACAAGGGCGGCATCCGCAATTTCTATCAGGACTTTGGCAAGGCTCTTGAATCGGTCGCCCCCGGCCTGTCCGTGGAGCAACTGCGCACCGGGCTCAAGAATTACCACTCGGACGGGCTGGAAAGATTCCGCACCGCTTTCAAGGAAATGATGGGGGGCATCGAGTTCCAGGCCCGGGCCGGGAACCTGATCCCCATTCTCAGAAAATTGGTCAGAAGCCAGGCCTTCAAGGAAAGATTCAAGGGACTGGCTATCCTTTTTGACGAATTCGGTTTCGCCCTGGAAAAGGCGGGCTATTCCAAGGACATTCTGCAGGGGTTCATGGAAACCATCTGCAAAAACGAACCGAACGTGCTCTTTGTGGGCTGCATCCACAAGGACTTCAAGTCTTATGCCGACCGTTTCAGCAAGGACGATGCGGCAGTCATGAGCGCCCGAATCACCCAAGTGGACCTTCTCAACGAAGGAATCGAAGAGATCATCGGGGCCATCGTGGAAACGGACAAGCAGAGCGAGATCTGGAAAAAAGAAATCGCCCCCAAGACAGGCGTATTCGATCAGTTGGTTCCGCCGTGCAAATCACTGGACCTCTTTCCCTGGATCGAGGATGTGAATCGAATCCGTCAGCGGGTGCTGGAGGACATCTACGGCGTGCATCCCATGGCCCTGGCCTGCCTGCTCAAGCTCTCCTCGGAAATCGGCTCGGATGCGCGCAGCACGTTCACCTTCTTCTCGGGTGATGTAGGCGGCGAGAAGGGATCATACGCGGACTTCATCGAAAATGCCGAAATGACGGTGAGCGGCGGGAAGCTGAACCTTTACGCCGTAGATCGGCTGTTCATCTTCTTCGAAAAGGAGCTTTCCCAAAGAAACCCTGACTTGCGGGAGCGGCAGCGGCAGTTCGTCAACGGCTTCTACGCCAGTCTGGATGCCCTGCGAAAGGCCGCTGAAGGCGAACTTTTCGGATTCCAGGATGACGAACGTGTCCAGGTGCTTAGAACGATCCTGATCTACCAGCTTTGTCAAGTTCCGACAAGCCTGGAGAACATTCAGTTCGGATTGTACTGCCTGAGCACATCCGAGAAGAACCAGGTCGAGGGACACCTGAAGGACCTCGTCAAGAAAGGCGCGGTGTTCTTCCGGCAGCAGTCTAAAACCTATGAACTGGCCGCGAGTACCGGCGAGGCGGACCCTTATGACTTGATCGAACGATACGTAGCCGATACCAAACTGCATCCAGTGGACACAGCGGCGGCTTTTCTGGAAGAATCAGGTGGCAAGCGTCTCTCGGATTTTGCCGAATCCAAGGGGTATAACCTGCCGTTTGGGGAAGACAAACGCTTTCGCACGCGTTTCGTGCGCGCCAAAGATGTCGGAGATGCGCTCTGGGATGAAATCCGCACGGATTATGAGGAGAGTCGCAACAAGCCGGCGAAGAGTTTTGAAGGGACCTTGGTTTATGCGCTGTGTGAGGACGAGAGCGAGATCAACGTGGCAAGGGAAGCGGCCAAGACCATTTCGGACAATAATGTGGTCCTGGCCGTGCCGCACGCGCCGCAACCCTTTACGGAAATCCTGCTGAAAGTAAAAGCGTGCCGTTACTACCTCCCCCCTAACGAAGCGGAAAAAATAAGTGCTCAGACCGAGTCGAGGCTGCGAGACATTTTTGAAAATCCTGACGACGGTTACCTGCCGACCCTCCAGCGTGTGTTCCGAGATATTGAGGAGGGCAGCGGTGCATGTTGGTATTGGCAGGGTGGAAAGGTGTTGGTGGACAAACCCAAACAGTCACACAAGCCTGCGGACATGCTGTGCGATGAATTGTTTACGAAAAGGTGTCGTATAAAGCACCCTGACTTGAATTTCTGCCACGACGAAAAGTGGCGCACTGGCAAGAACACCGCGCTGAAACAGGCGGTGGCTGTATTGCTGGAGGCGGAAAAAGTTCTGATTGACAATGGCAATCCCGACAATCACGGAGAGAAGCGATACCTGGAGAAAGCGCTCCTGAAAGGCGCGGGGGCCCTCAAAAAAACCGGTTCGGAGGGCGTGGTCTCCTATTTTTCCTGTGAAACCGATCCGACCAAGATCCACGATGATTTTCCGATTTTCAAAGAACTGTGTGACCGCCTGGCAAATCTCAACCCTGGGGAAACGTTCTCGGTTGGCGCTTTTCTGGAAGATGCACGGAAAGCGCCTTACGGCGTCGGGGGCACACCGCTCATGTTGTCCCTGGCTCACATCGTTCGAGCGTATGGCGAGCGACTGATCGTGTACAAGGACTCCACACGGATGGTGGAGCAGCCACTTCGGTCCTATGACGATCTGGTCCAGATTGTCTCAGACCCGGCGGCCAAGACGGTGTTTGTGGTCCGGGATATTTCGCAGGCCCAGATTAGTCTCATCGGCAGAGTCGCCAAGGCGGCCGACGCACCGCCCCTGAAGCACGGCGAAACACGATCCCTCAACTCCGCCTTTGAAACGCTCGAACAATGGTGGAACGGTTTGCCGGCTGTGGCCAAGATCATCAGCCTTTATGAAAAAGACCGACAGGCTCGTTTGAACGGGCTCAAGAATCTGATGGACGGACTCGCCGGCAGTGTGGATCGATTTGATTTCATGCTGGAGCAATTGCCGGCGGCTTATTCCGGCGGTCCGGTTGGGGACGCGCTTACTCAAAAGGACGCCGAGACTATCTGTGAGGCCTTTGCCGAGGATGTGAAGGTGCTTAACTTGGGCGAACAGGCAGCGCAAGGGCAGGTCGCACAGGCGATTTGTGAGGTCTACGGTGAAAAGGGTGACATGATCGAGTGTGAAAACGTGGTCACCAAATGGTACGCAAACCTGAACCCGAGCCAACGCGATCCATACAAGTGCGATCATCAGGATGCGAAACAGTTTCTGGTGAGGCTGGCCGA
>JAZDJA010000320.1:0-4684 GCA_043804415.1 Candidatus Latescibacterota bacterium | reverse complement strand
CGGTGACCTCCTGGATCGTAATGCAGAGAGGTTCCCTCACAAGTTGGCCTTTATCGACGACAAATGCGCCCTGACCTGGAGCGAGACAAAGCAAAAAGTGGACAGGGTAGCTCTTTGGCTTCACCGACTCGGGGTGGAGTATGGTGATTTTTTTGTTCTCCAGATGCCCAATGTCGTCCAGTTTTTTTTCATGGTTTTCGGACTGAACCGCCTGGGCGCGATCCCAGTCATGTGCATTCCGCGACACAGGAAGATAGAGGTAAATCATGAAATAGGACTGCACCGGGCCAAGGGTATTATCGTGCCGGTGGGGGAAAAATTCGATTACGTAGGGATGGTAAACGATATTAAACAGGCCCATCCCTACCTGAAAATATTCCTCACCGTGGACGGAAGCTCCCCCGGATGGCAGTCGCTCGATGACCTTGCAGATCAGGCGATCGAGAATGAATACCCCGAAAACTACCTGAAACAATTCAGTCCCGCACCGGACGACATCTGCGTGGAACAGCTGTCCGGAGGCACCACCGGGCTTCCCAAAGGCATACCGAGAACCTATCATGATTATATCTGTCAGTGGGATTACGTGGGCAGGGCCAGGGGATTGACGGATGAAACGGTCACTTTGGGTGCGATGCCGGTGGCGCATAATGCCGCGGGGCAGCTGGTCTGGGGTGTGATGATGTTCCGGGGCGGGACAGTGGTGATAACCAAGTGCGTGAAACCTCAGGAGCAATTCGCCCTGATCGAAAAATGGCGGATAACCTTCATGCCCATGGTGCCGGTGCAGCTCAACTACTGGATGGGGGCAAGGGAATCGATGAAGCTCTATGACATGAGCTCGCTCAGGCAGATAGGGGTGGGGGCTCAAAAGGTGAAACCCGAGCAGGCCCGTTGGTGCCTGGAGGAACTCCGGGTGACCTTCGGCACGTCATTTTCCATGACCGAGGGGCCAGTAATTTCCACCCGGTGTGATTCCCCGAAAGAGGCCCATATGTATACCTTGGGAAGGCCTCTTCTCATCGACCCCTATGTTCAGATCAAGCTCGTCGATGATAAGAATCGGGAGGTGGCGCCGGGGGAAATAGGCGAAATGATTTCCAAGGGACCGCTCACCTTTAAGGGGTATTTTCGCAACGAAGAGGAGAATAGGAAGGCATTCGATGCCCAGGGGTTTTTCCACAGCGGTGACCTTATGTCGCTGCGTCCTGACGGCAGGTATGTAGTGGAAGGGCGGAAGAAGGATATGATAATTCGAGGCGGAGAGAATGTCTATCCGGAACCCGTTGAAGACCTGCTGTCAAGACATCCAAAAGTTTCCTATGCCGCCGTGATCGGCATGCCGGACCCCGGGTTGGGGGAAAAACTGTGCGCCTTCATCCAGCCCAGGGAGGGGGAAGCCTTCCCGCTGGAAGAGTTGAAGGGTTATCTGCAGCAGGAAGGCCTTTCCGTTTTTCAATGGCCCGAGAGGGTTGAAATAGTCAACGGATGGCCCCTGACGGGGGTGAACAAGATTGACAAGAAACTGCTCCGGGCTTATATTACCAAAAAGCTGGTTGAGGAAGGGGCGATAAATACGTCTTTTGGCAACGAGTACCTCAAGAATGACAAAATCAGCATGGACGATCTCCTCTCCGGAAAGGTTGAGATAAGATTTACGGAAACCCTTGCGTGACATAGTGCCTTGCCATGCCCTTAATTTTGCATAGGCATTTGACACACGGAGGGGATTATGTTACTGTCCGCTCCTGTTGCGGGTGCGGTTTAAAGGAGTGTGTAGCGTGAAAGAAGAGTTCGCCTTAATCGGCAAGCGCGTCCACCGCGTTGACGGGCGGGTCAGGGTCACCGGTGAAGCCAAGTACGCCGCAGACTTGTCCCTCCCGGGGATGCTCTGGGGCAAGGTGCTGAGAAGCCCTTACGCACACGCGCGCATTCTCAACATCGACGTTTCCCGTGCGCTCAGTCTGCCCGGGGTGCGCGGGGTGGTCACCGGTAAGGACTCGCAGGGCGAGAACTTCGGCTTTCTGCCGCACACGCGCGACAAGATGGCACTGGAGACGGAGAAAGTGCGCTACGTGGGCGACGAGATAGCCGCTGTGGCTGCAATCGACAGGGATATCGCCGAAGAGGCCCTGGAACTCATCAAGGTAGACTATGATCTTCTCCCCGCGGTCTTCGATCCGGAAGAGGCCATGAAAGAAGGTTCACCCCCGATCCACGACCACGTCAAGAACAACATCTCGGCGGAGACCCATATGGCATGGGGCGACTTGGAGGAGGGCTTTGCCCGGTCCGATCTGATTCGCGAAGACAGGCTCACCACCCAGGCGGTGGTGCATGGTTTCATTGAACCACATGCAGCGCTGGCTGACTGGGAATCGACGGGGCGCGCCCAGATCTGGGCTTCCAAACAGAGCCCCTACATCGCTTACCGTCATTTGGCGCGAGGGCTGGGGATACCGCTGAGCAAACTGCGTTTGGTGCAGCCCTATGTGGGTGGCGGCTTCGGCGGCAAGCACGAACCCCTGGGCCTCGATTTTGCCTCGCTGCTCCTCTCGAAGAAGACCGGTCGTCCCGTGAAGATCGTCTACAGCCAGGAGGAGGTGTTTCTGTCCGGACGCAGACGACACCCCTTTATATTCTGGGTCAAGATAGGCATGCGCAGGGATGGCGCCATCCAGGCCGTCCAACTCAAGGCCATCGCAGACGGAGGTGCTTACAGCTCAGTGGGGGCGCTTTCCATCTACATCCCGGGATCCAACCTGGGGATTCCCCTGCGCGTACCGGCGGCAAAGTATGACGGCTGGCGCGTCTATACCAACAAACTTCTCTCGAGTGCGCTTTACGGGCACTGCATGCCGCAGACGCGCTACGCAGTGGAGTCGGTGCTGGATACCATGGGAGAGGAACTGGGCTATGATCCAGTGGATATCCGCATGATCAACGCCCTGAAGGCTGGTGAAACGACGGCCAACGGCAAGCACATCACCACCTGGGGCTTCGGGGAAACCGTGCAGGCTGTGGCCGATTCGCTGGACTTCAAGAACAAGTATGGCAAGGGCCGGCAGGGTCGCATCCTGCGCGGCGTCGGCATCGGCTCGAATCCGGGGTTCGTCAGCGGGCGTCTCGGCGGGCACGAAGGCTCGGCGGCGATCGTAAAGCTCTTTGAGGACGGAGGAGTAACGCTGATCCATGGGGCAACCGATGTTGGGCAGGGCGCCGAGACGGTGCTCACCCAGATGGTGGCGGAGAGCCTCGGCATTAACATGGAAGAAGTAAACATCTCCCGTGTCGACACGGAAATGACACCCATTGATCCGGGCACCTTTGGCAGCCGTACGACCTACACCGCCGGGCAGGCCGTACTCGCGGCGGTGGAGGATGCCAAGCGCCAGCTTGCGGGGGCGGGGGCGGAGAAGCTGGAATGCAATCTGGAGGATCTGCAGTTCAAGAATCATCGCATCTTCGTAAAGGGGAGCCCTGAACAGGGAATGTCTCTGCTTGCGGCCGTGCGCATGTGCTTCTACGGGAAGGGCGCGCCGGTCATCGGTCGCGGTACGGCTGCGCCGAAGTCGGCTATCCTCGACTTTGCCGGCGGATCCGGCTCAGACTTTCCCGCCTACAGTTCCGGCTCGCAGGGGGTTGAAGTGGAGGTCGATTCGGTGACGGGCGAGGTGCGACTGGTGAAGATGGTCATCTCCCATGACTGCGGCCGGGCATTGAATCCGCTGGGCCTGGAGGGGATGCAGCACGGGGGTGCGGCCAGTGCGGCAACTCAGGTATTGATGGAGGATATGCCCTACGATCAGGGAGTGCCCCTGGCCGTTTCACTTATGGAGTATGGAATGCCCTCAGCCATGGATGTGGCGCCGGTGATGGAGTGTTTCCACGTAGAGACCGACGATCCATCAGGGCCCTTTGGAGCCAAGGACGCGGGTGAAGGGGCGCAGATCGCCGGCCTGCCTGCCGTAGCCGCTGCGCTCTACGATGCCACCGGGGTTCGCTTCAAGGAGCTCCCCGTAACGCGCGAGAAGGTGTTGGCAGCACTGGCCGGGAAGGCGCGGCGGGAAGGGGAAACGCCATGAGGATCGAGCCGTTCGAGTATTTGCGACCCGCCTCCTTGAAGGAAGCCTGTGAGGCCCTGTCAGAGCACCATGGCGCAATCTGTATCCTGGCCGGCGGGAGTGACCTGATCCCCCGTATGAAACAGCAGATCATCCGACCCGCCTATATCCTCGACATGACCGACGTAGCAGAACACCGGTACGTCCGTGGGGATAGGCACGGTCTTGTGATCGGTGCCGGGACGACTCTGCACGACATAGCCACGTCGGAGGTGGTCCGGCGGCAGGCGCCTCTCCTGGCTGTAGCTGCCGGAAAGGTGGCCTCGCAGCAGATACGGAATCTGGCCACACTGGGAGGAAACATCTGCCTGGAAACGCGCTGCTGGTACTTCAACCAGTCCCTGGCCTGGAAGAGGGCCAAGCCGAACTGCTTCAAGGCTGGTGGCCGGATCTGCCACGTGGTGAACAAGCCGGGACATTGCTATGCTGCCTACCAGGGCGACACCGCACCGGCACTGCTGGCACTGAACACCTGGGTCCGGCTTGTCTCCGTTAACGGCGACCGGACCATCCCGCTCGAACAGCTCTATAGCGGCAAAGGCGAAGTGCCGCTGACCCTC
>JAZDJA010000319.1:0-5112 GCA_043804415.1 Candidatus Latescibacterota bacterium | reverse complement strand
CGTCCGTGCGGAGGGTCCCGGAAAGTGCCCCATCTGTGCGATGACCCTGATACCCGTGTACGAGCAAGGTGAGGGCGGGGGCAGCGCATCCGATTCGGGTCCCGTGAAGATCAAACTGACCCCGCGGGAGGTGCAGCTTTCGGACATACGAACCGACGTGGTGGCTTTCCGCTCGCTCAATAAGAACATACGGGCCGTTGGCAAAGTGATGTATGACGAACGCAAGCTGGCCCACGTGGCCGCCTGGGTCCCGGGCCGGGTGGACCGCCTTTTTGTGAACTTCACGGGCGCTGTGGTGAAAAAGGGACAGCCGCTCCTGGAAATTTACAGCCCCGATCTGGTGACCACGCAGGAGGAGTATCTGCTCTCTCTGGAGACGCTGGACAAGGTGGCGAACAGCCGCATCCCCGAGACGGTTTACGGCGCGCGGTCGCTGGTTCAGGCAAGCCGGAAGCGGCTCTTGCTGTGGGGAATTTCCGAGCAGCAGATCGAAAAACTCGAGCAGGATCGGAAGGCCCAAACCCACATGACCCTTTACGCACCGATGGGGGGGGTCGTGACCCAAAAAATGGTCAAAGAGGGGATGTATGTCAAGGAGGGGCAAGTGTTCTTCGACATTGCCGATCTCTCTGCCGTATGGGTGATGGCCGATATTTACGAGTCGGAGCTGTCGTGGATCGAGAACGGGCAGATGGCAGCGGTCTCTGTGGAGGCCTATCCAGGCGAAACGTTCATGGGACGGATTACTTTTATCGATCCGGTGCTCAACACCAAAACACGATCGGTCGGGGTGCGCATCGAGGCGCCGAACGAAAAGCATCTTCTCAAGCCGGGGATGTTTGCGGATGTGAACGTTCGGGTTCCCACGGGCAGGATACTGGCAGTGCCCAAGGCCGCCATTCTGGATACGGGCCCCCGGAAGGTGGCGTATCTCGATCAGGGGGAGGGACAATTTGTGGGCGTCGAAGTCAAGATCGGTCGGGAAGCGGAGGGGTTCTTTCCGGTCTTGAGTGGTCTGTCGGAAGGGGATCGGGTCGTCACGGCCGCCAACTTCCTGATCGACTCCCAAACTCAGCTGTTCTCCGGATCCAGCGCGCTCTATGGCGGAGCCAAGGAGATCAAGGAGGGCGAGGCGCCCCCGCCGGCCTCGGGCCATCAGCATTGAGCATCCCAAGAAAGAGGGAGCCAACGGGACGGCTGAAGCGTCCAGTTGTTTCCATACCCCTATCCAGGGCGGGCTTCGACCGCATCCGTGACTCACTCGCGTAGGGTGCCGGAAACATCTTCGGTTTCAGAAAAAGCAGGATCATTCAACCAGGGCAGCATGCCAGCAGCCTCAAAAAACGGGGAGGAGCAAAATGTCGGAGAAAAGGAGATTGGACACGATCGCGTTGCACGCGGGGCAGGAAGAGGCAGATCCGACTACAGGTGCCCGGGCGGTGCCTATTTACCAGACCACCTCCTTTGTCTTCAGAGACACCGACCATGCGGCCAATCTGTTCGCGCTAAAGGAATTCGGGAACATTTACAGCCGGATCATGAACCCGACCAACGATGTGTTTGAGAAAAGGATGGCCGCCCTTGAGGGAGGCACCGGTGCGCTGGCGGTGGCATCCGGACAGGCTGCCCAGACCCTTGCCCTTTTGGCCATCACCCAGGTGGGCGATGAGATCGTTGCGGCAAACAATCTCTATGGCGGGACCTATCAACAGTTCCACTACACCTTTCCAAAGCTGGGAAGAAAGGTGACGTTTGTGGACTCGAAAAATCCCGATCAGATCAAGGCGGCGATCACCGAGAAAACAAGAGCCATCTATGCGGAAACGATCGGGAATCCCAAATTGGATGTGCCGGATTTCGAGCGCATCGCGGCCATCGCTCACGAGGCGGGGATTCCCTTTGTGGTGGATAATACCGTGGGCGTGGGTCTGGTCCGGCCCATAGAACACGGCGCGGACGTACTAACCCTTTCTGCGACCAAGTTTGTGGGTGGCCATGGGACCTCCATCGGTGGGGTGATTGTAGATTCGGGTAACTTCAATTGGGGAAATGGCAAGTTTCCCGAATTTACCGAGCCCGATCCCAGTTACCACGGCATGAAGTATTGGGAGGTGTTTGGCGATTTTCCGGGGATGGGCAACGTGGCCTTCATCATCAAGGTGCGGGTTCAATGGTTGCGGGATTTGGGCCCGGCCCTCAGCCCATTCAACTCTTTCCTGTTCCTTCAGGGGTTGGAGACCTTGCCCCTAAGAGTGCGGAAGCATTCGGAAAATGCCCTCGCGGTGGCGGAATATCTGTCGCAGCATCCTTTGGTGGCCTGGGTCAACTATCCCGGATTACCGGAGCACCCGAGCCATGCCCTGGCGACAAAATACCTGGGGGGCCGGTACGGCGCCCTGTTGGGTTTCGGCATCAAAGGCGGGTTGGAAATATGCAAGAAGTTCATCAACTCAGTAAAGCTGCTTTCCCATCTGGCCAATATAGGAGATGCCAAGAGTCTGGTGATTCATCCCGCATCGACCACGCATCAACAGCTGACCCGAGCGGAACAAGAGGAGACAGGCGTTACCGAGGATTACATCCGGCTTTCCATTGGTCTGGAGGATGTGGAAGACATCAAGGAGGATATTGATCAGGCGCTCAGGCAGGCCGCCAGCTGAAAGCCGGGCACGAAGGGGCATCAGGGGCAGCTGCAGTCGGCTGTCCCTGATTGCAGCGCTGGGTGGGTAACAACGATCTTTGGAAAAAGGGCGGGAACGATGGTTGAAAAGGGAAGTGTGGGAACGGTTGAGACGCAGTACTATACCTTTGCAGATTCTCCTGATGAGTTGGTGCTGGAAAGCGGCGAGAAGCTGGGTCCGATCACCCTGGCTTACGAAACCTACGGCCGGTTGGATCCAGCGAAGTCCAACGCCATTTTGATCGTGCACGCCCTGTCCGGAGATGCCCACGCTGCGGGGTACCACGCGGGGAACCCAAAGCCCGGGTGGTGGGACGCCATGATCGGGCCTGGCAAGGCCTTTGATACGGACCGGTATTTTGTGGTCTGCTCGAATATACTTGGGGGCTGCACGGGCTCCACCGGTCCTTCTTCGCAGAATCCGAAGACCGGCAGACCCTATGGCCTGGAATTTCCGATGATCACCATTCGGGATATGGTCCATGCGCAGCGGCACCTGATAGACTATTTGGGAATTGAAAGACTGCTGACCGTGGCCGGAGGATCGATGGGAGGCATGCAGGTTCTGGAGTGGGCCGTTTCATATCCGGAGCGGATTCGCTCCGCCATTCCTATTGCCACCGCGATCAAACATTCCCCGCAGCAGATTGCGTTCAACGAAGTGGGCAGACAGGCGATCATGGCGGATTCCGACTGGAAAGAGGGCAATTACTACGGCGATTCGATTCCGGCCAAAGGATTGGCCATCGCCAGAATGATCGGCCATATTACCTACATGAGCGACACCTCCATGACGGAGAAATTCGGCAGGCGCCTGAAGGATGGGAAACAGGAATTCAAATTCGGGGCGAACTTCGAGGTGGAAGGCTATTTAAGATACCGGGGCGACAACTTTGGAAAACGATTCGATGCGAACTCCTATCTTTACATAACAAAGACGATGGATTATTTCAACCTGTTGGACGGCAGGAATCTCTGTGATGTATTCAGGGGAATGGAGACGAAATTCCTGGTCATTGCCTTCAAGTCAGACTGGCTCTATCCGGCATACCAATCCCAGGAGATCGCCCGGGCCTGTAAGCTGGCCGGAGTACCCATAACCTATTGTGAGATCGATTCCAGATACGGGCACGATGCCTTCCTGCTCGAGGTGGAGGAGGGGGCCCATCTGATCAAGCATTTCCTGCAATCGACCCAGAGGGCCAACAAGCGAGGTGACGATGAGGGATGACGCCGTTGGGATCGAATATCGACTCATCTACGAACTGATAAAAGCTGGGGCCTCCGTGCTGGATTTGGGATGCGGTGATGGGGAGCTTTTGGCCATGCTGGTGCGCGAGAAGAAAATCAAGGCCCAGGGGATCGAGATTGACGAACAGGCCATCTACCAATGCGTGGCAAAGGGATTGAGTGTTCTTCATGGAGACATAGACAGCGGCCTGTCGGATTTTACAGACAAAGCCTTTGACTACGTAGTATTGAGCCAGAGCTTTCAGCAGGTTAGAAATCCCGATCTTGTACTCATGGAGTCGCTACGGGTGGGCGGGAAAGTGATCGTCAGCTTCCCCAATTTCACCCATTACAGAGCGCGATCGCGATTGTTCTTCAGAGGGAAAACACCGGTGACAGAATCGTTGCCCTATCAGTGGTATGATACGCCGAATCTGCATTTCTTGAGCATTTCGGACTTTCTGGACTATATCCGGAGTCGCAACATTACCGTGGAGAAATCTGTTTTCGTCAGCAAGAACAAAAGAGTAAGGATACTCCCCAATCTGTTCGCAGAAACGGGGATTTTTCTGATTGCAGAAGGCTAAGACCTTGTCAGGGCAATTCCTGATAGAGGGAGAAACCGAAGACGCTGCCCAGAGCGATTTCCAGCCAGACCGCACCAGCGGTCGATAATCCTTGAAACTGCGGCGCCACCAAATAGCGCCCGGTATCCTACGAGAGGGATCCCCATGATCAACAAGCTTATCGAGTATTGCTTCCAGAATCGCTTTCTGGTGATCGTCTTCTTCCTGTTTGTGATCGGCGCCGGAGTCTGGGCGGTTTACCACACCCCGGTGGACGCCATTCCCGATATCGGGGAGAACCAGGTCATCGTGTTCACCGACTGGCCGGGCCGGAGCCCCAAGGATATCGAGGATCAGATCACGTATCCGTTGAGCACCAATTTGATGGGGCTGCCCGGGGTCAAGACCGTGCGCTCGACGTCTGGGTTTGGATGGTCCATGGTGTATGTGAACTTCAAGGACAACGTGGACTTCTACTGGGCGCGGACCCGGGTGTTGGAGAAGATGAATGTGGCGCTCCCCTTGATGCCGGAGGGCGTGGTGCCGGTGCTCGGTCCGGATGCTACGGGTTTGGGCCAGATTTTCTGGTATACCGTGGAGGGGGAGGGGTACGATCTGGGGGAGCTTCGATCGATC
>JAZDJA010000318.1:0-21245 GCA_043804415.1 Candidatus Latescibacterota bacterium | reverse complement strand
CTCCTGAAGATAGGGTGAAAGATAGCTTAGTAATTGATATAATATACTAAGATCAATGGGATTACGCAAGTCTTATGTGTGTTCTATGCACTTAATTTCAAAAACAAATCTCCTCTACTTTATGACTTCTGCAAGAGGCTCGAATGATTATTCTTTTAGAATGATTCTTCTTTTAGAATGATTCTTCTTTTAGAATGATTCTTGTCCACGGACAAAAGCTACCCGCATCATCCGCTTGCAGATGCTGGGAGATGACCAGGCTGGGGATCTGTCGGATCTAAACATCCCTTCTTGATATGTCTCAAGAGCGGGACAAAGGCTTGAGGAGGAGTGGAAAGGTTCTTGGGGATAGAAACCTTGGATCTGGACTCCCTATTCGCCCTGTTCCGAGACGTGCCGAATCGCCCCCTTCAGATCATTCACCACCGCGGCCCTGAGCTCTGCGTCCTTGCTCACCAACAAGATGTGAATTTTGTCCGCCAAAGTCTTCCTCATTCAGTTTACGAAATCTCACCTGTGCCGAAACGTTCAATGCGAACGATTCGATCAGAGGAGTCTACCCTATCTGGCGATCCCAATCAGCCCCGCTTTTGTCCTTTGCAGCTCGATCGGTTCGTAGAAATCCAGGGGGGAATCATAGAGAACGCTTGGAAAGATTCCACCAATCAGTCTCTCTACGCTATACCAATAGGCTATCCATAAGTTCCTTTAACGCCTCGTCCCTTTTTCTTTGGGGAAACATCCTCATAATTCGGTGTCTGGCCAGCTTCCCCCCATCGGATTTGAGCGCTTCTTGAATGGCATTGACCCCTTCATCAACCTCTCTACTTTTCAGGATGATGCCTGTATCCCCAATAACATCTGCAATGCTCGCTATATCTGAACCGACAGGCACACACTCACAAAGCATGGCCTCGCACAGCACATTGGGCAGCCCTTCCCTGAGAGATAATTGCGCATAAATCCTTGCTGTCTGATAGTACCGCAACAATTCATCCTGTTGAATCCTGCCCACAACGACTAGATTATCGATGGAAATCTTCTCAATTAGATCTCTTCCGTTATCGTTGACACCAACAAGAACAAATTCCATATCCGGCATTCTCTTCGCTATTTCTATGAAGAGATCTATCCCCTTTATTCTACATCTCTGATGCGAATCCACTATCGCTACAGTCAGAACTTGATTGGCAGTCTTCGGCTCGTTCGGTTTCCATTTTTCGTAATCATAGCCGGTCTGGATCACCTCAATAGTGCCCTTTACATCTCCAACATTTTCATATATGTCTTGGATCAAAGATTCCGCAACAGGCAAGACAAAACTCGCATTCCTCAAAGAACACCCGGCACACAGTCCTCTGAACTTTCTTACAAAGACCCCGTACCTGAGTTCGGGCATGTTGGCGACATCATATCCACCAACGACGAGAACTGATTTCCTGCCCAGGACTCCGGCCACCAGAATGGGAATCAAGGAGTGATAGTCTGCAAACCAGATAAAGAGCAGTTTTGAGTGCCAGATATGCCTGAATACCCAAAGCGTCAACTGAATTTCACTGAGGAAGACCCGAAGGAAAGCCCCATATTTGAAGTGGAAAACCTTTGTGGCATAGTTCCTTTTGAGAAATTCCTCGTCCTTCCTGACGAAACTCGAGTTCGTTGTCTTGATAAACAGAATTTCGCTCATATCCCTCCACTCACTTGGCATCGGATGTTTCGATCGATCACCGCCCTTCCCGGAATCCTCGCAGGATGCCCGGGAACCTGTGCCGTCGTCGAAAACCCTCTATGCCCAATCCGCCAAACAGAAGAATGCTTGCGATGGAAGTCACCCAGATCCCAAGATTGTAGGTCTGCGGGGCGAAAACGAATTCGACCTGGTGCTTTCCCTTGGGAACCAGAACAGATCGGAGAATATGATCTGTCTTGAAAATCTCCGTCTCTTTGCCATCCACGTAAGCTTTCCAGCCAGCAGGATAGTAGATTTCACTGAGCACAAGGAGAGAGGGAGTCGCTACATTTGTCGCCATGGAGATCTCGTGAAGCGCATAGCGCGCCATCTCGACCGTGCCCTTTTCGCCTCCCAGCGCCACCTCAATGGATTTCTCCAACAGGGCTGTGTCCGACGGATTGAAGTCCCCGGCATTTAGTCTGTTAAGCCTTTCCTGCCTGTCCGAGATCACTTCGTATTGAGTGACCAGAAAAGCGCGGGGCAACACATTCTTGTTCAAATAGACCAGCTGACCGCTGGCCTTGTCGTAATGTACCAGTTCAAAACCCTCTTCAGGCAAACGCCCTTGCGCGATGAGATACTTTGCATTGAGCATATTGACGATATTCATATTTATGGGAAAACGGCCCGCTCCGCTATACAGGCAATGCTCCAGTACATCCTGGTAGATACGAAGCTTGGCCGCATGGTATCCTCCGATGCTCTGATGATAGTAGGACCAACGATTGTCCCCGAAAAGCTGTCCAACGGGGAATACTCTGAAATCGGATGTATCCTCCAACAGAAAAGCATCCGTGCTTGTCTTGCCAAACTGGACCTTCTCGATTAGTTCGGGATTCTGCAGGTTCCTCAAATGGGCCCTATCAACCAGCCAAAGGTCTCCGACCAACATACCGATCAGTAGTATGATGACATAGGACTTTCTTATCTTCTTGCGCAGATAGCGCACGATCAGGACGGACATCAGGCAGAACAAGATGGCCAACTTGGCAAAATCTCTGGCCAGCATATCGAAGCGTATGTGCTTCAACTGAAGCAGGCTGTCCGGGGCAACCTTCGCTGTCTCGCCCATCTTCTCAAACATAAACCCGGACAGCAGCGAAAATATCGGTCCCTTGGCCAACAGCCCGAGAAGAAGGAGTCCCCCCAAAACCAGCGAGATCCTTCTCAAGACCCTTCTCAGTTTGGCCCAATCCCGGTCCTGGTTCAAAACGAAGTCAAGGCCATACGCTGCCAATATGGCTACCGAGAATTGGAGTATGCACAGGATCATGGAGGGCACTCTAAATTTGTTGAAATAGGGAAGGTAGTTCAGGAGGAGATTAGACACCACGGGGATATGTTTTCCAAATGAAATCAGCAGGACCGTGACGGACAATACGCCCAGGAATCGCACCATGGAGTCGCGATGCCGGTAGATAAGCGCCAATATGGCAAATAGTAACGGAACCAGACCCATATACATGGACGTGGAAGTAAACGGCATCCAACCCCAATATGTTCCACCTCCCAGGCCAAAGAAAGACGGCACAAGAAACGTCAGCATTTCGAGCGGATGAAACGACCAGCTGGTCGCATACTCTGTGGAGAGTCCGCTATCGCCTCCTCTCATGGTGAACTCGGAATACTCGTAGTTTGCCCAATAAGGCTGAGCGACCAAAGCGAGGGAAAAAACCAGGACTCCCGCGAACAAGAGAGCTGTTTTGGCTGCCGCCCAGAAATTCCGTCGCAAACCGTGCCGGATCATCTCAGCCATCAGGTAAAGTGCAAGCATAAGCCATGTATAGTAGATGATCTGAGGATGGTTGGCCCGAAGCTGGAGGGACAGTGCCAGGGAGGCCAGCAGGAAACTCCAGAGGTTCCTCCGATCAAACATATGGTCCATGGCCATAAAAATCAGGGGAATATACATGATGGAACGTAGCTTGGTGTTATGCCCGGCCTCGAAAAGACTGAAGAAATGGGGCATCAAAGCGAAAGCGAGAGCCCCCGCAAGGGCCGCATATTTTGCCGCACCTTTCCTAATCAGGAGTAGATACAGAAAGAGGGCACCCAGCGCCAAATAGACCATGGGCCACCCCAAAACCACGCTGAGGTAGCCCAAGAGCGAATCCATACTTGGCACAAGGTTGCCCACGCTGATCATATATCCCGGCATTCCGGAAAACGTGTTGCCGTTCCATAGCGCCACATGCCCGGTTTGCTGCCGGTATGCTATCATGCATTGGGCTGCCCCACGCCAGGCCATGGTATCCGGCGCGACGAAGGTCAATCTCAAGAAGACGACCCTAAACAGAACTATCGCAATCACCGTCAGCAACAAGAGCATATACAACAGATGCTGGCGATTCGAATTGAGGACAAAGAATCGTTTCTGACGAACGCTCCTCTTCTCTATCATTCCCATCTTTTTTGTACTATGCCCCATCAGGGTTTCCTCTTGCATTGCTGAGGGCCGATGTTCCATTGTCAGACTGAAGGCCTGACATGTCCCATATTATCGAAGGCTTCTGTTCCACTCATGCCGATGTCCCATGCCAACGCTCCAGGAGACATCACGGTTCCCCCTTGAGAGGCAGATGTGGACGAAATGCATAGCAGGAAGTCTCTTTCGCAGAGGAACAAGGGCGGATCGCCCCTAAACGCAACCATATGTCCATGAGGGATCTACTCTATTTCACTTTGACAGCGATCTGGAGATAATTATTACTGGCAGCAAGAAGTTCATACTCCAGATAGTAGGAATGAACGAAATCAGTAAATGCCCGAAACTCATGACTCGGTACACCAAATTCATCGAAGATAAGGATATCACCCCCTTTTAGCACGGGCGCCACGGCTGTCAATACATAAAGGGTGGAACTGTAAAGATCGGCATCCAGATGAATGACAAGTTTCCGATCTGAATGAAACTCCTTCAAAAAGATTGGGAGCGTTTTCTGGAACAGTCCGGCCTTGAATTCGCATCTTTCATCATCAATCTCAGGTGATTCGCCACTGGCAGACATTGCCCCCTGTTTGAACAGGTGCCAATCTTCAGGCAGACCAGTAAAGGTGTCAAAACCAACAAATCGCGAGTCTTTGCATCTATTATTGCTGATCCACCATTTGAAGGAAGCGCCTTGCGCAACTCCAAACTCCAGGTAGTCTATCTCTTGAGATAGTTGCTCTTCCTCCAATATGAATCTGTATAGTTCATATCTTTTACTATAGTCGACCTTTCTGGAATAGAAATCATTGTGCACAGGACTCGGAGTATTGACTCTCCACTTCGACAGCTTTGAAAGATACGCCAAGTTTATTAAGAGGCCAGAAAATGGCTCAATCAGAACGTGTAATCTGAACTTCAGGAACAACGCCTTGGTTTTCCTAATCAAATATAGTTTTGCTTTCATATCTGGAGACTTCTCTTTCTGCGTGACCGGACTGGTTTCCCAAGGTCTCACCTCCAATCTCATATTCGCAAGGTGTCCTCTGTGCCTTTCCCTTCTCCAGGATAGAGGCTCCGACGGCCAGTAGCATACAAGCATCTCCGTCCACCCACGGGGAGCTCCGCCAACTACGCGTATTCTGAGCTTTCCAGTTCCTTCCTCAGAATCTTTTCTTCATCCGCGCTATGCCCTGTTTCTCTACCGTCGATCAAAGTCTGGCTATCGGTCTCAACATGCTGTATTTGACCGCACAGATCTTCACCGTATTGGACACTCGTTGCTCCCCCAAATTCCGGACATAGCAGTCGAAAACCCGTTCCCCGTGATCCCAATCTCAACCATGTCCTCCCTGTATCTTTCTTACGAGAAGGGCTGTTCTTTACACACGCGCGAAAACACTGTCGCGAGCTGTTGCGTCAAACGCGCGCGACTGTATGGAGCAATCCGCTCCATATCTGAGGGAAAGACAGATACCTTCCCCTCTCTCCATGTGCCATACACTTGGGCCACATATCCCTTAATGGAATCCACATCATCATAGTCCAACATGACCCCCGAACCGGTCTCTCTCAAAATAGCGGCCGCATCCCCATCCGGCGGGCCAATCCCCAGGATCGGCTTTCGCGCTCGCATATAGTCAAACAGCTTACCGGTCAAAATGCCCTCGTTGTTCGCACAATCAGGAATCACAAGCAGGAGCAAGGCTGACCTCACCATGTGACTCACCGCCTCTGGATGGGAAACATGGCCTATCTGCTGAAAGAGCCGCTTCAAGCCTCTCCTTTCCACGTCTTCCACGATGGAGCGACGGCTATCTCCAATGAAGACCAGATCCGTGTCCTTTGAAAAGGCATCGTGCTCCGAGGCCAATAGAGAGACCGCCTCAAACAACGCTCCCGGGTTCTGATGTCTTGACAGATTCCCGGCATGCATGATCACAAATCGTTCTGGACGCTCCGGGACCATACATCGGAAGCTTTCCTCATCATACCCATTTGAGATCACCTCGTACTGATTCTCCGCCCTCCCCTGAAACAAACGCACAAGAGATGGACTCACCGTTACCACGCAATCTGCAGACCGGAGCGCCCGTCGCTCAAACGCGCGATCAAATGCAGCAGGAAGACAGCAACGATGCAGATCCGCATAGTAACTTATGTCCGTCCACGGGTCCCGGAAATCCGCAACCCAAGGCAGCCGGGTCTTCTGCTTCAGAGCCATGCCGATAAGCTGCACTGTCTGAGGCGGAGAAGAGGTGAAGATCACCTCTATGCCTTCCCGCCGAATCACCCGAACCCCTTCTTTCACCGCAAAGGGGATCCACCCCACTCTGCCATCTGGGATAAACAGATTTGCTCGGATGGTGCGGGCGACCCGATCGGAGAAGGACTGGTTCTCCTGCTGAGCCAGAACGGCAACCGGAATCCTCTCGTCCGAAGGTCTGCGGGTAAACCGGCGATACAGGTCATAGGGTTCGAAGATTCGGGTGCGATAGACCGGCACACCCTCCGGCACCTCCCTGAGCAGACTTTCGTCTAAAGCCGGGTAGTCCCCCTTCTCGACCGTCAGGACCACCGGCTCCCAGCCAAATGCGGGCAGGTACTTGACGAATTTCAGTACCCGCTGTACGCCCGGACCGCCTGCCGGAGGAAAATAGTAGGTAACAATGAGCACCTTCTTCATAGCCCGCTAGCCCTCACCAAATTCCTCGATGGCTTCCACCATCCGATCCCAGGAGTATTTCGGCTTCTCCTGGCAAACTCCTTCGACGAGTTGGGATTCCAGGTGCGCATCATAAAAATGTACCACCGCTTCTGCCAAAGCCTCCCTGTTCCCGGACGGTACGACCAGGCCGCTCTTGCCATCAATCACCACTTCGGGAAGTCCTCCCACGTCCGTCGTGATTACAGGCTTGTTAAAGCCGTATGCTATCTGGACTATGCCGCTCTGGGTCGCAGAACTGTATGGCAAGACCACCGCGTCAGCCACACCAAAGTAGGTGCCGACTCTTTCATTCGGCACATATTCATCGACAATGGTCACTTTATGCCCGATGCCCAGTCGACCGATCAACCTGTCATAGGGTTCCCGGGGATCATAAAACTCGCCCACCACCAGAAGCCGAACATCTATCTCTTTGAGAACCATAGGCATCGTGTTGAGCAGAAAGTCCAATCCCTTGTATGCCCGAACGTATCCAAAGAAAAGCAGCACACGCTCTTCTTTGATGTGCAGGGCTCTTCGAAGCGATTTCTTGTCTTGAGAGGGCGCGCTGAAGAGGTCATAGATAGGATGAGGTATTTCCTTGAAGTTCGCGTCAGGGCGGAATCTGAGAAGGTCCTTCTTTACCGTCTCGGATTGCACGACGAAGAAATCAACGCAACTCAGAGCCAGTCTGGTCAGGAGAATGCCTCCGGGAAACTTTTCGTGAGGAACGATGTTGTCGCAGATGTAAAGGATTTTCGTACTGGTAAGAGATTTCACAAGCCAGGACAGCGCAGCGAATGAGGGCGCGAAGAAAGGCATCCAGTATTTGAAAATGAGCAGCGAGGGTTCAAACGCTTTCAAGCGCCAGAATGTCCGTGTCCAACTGAGGGGATTCAGTGGGGCAAAAGTGGGTATCGCATCAACCGCTATGATCTCTTCACTGGTATCTGCCTGCGTCCTCCCAGGAAACAGAAACTTGGGATATTGTTTCGTGAAGGAGAAGATCCTGGGAGTATGTCCCTTCTCTGCAAGCTTCCTGCATAGTATAGCAATATAATGAGCGATGCCCCCACGAAAGGGATGGGCCGGCCCGACAAATGCAATTCTCATCGCTTGACCCAGCATTCGCACGTCTCAAGAACGGTATCTACCTGAATCCGTTCCATGCAAGGTTTCTCACACTCCTGCACAAAACAACCCAGGCAGTCCACATCGGGGGGCTGTATGATCTCCCCGGAACCATACAGTTCAAATTCATGGGGGTTGAAGATATTGTTAAGGAGGATGAGCTTTTTCTCCAGGCCGATGGCGATGTGCATCGCCATGGTCACGGCCGTCACCACCATATCGCATTGGTCCATCAGATTGATGAAATGCTTCAAAGGGAAATGGCCGAGATAGCTGGCGCCACTGGTTTGAGCAATGCGCGTGTTTTTTTCGTGTTCCTGCTCGCCCCCCAGTATCAGAACCCCGAGCCCTTTTTGGCGCAACTTCCAGGCAAGTTCCGTCCAATACGCCTCCGGCCAGAGCCGCGTCTGCCATCGTGCTCCGCAACCCGTATTCAAGGCCACCAAAGGCCGTGGTTGGGGGATTGACCATTGGAGGCCCAGGGACGCAAAATCATCCAGTATGTATCTTTCTCCACGAAATTTGAAGCCGCAGATCTCAAAAATCTCCTCGGGATAGCTTTTGGTATTCGCCTTGTTGAGATCATCAAGCAGCCCCATGTGATATTTGTGCACGCTGTCCCCATCGTATGGAGCGCACATCCCATCCGCTATCCTGAATCCCTTCTTTGTCCTGGCTTTCACTCTATTGGACAAAGCTATGGCTTCCCGGTCTTTGTCCAGACTGTAGAGCACATCGAAGGTCGTTTCCTCTAACCACAGGATATGCTTGAGTTCAAAGGACAGGATATGATCCACATAGGCGGAGGGCACCACTTCCGGCGAATGGGTCACCCAGGTGATCTGGGCATGCGGATGTTTCTGTCGCAGTATTCTCAAGAGCGGCGTAGTTCGGATCACATCTCCGATAGCCCCCAGTTTGATGATCAGAATCTTACTCTCTATCTGCTGATAGCAATCACAGCCCTCACAATGCAGCCCCTTCTTCTTGTGCGGCTGACAGGGGACATCCCCTCTGAAATGGCGACAGTCCGTGTTGATCTGCATCGATCCGCTCCACCGGTCAAAAACGGCTTGGTCCGCCCCGTGACTTTTTTTGGGAAGCTTCTTCACCCACGAAACCAGATTTGGGCGACATGCGCTTGGCTGAAAAGAGTCGTTCAGTATACCACATTTTGGATGAAAATGCAACTGATTTTTGCGACAAAAGCCTTGGCAGGGGGGAACCTTCCCGAAAAAATGGCAAAGAATAAGAATCCGGTCTCGGAAAATGCCTTCGTGAGATGAGCATCCCCCAGAAGATGGAAACCAGTAGGTCTCAGCGCCTATTTTCGGCATGAATCAGAAAAAGGAGGGCCGATCCCTGAGGAGCCCGAAACCGTTCCGATCCCCTTTCCTCCTGCCGTATTGACTGCGTCGTACCATCACCGGCAATCCTGGCCGCCGCGTCCAGATGTTTTCCATCTGGCAACAGGACACTTCGGTCCTTCCCAGAGAGGTCGTTCCACGATTGTGCATCGATCCGCAGGATCGAAATCTCCATCCAAAACAGGCTACCTACTCCTCCATCGTGATAATCGCTTTGACCACACCATCCCTATATCCACCCACCACATCAAATGCCTCCGCGATCCGCTCCAGCGGATAGCGATGGGTGACGAGGCATTTCAGATCCACCATGTTGCGTTCGGCCAATCGGATGGCGCGGGGAATCACATGCTTCATCCTGCGGGACATGCGGATGGTGACGCCTTTGCGCCGGGCGGCTGAGGCCCTCAGAGGAATTCGATCCTCAGGGCAAATACCGATGAGCACCAGGGTTCCACCGGGCTTGAGGAGTTCGATAGCTTGCTGAGGGGTCTCCATCGCGCCTGCAGCCTCAAAGACCACATCCACCCCGCGGCCCCCGGTTCGCTGGAGAATACGCCGGACCGGGTCATCCTCCGCGCCGATCGCCACGTCGGCACCGAGACGCCGGGCCAGGTCCAGCCGGCTCTCGATCAGATCGGTGACGAACACGCCCGCCGCGCCACTGAGCCGGGCCATCTGAAGCACGCTCAATCCGATGGAGCCGGCACCGAGAATGGCCACCGTGTCCGCGGCGCGCACCTTCCCGAGATCGACCGCGTGGATGGCCACGCCGAACGGTTCGAGCATCGCGCCCTCTTCAAAACTCAGGGAGTCCGGAAGCTTGAAGACCGCGTGCGCCGGGTGCGTCAGGAATTCCCGGAACGCGCCATCCGTGGGGGGCGTGCCAAAGAAACGGACATTCGGGCAAAGGTTGGCATTTCCCTCGATACACCATTCGCACACGCCGCACGGAAGTGCGGGGTCCACGGCCACCCGATCTCCGGCCTTAACCCGAGTGACCCCTTCCCCGACCGCTTCGATCACTCCGGCGGGCTCATGGCCCAAAATAAGGGGGCTTTCGACCGGGGTATCTCCGATGCGACCGTCCTTGAAATAATGGACATCCGAGCCACAGACCCCGACGGCAGTAATCCGCACCAGGACCTCGCCTGCTGCAGGCTCCGGCCTGGGGATCTCCGCGACGCGCAGATCCCCGGCGCGATGAAGTTTCACGCATTTCATGGGGGAACCCTTTCTCTTTTGGGAGGTACAAAGATACCGGGCTGTGACAGATCAGGAAACGGGGCACAGTTGCAGGGATGATGCTGAGCAAGGCAGAACCTTGGAGGATAGCAGCGCAGGCAAGCCTGCGCACTCCAAACACCCCCGTGCCAACAGGGATACCGCTCAAGACCGGGGCACCGGCCTAAGCACCCTCCTCGCGCAAACTCACCCGTTTTGCAGCACGTTCGGAGGACAAACTATGCTGCCTCTCATCCGAAAGCTCTTCGGTCTCAAAAAGAAAAGGCACCCGAAACGCCATTCTCTCTCGTTTCTTCGTCCTCTTTGCGGTGATCTGACTGGCACTCTGTGCGCTGGTTTTCCCATGGCGCGATCTATTTGCGCCAGAATCCCCATTCGATCCCCAGAATCTGCTCCGTCCAGGCCAGAACGCATCGCGACCCAAGATATCCGATCGCCCACCCACCGAGCACATCGGAGGGATAGTGGCGCCCCAGATAGATCCTCGAAAAGGCAATGCCCGCGCCCAACGTGTAATAGGCCGATTGATAGCGGGGATAGCGATGCGCCAACATCGTCATCGTCGCACCGGCAGCAGCGGCATGCGCTGAGGGAAACGAGGAATTGCCGCGATCGTATCGTCCCTCCGGTCGCCGCCGTCCCACCACCCCCTTCAGGACACTGGCCACCCCCGCAGTCGCGGCCAACGAAGTGAAGGTCAGCTTGGCCGTGTCCTTCTCATACTTTTGCCCATAGGTCGAGAGCACCAGACACAGGGCCAGATTCGCCTTCACGCCCCCGAGATCGGTCGTCGCCCCCATCAACGCATCCATCGCGGGATTTCGAAACGAATCGTGCAGCGTCCGATACAGCTGCTGGTCCACATTCTCCGCGCGCGCCACGCCAAGAAGAAAGAAGAACCCAATAAGCGCACACACTCCCATTCGATTCACAGAGGTGCTTGTCGTCATATTCTGAAAATTCCTCCTGCTTGAGCCTCTTTCATCAGTCAACGAGTCGAAGTCATTGTGCAGCGTTTAGGAACAGGAATCGTGGGTCTGGCCGTTCTTGTCTGACTGGATCGCCAAAAATAGGAACAGACAGGAATGTCTGTTCCACCAAGGTCTTGCACAATGGTTCATCATTGAGGATTGCTTCGGATGATGGAGAGAGTTTCTTGATTTCCCCTTCAAAACCAGATCCATCTTGCCATTCTGTGCGAATCGGTCTCTGCCCTCTTTCCGGACCTATGCGAGGGGCTCGCTCGCAAACCCACGGTGGATCCACCCATCACGCATCACCAAAAACACGATGAGGCTGAGTTCTCCGAAGAACCCAGCCTCACCGTTTCCCACTTCGTTGAGCATTCCCTACAGACCAATCAACTCCTTGGCCTTATCCACCGCCGAAGCGGCGTCGGGCGCATACCCATCCGCGCCGATTTCGTCGGCGTAGCTCTGAGTTACGGGCGCACCACCGATCATGGTCTTCACCTGATCGCGGACTCCTGCGGCCACCAAGGCATCGATCGTCGTCTTCATAGACGGCATCGTGGTGGTCAGCAGCGCGGAAAGCGCCAGGACGTCGGGCTTTCGTTCCTTGATCACCTCTACGAATTTCGCCGGATCCACATCGATACCCAGATCGATCACCTCAAAACCGGCTCCCTCCATCATCATCGACACGAGGTTCTTGCCGATATCATGCAGATCGCCCTTGCACGTGCCGATGACAAAGGTTGCTGCGGCTTTGGCTCCGCTCGCTTCCAAAAGCGGCTTGATAATCGCCATGCCAGCCTTCATCGCGCGGGCAGCAATGAGCACTTCCGGAACGTAGAACTCGTTGGCCTTAAACCGCGTTCCAACTACGTTCATGCCGGCGACCAGTCCCTTGTTTAAAATATCGGAAGGGGAAGCGCCCTCGTCCACAGCCTGCTGAACCAACTTGCTGACCCCATCGCGGTTGCCTTTGATGAGATTTTCCGCAATCGCCTGGAAATCCGCCATGTTGTACCTCCTGCATTGGGGGTGATAGCCGCACAACCAACCTCTAACGAACCTGTCAAACCAAAGGGCGGCTTTGGACCGTCCTCGTATCTGGTACGCCCACAGGGAATTGAACCCCGAACAAACTGATTAAGAGTCAGCTGCTCTACCAGTTGAGCTATGGGCGCAAGGACCAAACGGAAGCCGTTTTCTCAGGAAGAATCACTTTTGAGGAGTAAAGTTACGGATTAATGAAATGAATGTCAAGAAAAAGATGAGGAACAAGCCCATTTTTTTGGAAATAATGGAGAAGCTCCATGCCACCTTTCCGTCGGCCCAGTGGAAACACAACGGGCCCAGAGAGGAGAAAAGTAGAACAGGAGAAAACGGGACGGTGAGACCCCTTCGTGTCCTCACCTTCTCACTTACTTTTCCCTGTGCACCGATCAGACTACCGCTACACGTCCCTCAAGGGCGCCTGCCAGCTTTCCTTCAGTTCACAGAGATCCTCGTCGATCGTGATCGCGCCATCCAGTCCCCGGACAAGGAAGGTCTGCGCTTCCACGACCTTTCCCACACATGCAAAATCCACCCCGGAAAGCACGCGCTCAAACGCTTCCTGATCGGACGGTGCCACTTCCACCACAAAGCGCGAATTCGACTCCGAAAACAGGAGAACATCGTCCTGCCCGGCATCCTCCGATCTCGGCACGGCAGTCAGGTCCATCTCAATCCCGAACTCGCCGGCAAACGCCATCTCAGCGGCCGCCACCCCGATGCCCCCCTCGGAGCAATCGTGACACGCTCGGATCAGTCCTTTGGAGGTTGCTGCGCTTATGGCATCAAACACCTGTTTCCCCGTCTCCGGCCGGACTTTCGGAATGTCATTTCCGATATACCCCTGCACCAGAAAATAGTGCGAGCCGCCCAGTTCCCGGTAGGTCTTTCCCACGACGTAGACCCCATTTCCGGCTGCCTTCAGGTCCATCGAAACCGTCCGCTCCACGTCCTCCATCACCGAGATCGCGGAGATCAGCAGGGTCGGCGGAATCGTCCGGCTCTCCCCTTCCACAAGGTATTCGTTGTTAAAACTGTCCTTGCCGGAGATAAACGGCGTCCCATAGGCTTTGGCGATGTCATAGCACGCCGTGGCCGCGCGCACCAGTCCTCCCAAGCGATCGGGCTTGGCCGGATTGCCCCAACAGAAATTATCGAGCAGGGCCGTGCGTTCCAGAGATCCCCCCACAGCAATGATCTGCCGCAAGGACTCGTCGATCGCGGAGGCCGCCATCCAGTAGGGGTCGATCTTCCCATACTGGGGATTGATGCCATTGGAGAGAATGATGCCCTTTTTGGAATCGAACAGCGGCCGGGTCACCGAAGCATCTCCCGGGCCGTCGTTTTGAGCACCCACCAAGGGTTTGAGCACGGAGCCGCCCTGCACCTCATGATCATATTGGCGCACCACCCATTCCTTGCTGCACACGTTGGGCGCACCCAGAATCTTCTTCAGATAGCCACCCAGGTTCTCTGGGGTCTCGGATCTTCCGATCCCTGTTCCATCCGGCTCCGCGAATATCGGCAGACTCCACTCGGCCTTTCTGCGCAATTTGGGGTACCCGCGATGCAGGAAAACCATTTTCAAGTCGCCCACCGTGCCGCCTTCATACTTTAGCACCAATCGCCCGGTGTCGGTGAAAGTACCGATCACGGTGGCCTCCACATCCTCCCCTGCAAAAAGGGCCAGGATTTCCTGGACGTGCTCGGGAGGTACGGCCAGCACCATGCGCTCCTGGGCCTCTGAGATCCAGATCTCCGCGTGTGTGAGCCCCTCGTATTTGAGTGGCACCTTCTCCAGATCCACCTGCGCGCCGTGATGCTCGCCCATTTCCCCCACAGCCGAGGACAACCCGCCCGCGCCGCAGTCGGTGATCGCGCTATACCAGCCAAGGTCGCGCGCCTTAAGCAGCACGTCCGTCATCTTCTTCTCGGTGATGGGATTCCCGATCTGGACCACGCCCCCGGAAATCTGGTCCGAAAGCTCGTCCGACGAGAAGGTGGCTCCGTGGATGCCGTCCCGTCCGGTGCGCCCTCCGACCACTACGATGGCGTCTCCAACCTGCAGATTCTCCACACACCGATCCTTCGGCATGATCCCCACATTTCCGCAATACACCAGGGGATTGCCCACATATCCCTCGTCGAAGCAGATCGCGCCGTTGGTGGTCGGAATGCCCATCCGGTTCCCGTAGTCCCGCACACCGGCCACCACGCCCTTGAAGATGCGCTTGGGATGCAGCATGCCCTGGGGAAGTTGTTCCCTGGGCAGGTCCAGCGGCCCGAAGCAGAAAACATCGGTATTGAGAATCGGCTTGGCGCCCAGTCCGGTGCCCAGCGGATCCCGAATCACGCCCCCGATGCCCGTGCCCGCACCGCCATAGGGTTCGAGCGCGGACGGATGATTGTGCGTCTCCACCTTGAAACAGATGTGATACCGATCGTCAAACTCGATGACGCCCGCGTTGTCCACGAAAACGGACACGCACCAGGGCTTGTCCAACTCCTTCGTGACGCGCATCACCGTGTTTTTGAGCAGGTTGTCGATCACCTGCCCCTCATACTCGATCTCTCCCCGGAACGTCTTGTGTACACAATGCTCCGACCACGTCTGCGCCAAAGCCTCCAGCTCCACGTCAGTGGGCTTGCGCCCGATCTCCCGAAAATAGCCCTGGATCTTCCGCATCTCCTGAAGCGTCAAGGACAGGACACCCTCCCGGCTGATGCGCATCAAGGCCTCGTCGTCCGCATCCAACAGATCCACCTCCACGCGCTCCGAAGATCTTGTGCCCGGAGCGGCCGGGGCATGCTCGGCCCCCAGCACCACGTGTTGCACCACCACGTTGGCCAGCAATCCGTCGGATACGGCCTTCACCTCGTCGGCAGTCACCTCTCCGCGGATCACGTATTTCTTGGCGGTGCGCACCGATTGCACGCCCTCGATCCCCAGATCCCGGATTCCGCGGAGCACACTCGCCTCCACCGGATCCATCACACCCGGATTATACGCCACCTCGACCACGTGCGCGTCGTCTCCAGACTGCTCCCCGAACACGTCCTCATCCTCCCGACCGAAGACCATGTTCTGCGCGATGCCATCCGTCAAAAGCTCCTGACCGATGCTTGCCGCGTCCTCCTCAGAAAGTGTGCCCTCGATCCGATAGACCTCCACCACGCGCACCGAGTCGATCTTCTCCAGCCCCAGATCCGCCGCATCCAGGCGAATGCCCTCGCCCGCCGCATCGAACAGCTCCGGCTTGAGCCGAACTTCTATTTTCCAGATCACAACGTTTCCCCTTTTAGCTTGGTGATTAGTGAACCGATTTCCGTTTCACGCCTATCCCGCCTATAGCTATCCACTCCCTATTTGCCGCAATCTCTGGATCTCTGCTATGCGTCCCAAATAGGAACTCATATTCCCTTGTTCAAAGGGGATTGTTTTTCGAAGAACCTGCAAGAAATCTCTTGACAGAACGTTTGGATTTGCCTATACTTCCTAAATAAAGGACACGCCCCAGCAGTTGCCTTAAGGCGATGTCCCGGCGGATCAGGCAAGTGATCCCATGAAGGGTACAAGGGTGACCTTAGATTCACCGAGGTTAATAACCTGCAAACCGCCGCATACGCAAATCGAAATAGGCAACATAATCTCCTTATAGGATTAAAGGTTATGTTTTTTGCAGAAGAGCGCCAACCGTCACCTCGC
Source organism: Candidatus Latescibacterota bacterium (assembly GCA_043804415.1). Classification (GTDB taxonomy): domain Bacteria; phylum Latescibacterota; class 4484-107; order 4484-107; family 4484-107; genus 4484-107. Next base: position 4,908 of record JAZDJA010000318.1, on the reverse strand, counting down.
CCGTTATGAAACGGGGTTCCTGCTCGTAATCATAGATTAAACAGAATGATAGATAACGAGCCAGATTACAGTGTACTGCAATGTACAGAATGGGCCAAGGTTACACAAAGGAGGAAAAATGAAGATATTCTTTGCAGTAGCTACCATTGTCTTTCTTTCTGGATGTGCATATCAGGTTAATGTCACATACCGAAGCCATGGTACTACTTACGCTTCCTTGGAAACAGTTAAGTATGCTGTTATCAAGGGACAATTCAACATGAAAGATCAAACAAATTCTCAAGTTGCAGTGGTGAATGCTACAGCACTTCGTATTGGTAACATTGAAAGTGTTATCACTGGAAGTTTACTGAAAAACGGGATCTCAACGATGTCGTCTGATGAATTGTCAGAATTGCCCCAAGACCAACATGCAAGGTGTATCATCGTGGAATGGGGTATTAGCGGAAGGAATTCTAGAGGAATTGGAGCAGGCTATAGCCAAGAAGTGACCGTGCTCATCAAGAATGCTCTTTCTGGAGAGCTAGTTTACAAAGGAATTGGAGAATACATGGGGCAAACGGAAATCGATGATTTGAAAGGTGCATTACTTGCAGCATTAAAGGACTTTAGAAAGTGATAATTGTATTGTTTGACAAGGCGCACCACCGCTGAGCTTGGTCATTAGAAGTGAGAAATATGCCAAGAATTGCTATGCCTCTATTCGGGTTCGAATGTGAGCAAATAACAGACTATCAATTTGGAGATACCGGGATTTCAATAGAACAGTTCATCGAGGATGATATCGTCGAAAGCCCTATCTTTTCTCAACAAGACATCCTTCATATGAAAAATGAACCAGGATTTGCATTCATCTTCGAAAATGAAAATATTGAGGGCTACGAAAGTCTAACAAATCTTTTGCTTATGTCATTCAAGATCTTTTGTGAGATCAGATCCCCACTAATAAAGTTTAGAATCTGCAGAGACGACACTTCCTTGTGCCGACTGCTAAATGACACTATTTCCTATAACTATTCATTCCCGAGACCAATTAGAGCATATCGCTTGTCAGAAATTGAGGTTATCAACGAAGGTTTTCAGGCTCTCAGCGATATGGACAGGATTTCCAGACGGACTCATAACGCCCTGTATTTTCTGTACAGGGCTTTTCACTCAACAAAATGGATGGATGCTTACATTCTTTTAATGTGTTCTATTGAATCATTGTTTTCCAAAGACAAACCCGGAAGCGCAACTTCAGCTATCACAACAAGAGTCTCATCACTTCTAAATAGCAGACCTCAATGTACCAAAAAGGATATTGAGGATCTTTACGGAATCAGGTCCAGGATTATTCACGGAAATATTGCAGGACCACGTTTCGATGTGGAAATAAAAGATCGAAAAGCAAACTTAAAGAATCTGAAGCACTTAGAGTATGTCGCAATAGAGTGTTTTAAGGAATTCGCTAAAAACGGATTATATAGAAACTACACAGACAAAAGCACTAGGGATGATTTTCTGGGAACATTAGACATTACCTCCTAGCAAGTGGCTTGAGCTCAGCGATCTCCCCATCACCCCCTGCCAGCGCTCCCCTCAAATCAACCCCGCTCCGGCCACCGGAGAACAGATCTCCGTGGCAAGCGGCAGCCCCCTGGGATAGTAATACTCCCTCTTCACGGTCTCAATCAGGCGATCCACAGCGATATGCCAGAGCAAATAACAAGGAGGATGAATAATGAGACACTCCATAGCAATAATACCATTCTTCATCATCATTGTGTTTGCGTCAAGTACTTATTCTCAAAATAGTTGGCAAAGCTATGACGGAGAATATAATTTGGGGACTAATTGGGTTTCTTCAATTGCAGTTGATCCTGACAATATACTGTATTTCGGAACGAAAAGGGGTATAAGACGATTTGATGGCAATAATTGGATGACATTTAATACTAATGTCGGTCTTCCTCATAGTTTAAATAACTCAATTAGATCTATAGCCATAGATTCAGATGGGACGGTCTGGGCGGCTACATATTATGAAAGTCCCGCGGGCATACAATATCATGGTGGTATTTCAAAATATGATGGTCAAAGATGGATAAATTATACTGATGATGATGGTCTTATTGATAATAATGTAAGGTCAATAGCGGTTACTAATGATGGTAAGGTATGGATTGGTACACAAGGAGGTATTTCCTGTTATGATGGTAAAATATGGACAAACTTCACGACGGCAAATGGGCTATGTTCAAATTGGGTTTCTCTTATAGAGACAACTAGTGATGGTAATGTATGGTGTGCACACAACTCCCCACGCGTGATCTCATATTACAACGGCCAAGTATGGATCACGTATACTGATGTTTTGGGGCTTCCAAAGCATTTTGTATCATCAATTTCATCTGGAGAAGACGGTACTACATGGTTTAGTACATCCGGAGGATTAGGCTGTTATGATGGTAAAGAATGGAAAAGGTATACAGTAGAAGATGGATTAGGAATAAACTCGTTAGAATCTGTGGCAGTCGGTCCTGATGGAACTGTATGGGCTGGAGCAATGAGTAATGATAGAGTTGCTGTTTGCTCTTATGATGGGAAAGATTGGCATGCGTATTCCGCTGAGGATGGTGTAGCGCGTAATTACGTAATCTCCCTCGCAGTGGGTAAAGATGGTACTGTTTGGGCAGGCACAGGCGGGTACGGGATTTCCTATTTAAAGCCTGAATCAACTAGTATTAGTATTGACACACATAATGCTGGGCCTTTCGATGGGTTTTCCATAATTGGCAACTTCCCTAATCCCTTTAATGTGGAAAGCTGTATTAGGTTTGCCATACCTTACAAAGGTGTGTCTAAACTCTCCATATTCGATGCCGTCGGGAAGTTATTATGTACTAAAGAGTTCGGGGTACTGAGTGAAGGTGTATACAATGCATACTGGGATGGTAGAGATGAATACGGCCATAATGCAGCTTCTGGTGTCTATTTTGCTCATCTGCAATTCGATTCATATGCTGCAACTCATCCACTTGTTCTCATAAAATAGTACGATGGTCATGCAACAAAGTCTCATGTTAGTCCTGTAAGTCGTTATTATGCTGCTTCGATCGGATTGGCTTTCAAAATAGCAGGCGTAGCTTTCACGAAAAACAAGAACCGTTTTCTTAACGGTTGTCGGTTGGTGTTGCTTGCTGGCTGTCCAGTCCAAGCCGGTTGGCTCACTCGTTAGGCATCACCCTCTACCAGCGCACCATTCAAATCAACCCCGCTCCGGCCACCGGAGAACAAATCTCCGTGGCAAGCGGCAGCCCCTTGGGATCGTAATACTCCCTCTTCACCGTCTCGATCAGCCGATCCACCGCGTCCTCCCGCACAAGAACAAGAATAGATCCCCCCAGTCCCGCTCCGGTCAATCCCGCGCCCATGACGCCAGGCACCGTTGCCGCAATGTCCACTAATTGATCCAACTCCTCGCAACTGCACCGATAGCTCCCCGGCTGCTCGCAAAGCCTCGCACGAGCGCGAACCGCGGCATCCGAACTTCCAGAATCCAGAATGAGTTGGTCCAGATACTCATCACTCATGTCGTTTTCATGAGATTTCTGCTCCCCGTTCTGAAGCGACGCCACCCGATCCCCGTTGTGGGAGATGTACATCAACTCCCCGAACTCGGCGATCTTCCCCTCGCTCAAAAGCTCCGCAGTCATCCGCCCGCGCTCGCATTCCGAAAGCGCAAACAGCACCCCTCCTCTAATCGCGTATCCGTCCTTCGGTGCGTCGTGCGTTCTGAAAAGAGACGCAAGCCGCTCCTGCTCTGCGGGATATTCTGCGATCAATTCCTCCCGCGTGATACGCTCGGGAAGGGCTTTCAAAATGTCGTAGATCCTCGACTCGCCCACGTCCAGATGCGCTGCATTTACATCCCTCAGATAAGCTAGTCGGTCCGAGAATTCCGGAAAACTCCGCCGGATCATCATCAGCCCGATCTCATACACGGCGATCCGCTCGTTAAACGTGCTGCGCGCCCCAGCCGACTTCCGGGCCTCTCGCAGACAATTGCACGCCACCACCCGGTAGCCATCCGGGAAAGGAACCGGTTGCACCACCAAGGGGAAAAAGCGAGTGTGGCAGACGATCCCGCGCTCGGCAAACAGCATCGCCGCATGGTCCCCAGCGCCGCCACGCGTGCCCACATACCACTCGCCCTCCCCACAAAGAATCGTCCTCTCCTCCGAGGAGAGCGCCACATTATTAGCCCATAGGGCCGCCTCCAACGAGGCCACCACCAGTGCGGAAGAGGAACTGAGTCCGCCGGCCCGTGGAATATCCCCGGTGACCATCAGGTTCATCCCAACCAGCGATCGATCCTTCTGGCGATCCTGGAGCATCAAAACGGCCGACTTGACGTAGTTGCCCCAGTCGCCCTGTACGATTCCCGCTTGGTCGATAAACCGGAGCCAATCGCCCCGCTGATCCGGAGGGAGTTCCGCTCCGATTCGAAAGGTGCACGGAGGATAGGTGTCGCTCTCCACATTGCGCAGCTGAACCCTATCGTCGTCGCGGCGCTCGGCCACCAAGACGATCTCCCGGCTGATCGCCACATAATTGACCCATCCGCCCCGGTGTTCGATGTGCACGCCCATCAGATTGATCCGGGCCGGAGCGCGCACCACCACCACCACCCGGTCCATCCCGTGGGCCGTGCCAAACGCCTCCAGTGCGGCCCGATATTGGACCATGCGGCTGTCGATGAGCGCGGGATCATTCCCGAAAATGGGCACCAACCGTTCCCGGAATTCGGACGAAGAACCTTCCAACCTGGCAAGCCAAACGGATACCTTCCGTGCTTTATGTGGGGACAAGAACTGGATCTCCTCTTGAAATCGGGGATCAGGGATCAAGAACCAGCGGTCAGGG
>JAZDJA010000317.1:0-29598 GCA_043804415.1 Candidatus Latescibacterota bacterium | reverse complement strand
CTTTCTGCTCGGAGCTATTGAAGTTGTCACGATACCCCTGGAGAATGCGGCGCATCCCGTTGAGATATTCGCCATCGCAGACGAACGATTCGAGTTCATACCTCAGCGTATCAAGATCTTCGGTATTGTTGCTGGAGACGCCCTCGTTGACAAGTTTCCAAGCCAGTGGATCTTTGAGGAAGATTTCTTTGGTTTTCACGTTGAGGTGCCTCCTGTTGTTGTCATTTATCGGAAAGTATCGGGGCTGCGAGATAATTCCAACCTGTTCGAGCATCAAGAAAACGGTATGTATTCCCTTCCTTTTCACCAGGGAAAAAGACGAGCAAAAATCCGGGGAAGGTTTTTTCCAAGCCATCGATTAACTCGGAGACGTGTAGAAAGTCGTAGAGGTCCATCAAGCCGGTCAGGGCAAAGACTGTGCGCTCTGGCGCTGTGGCGCGGGCAACCTCTTTTTGGAAGAATTTCGTGAGAACGTCTTTCCATTCGGTTTTGGCATACAGATCAATATCACCGGGATTTTTGAACCATTCCGCCCGCTCTTCGTCATCGACGGAAGCAAGCCATCGGGCCAAGCTGCCTTTCAGGTCGATGCAAATCCAAGGATGGACAGCTTCCTTGGTCAGCATTTCAAAATCGTCAATACGATTAATGAGCCGTCTTTCGTCATCGGCAGGATAAACTGCGAACCATACGCGCTGCGATGCTGGCAACCCAGGTCGAAGCGGCATTTGTATATGGCTGCGGTAGTTTTCGAGCAACTGGTCAATTCGATTCATGAAGTAGGGACTCCTCTGCCGGGGTGAGAAGATTGGAGAAATCAAATTCCACAATGCCCGCAGCTTGTTTGAGTGAAAGGAGTCCTTTTGCCGAAGCCAGTGAGAGCGCGGCTTGCAGTTGGGCTCGGTTTGATGCAACGAGAGACGCGAAGGCGGAGTCGAGCAGCCGTTCACCACGAAGACCGGTCAAGTAGCCGACGAACATGGCGTAAGCAGCCGAAACGGGACGTGGCTCAGGAAGTCGCCTGGTCTTCTTCCTTTTGCCCGCAAGGTGCCCACCAAATGTCCATGTGGTGTTCACGTTTCTGGCCATCGATGCTTTCGTGGCCCGACTGAAGCGGCCAGGAAAACCGTTTTCGAGATGCTGTTCCATGTCAGCTCTTGCAAGTACCTCGCCGAGGCGTAGCGTGCGAACCAACTCGAAGCTGTGGCGCAGTTGGGGATCGCGGGCATAAGCACAAACCAGGCAGAGCTGAGGCAAAGAATCGATATCTGCATGACCCATATCCCAGAGAACGCGGAACAAGGCTTTGGAGGGGTCCATGCCATAAAGCTCCACCAGATGACGGAGACTCTTCTTGCGACTGCTCAGGGTGGGTTTTTCCAAGAGATTCTCCGCGACGATAGCCTTGGCAAAATCATCCTTGGTAACAGCGAGAGGCATCGCACGAACAAGGATGCGCATCTCCAGAAACATCATCGACCGAGACGAGTGACCTCCGGTGCTGGATTTTGAGAAACCAAATGGATTATTCTGTATTAACATAAGCATGAGTCGAGTAGGCCGATTGCTACCGGGTGATCTTCACAACCGCAAAAAACTGAACTCTTTTGAGACACCGGGTCGCTGATCACCATACGTCGCCTTATCGTGTAAATGGTGAGTTGGATTGGACTGCTTGAATCTTCGGTATATTCGATTACTTTGAACTATTCGTCAACAAGTGACCGTACCGGTTAACCGTACCGGGACAGAAGATAGATAAGGACGATGGTCAGGTGTCGCCCTGATTTCTTGGTGATAACGCTTTCTCAGGCCAAAGCATCCCAAGCAGTTGCCGAACCTCCGCATTGTCATCCTCGGAAAGAGGTCGTAGCTCAGAGTTAAGTTGTGCCTTATCGCCCTTTTTCAGCCACTCACGATACTGCCCAATCAACCAAAGATAGCGGTCGAGGTCTCTCAGAGTATCCGATAGGCCGGATATTTCCCGCAATCGACCCAGATTCATTATGAACGCCCGGTATGGGTTATCGGTATCTACCGAGCCTCTTGCAGAAGTCATAGAGCAGAGGGGGTTTATTCTTGGAATTATGTGGATAGAACACAAATAGTACTTGCGTAATCCCATTAATCTTAGTATATTATGTCAGTTACTAAGTTGTTTTTCAACCTGTTTTCAGGAGGAAAGCTATGGGATTACTATCCGCGACATGGTCACGCATCCAGACTAGTCTATTTCCGTTTCTTGAAGAAGAGCTTGGGCCGCTGGACGAACGAAAGCGGAGCCTTGTCTGGATCCTGGAACTGATCCGGATCGAAGATTCTGTGAGCCAGGCGACCCATCATTTCGGCCATCCCCCATCGAATCGGAAGGTATTGGCCCGTGCCTTTGTGGCCAAGGTCGTGTACAACTGCCCCACTACCAGAGAAGGGAAGACTTTTCTATTGGAGCAACGGCCAAATTTGGTTTTGTCGTTGTTTTCAGGGCATGCCTGTTGAAAATGGGGTCGTTTTGTATAGACTGCGTATTGTTCAATCTCTTTTGCAGAAAATGAGTTGATTCCCAGCCATTCTGTAATCCACCACTTCGCTCTGATACGTCGCTTCGGCAGTGCCGGGCTTCTGCGAATCCGTCCCTCAGGAGTTTGGAATGGGTGCCCCATATCCCCCGTGTTCTGGCTGAGATCATCACGTCACGTGTTCCTGTGGTCACCCGAGACCCGGGGCTTTCGGAAGCCGCGACCTATGGATTAACATCGATCTCGGAACAACCTAGCGTCCAAGAAGTAGCACGATCCACGCCAGAGCAGCAACCAAGATCACGATGCCTACAAGTGCTTGCCTACGATCCTCGTTCTCCACGTCCTCCGTAGTTTGCCCTGTGCTTTTCGACCGCATATAGTGTGAGAAACGCCAGTAGGAAAAGGAGACCAAATAGGTTGCCGAGAACCCAAAAACCGAATTCCTCCCCTCTACGCGAAAATATCCTCTTATGTCCAAAGTATCTGCCATGCCATAGGGGTTAAAAATCCCCGCCAAAGCGATAACTGCCAAAATATGCAGCAGGACAGGCGAAACACTGAGAACGATAGAGCATATCCGGTCCTTGCCTATCAAAAGAAAGGTCGAGAGGGCAAACCAACCCCAACTCACAATAATAAGAACACGTTGCAGAGTCGTAATCGAGATGAATGACTGCCTAAGCTTGACAGATCCAATACGATACCCCGCACCAAAAAACCAAACATTATACCCGATAGCCACGATGCTGCCCGCCAACAGCAACCACGATAGGTTTCTGGAAATCCGCATGAAGACACCTCCTTCATCTTTGTGATTCCTTTTGGTCATGGCCGCTACCCGTTGCCGCTCCTCGACAGGGATAGCCCATTATCTGAGGGCGACATTTCCCCCGACATCACGACCCAACTGAACTTCGAGCTTGCTCATGGTATCTCCCACCGAACTATCGCCTATGCGACTCGCCTAAGAACCCTATAGAGGACAGCATTTGTCGCGTAACACGCAGAGAACGTTTCCAATCCAACTTCCACGAGTTCAAGGTTATACACACGGAGAATGTCTCATCTGCCCCGCACGCTATGCGAGTCGCAAATGTCCACATTTCCCCTGCCCGCCCTTTTCCTCGGAGGCCGCGCGCCGGTCTGCGAATCTCCCCCGCGCCTCTGTTCAGCGGCGGCGCAAGCGCTGTCCGCTGCAGGCTGTTGTTCGCATCTTTCAGTTCCGCAGATTCCGCAGTGCCACGATATTGGCGTCAGTCAAAAGTGTTCTGTGTTTCCACTTACGGTAGATTCGAGGTCGCTTCTGTCCTTTGAGGTAAAGCGCCTTCATCTTAAGGAATGGATCGGCTCGCTTGTCGTGCGAGGCAAAGAGCAGGCAACCGGATGCACAAAACAGCGCGACAATGTGTGGATCGTCGAAGTTTCGGCGGGTCATCAGTCTGCGCACGCGGTCTTCTTCGGCATCAACAACAGCATCGTCTATCTCACTTAGTTTGCGCGCCCGCTTGAGCTCCACAACGTAGGTCAAATACTTGGACAGTCGACCTATCTCCTCTCGGTAGGTCTTGCCTCCGATTACCAACGAAGTCCGAGGGTGGTTATAGAGCCACTCGCGAAGGGGAGAGAAGTCGGCGTGTTCCTTACAATCACGATTGAACACACGGTGGAAGGAGTTGGCATCAAGAACGAAACACATGTCATACCCCCAAGATACGCTTGTGTTCTTTCAGGAAGAAACTGCGGAATCCTGGGGGTTGGTCCTCGGGATATTCTCCGTTGCTATCCAGAATCATTGGGTAAGCTTGATTCCCTGTCTCAGTTCGCTCAAAGAAGACCACTTGAGTGGCCCCATCAGAGCCCTTTGTTTCGCGCACTTCTGTGCGATAGCGATCAATGAGATAATCACTATGTGTTTCCACAAAAAGGGTGTGGGATGCGCGGGACGCCGCATGATGCAACACCTCACCGAGTGCAGCTTGCGCCCTTGGGTGTAGATGGACCTCTGGTTGCTGAATGGCGAGCCACGAACCTTTCCCATGGGTGAGAAGCTCAACAATGATCGGGAGAACCTGGGAGACGCCGTAGCCGACGCTGTTCACACGAAGGGCTTTGGCCGTGAGTGTGATCGTCAACTCAAATGGTGACGCCGAATCTTTCCCAAACTGCGTGATGCCAACTGATTCGAAGAGCCCGCTGTCTGCACCGAATGCATCGAGGGCCTTCTTAAACTCATTTGTTTTCGTTCCGCGGGGCAGTCTCTTCCGGATGACGTACGGGGTGTGCTCGCCTTGCGGGCTGAATGTCTTCGTGTAGCCATCGTACGTTCGCTTCGGTGTTGTTCGAATTGGCGCCATGCTCGCAAAGGACATAGAAAGGCCTGGGAAAGGAAATCTGTCCAGTTGCTTGGCGACCTCCTCCTCCCGGTACAACGTTTCCATGATCGCCGGAAACATAGCGATTGGTTGTGAACGCAAATAGCGGCCAGCATCATCGGGAAGCACCTTGTAGCCTGATGTGACGCGCTCGGGTGTCTGACGGAGATAGGCGAAGGCGGCATGGGGCGAGGCGCAGTCAGCGCACCCGGGGATATCCGAATCAACGTGTGCAGCGATTTGCTTCTTTGAGACTCGTACGGTGGCAAGGTACCTAGCACCCAACAGGGTGAAGCGCACAAGTTCTGGCAGTCCATCCCTGGATTGCCGAAAGTGGAGCATGTAGGCTGCGGTTCGCTCGGCATTCTCCGTGTCGTGCTTGCAGAGGCCTATCTGGAATTCGCTTTGATCACGCGAGAGGACACTGACGATATCCCTGTAACCGCCGAATTCGTAGTCCCCGGCGTTGAAGTTGAGATTGAACCAGAACTGGGGCCTCGCAAGGAGGTCGAGCAACGCGAGGAGCGACGTTTTCCCGGTGCTGTTCTCGCCGACGAAGAAGTTCACCTTTTGCAGGGGGATGGTCGTATCCGTGAACCCCCGGAAGTTATTCATGTAAACGCTTTGCATACGTGTTTCTCCTTCATGCGAACGGAGGCATGAGCTGCGCGGTGGAGCCGCATCTGCTCCATGCCATGTTGGCCGTTCGCTGTTGGGATCCCGTAATCCCCGCTCGTGCCGATGATTGAGTCCCTGTCCTCAAATGGTACTGTACGAGTCCCCTGGCACCGCCCCACGCACTCATGTGTCTGGCTTACTCCACCGCCGCGCCCTGGCCCGTTCGCAGGCCCTCGACGAACTCCACAATCCTATGTCGTACGCTGCTCGGCTCGCCAAGGTGTGGCACTCGGACAGCGTCCTGGATGTCCGACGGCATCACAGTCTCGTCTTTCACTAGCAGCAAGATGCGATCACGTCCGAGAACTGCCCAAAGCCAGCCCATTTCGAGCCACACGTTCTCCCGTGCTCGCGGAGCAAACTTCATGATCTGTGCCGGATCTAGGGGCTTGCCCTGACCATCCAGTACTGATGTCCCGATGTCATCCGGCGTGGCGATGACTACCGCCCCAGTGGCCGTACCAGCGAGGGTAGAGAACTTGTTAGCCAGCCCCACAGCTGAAGTCCCGGAGTAGTCGAGAATTTCGGGTCCGTGCAGGTTGGGGAACTCCTCCCACAGTAGCTCCCTCACAACGCCCTTGTCGCTACTCCGCCCACGAACTGTCAGGAGTCGAGGGTGCCCGTCGAGTTCAGCGATCAGGGCGTCGACCATGCCCTCTATGTCACAGGGACCTGTTGTGCCGCAGAACATTGCCGTCCTGAGTACGTGGTTGTGAGGAAGTTTCAGCGCATTCAGGATTTCTTCGGCTGCTCCACCGAAGCAGGCAATTGGCAGAACAAGCGTCCGTCTGTAGATAGCGGTCATCCCGGCAGCGTACGTGCCATTCGCTCCCCCGAGCACTATGACGCACTGAGTGTCTGTTGCCGCGTCAATGTGCCCTTTGGTCGAGGTCACCCCCCCGGGTCCCGGGCCAGCGCTAACCGCATAGCATAGAGGACTGCGATTGACCTTCCTGAATCCTCTCAGGCAGTGCCAATCCGCGCTCTGCATGTCGTCGTCTCGAGGCACCGTGAGGAAGTGAGATGACTGCGCAAGCTTCTCGCCCAATAACTCGCAGAGAGCAGAGAACTTGTCCTCATTCCTGAGTGGCCACGGTCCTTCGTCTTCGGATCGGTAGCTTCCCAACACTGTGACGTTCATATGCAGCTTCCTCCATCAGTCGATTTGCCCACACTCCCATTCATCTATGTCCGGCCAACGGCCCCGAGCTAAGCCGCCTTGCGGGTTTACCGTTGTGCCCAACAATCAGAAACACGACACATAACCAAATCAGGCAACAATGGGATTCTCGATAGCAAGGTCGGCTTCAGCGACTTGTTAGGCCCCGCTAAAATTCAAATGATTGGAGCAGTTTTACTGCTGACTCGAAGGTAACGGAGCTTCTATCATTGGGTGGATAGCAGTCCTTTTGAATTTCAAATACTGACTCCCAGGTCAAATCCGGTTTCAGTGCCTTTGCTCCGATCGTTGATATGATGACCTGCGGCTTTTCATGAAAACCAAGGTCTTCAAACAGTTCGTTTGCCCACACATCTGCAATCTTCTGTGTCCGATTCAGTTGTCTAGTATCAAATGGCTCTGTGAACTTTGCTTCATAGGTAATCAGCTTATTGTCAATGGTTATTGCTAGGTCAGGTTTGGCATTGAACATTCCCTGTAAACACCCGTAAATGGTTAGTTCAGCCTTTGTCAAATCGACCGATAGCTTCTTGGCCTTGTATTGAATTTGCTTTGGATGCGTCTTATTTGGATCATTGAGAGGACTAGGTAATTGAGTATATCTCCTGTACTCTGTAATGCCTTCTTGACTGGCAATCCGATCAACAAGCTTATCCATGAACGGATGGACATTGGGTTTTCTGACAAAATAGGCGTCTCTTATGAGTGCTACTTCGGCATATATCTTCACTCCGTCGTAGTCAAATTGCTTGTCTTGGATGGGCAGAAATTGTAGGACTCGCGACAATGGCGAGTTATGGCAATCGGACACCAAGTTCTCATGAAGGAGACGAAACAGGTGAGAGCATAGGGCTCTTTCTTCTCGATTGTAGTCATCGTATAGCATGCTTTCCTCCGGGGCCTAATCGCGGCGCTCACCTGTGCGGAGGGCGGCCCCGCTTGCGGGGACGACAGACGCATCAGGTGAAGCGGCTTGTTCCGAGGCGCGCTTCGCGCCGAGGGACAAAGCAGCGAACGAAGTGAGCGCCGCGATTAGGCCGGACAAGCGAAGCGCAGTCCGGCGGAACAATGATTATGCAGTTTCTCTATAGCACCCCTGGCTGGCAAATCGCGGCATAACACCCCAGGAACAGAAGTGCCCAACACTTTATGTTTTCATCGCAATAGGATGTGTCCTACACTTGTCGTGTCATGCTATGCGGTTTCTGCATAGCGCACATCGCTACCTCGACTGCAGGTTGTCCGCGAGACTCGGAACACCCTTTCCTCCTCTGTTCGGCACAAGCGCACAGATCATCGCGAACCGTTTGAGGAGCGATTCTACTCAGATTCCCGCTGCACCTTTCCGGAGAAAACCTTCAGTCTCACAAACAGTCTCACGAGCAAAGCTCGCCCGCCGCCAAGAGTGTGCAGCAGAAGCTCTGGAAAACCACCAAACGTCAGCAGGGCACAGAATTCTTAAGAACACTCAGGTTGTCTTTTCGTTTCACAGCGAATCCGCTTGGTCTTGGACGCCCCACTCCCCAACGCACGCAGATCACTGATGCCATCCTCACCTATCTCTGGGTAATTGGCTCAGCCACTATATGCCAAGAGTCTCAACACCACCCGACATAGCGATCCCGCGTAGCGTCAACACGGCTGCCTGCGCCCGGAGCCTCTCTTTGGCACAAAAAAAGGCCACCTCCTGGTATCATCTTCGTGAAACGATAGCATGAGTTGGCCTTCGATCAGCTCATCCGAAACCTTTCGCAAGTGGATTAGATGCGGGAGCTAACTGAGATGGGAATAATTGGGCGTACACGCACAACATTGTCTAAATCAACAAGTTTATTATCAGTATATGCGAACTCTCCTCTGATTACTATGGTGAAACACAATCGAAAGCGTGCTCTTGGTGTCCCCTCTGTTCGTCAGACAAAACCCCGACGCCTTTCCACGCAAGAGAAGACACGGTTGGCACAAGATCCACTCAACATGGCGACATTAGTGCGTATCTCATCTTTCGGTAATTGAGAAAATAATACATAATGCTCCAGTTGTCAACAAGAATAGCATGGAAACTGGCCCATAGTCTTAGATTGGAATCATTCTTTCCTGATAATGGTTCTTGACTAATAACGATTGTCCCTGTGTCATCCACTTCCGGGCTAGGTGGATAGGATCCAGGCTGTGGTTTCTGCAGGCTGAGATGCCCCCGACAGGGGTGGCCAGTACATGCGTGAGAAGTGATCCAGAGTCCCACCGCCATTGGGCTTCCTGCTCAAGAGTGCCGCACGCAGCCCTCATCAAATTCCAAGGGATATCTCATGTTCCTTTCGTCTCACAAATCTGCTGTCTGGTCCTGCTCCCTTCTACAGGTATTCCTTCACCCAGCGACGGGCAGTTGAGACACTCCCCAGAACGGACCAGAAAAAGGAAGGCCCACACTTCTGCCTTTTTTTGCTCAGGCGAATGTGTGGGCCTTTCAATGGACGCACATCAAGCGTGGGGGGCGCACGCCAGCGTAGCGGACGGGCCATCTCTCCTGTGCTGAAACTGTGCTGAAATTGTGCTGAAAAGGGGTCAAACTCAGGCAAACTCGGTATCACTCCATAGCAATGCACATAACCTGCTTTTCAGCAAATAACAGCGAGTTACCTCGTATTCAATGGCCGTATATGGAGTTGTGAAAGACCCCATTTTCGGACTTAAAATCCGTTGGGCCTTAGCGCCCTTGCGGGTTCGATTCCCGCCCTCGGCACCACAATAGAGAAGGCCATCGGGAATACACATATCCCGATGGCCTTCTCATTCCCATCCAACAAAAGGAACACGTCCTCAGTCGGAAGTATATTCGCTGATGTTGGCGATGCCACCCGGTTGCGTCAGCGCATACGCGATCAAATTGACGCCAAACTGCAGCCCGCGCTCCCGTCCCGAGACGTTCTTCTCGCCCCAATACCAGCTGATGTTCAGATCGCTGAAGACCACTGCCAATCGGCCCCGTATGTAGATTCCCTCCAGATCCTCCACATTTCCTCCGGTCGAGCCACCGAGCGGAGGTCCATCGTCGAAATCGTAGAAGGCGTGGAATACATCGTGGCTCTTGAGAATCCGTTGGAATTTCGCCTCGGATCCCAGGGCTTGCTTCAAGACCGACCGCATCTGCTGATCGAATGCGGTTCCCTTCAATCCTCTTTGGGCATTCGGCAAGTCCCCACCTAACTTACCATCGGTATCGACATTTGGCGCGATATCCTCCACAAACAGGAAGCCGCCGCTTCGCAGATACTCTCCCAAATTCTGTATTTCTGTCTCACTGAGGCTGACCACGGCATCAAAACCCGTCATATAAATGAACGGCGCTCCGACGAGTCCTCTGTCACTCAGCTCGATCTTCTGACCATCGATCCGAGCGCGTAGATTCGTATAGTCATTGAGATATTGGATCAAATTCGGAATCGCCATTGGATACGTATCCCGATTGATATCCTGGAAATTGTATTTCACAAGCGTCATATTGAAGAAGCCCTTCAGGTTCCGTTTGTTGTCCGGATCCTGAACAATGATGGCTTTATAACGCCCGGTATCCAAATCTCCCATACTCAACAGCTCGGTCTCCAGATTGACCGCCTCCTGCACCGGAGTGGCCACTTCCGTCAGGCTTACCATTTCCGCAGTCTCAAACACCATCTCAGCCGGTTTTGCCCCGCTGTAGGACCCGACAAAGTCTTGCATGGTGGGGCTTACGGCACCCAGAAGATCTGCTCCCAAGGAGCTGATGTCCGATAACGACGACAGATCCTCGCGAATGGCCGGAGGCTGAGCCATGCTGGAAAGATACTCCATCTGCACTTCGGAGATTTCCGGACGCTTGGCCAGGTCGAAGCTCTTCTTCATAATAGGCGGCGGCGCCACAAACCGGATATGGTGCATTTCCTCGGCAGCACCCCTTCCGATGAGCAGTTCTGCAATCTCTACCGAGGTATAGTGCAGCGTACACGAGACGGCCAGTGTGATTAACAGCGCCCTGTGAAGACGCACGAAAATCGCAAGAATCAATAAGACCGCCGCGCTGAGCAAGAGGATCAAACGTATTAGTTGGACAAATTCCAAAGTGCCTCTCCTCCTTTCCTCTCCCTTTCAAGTCGAATGGCCCCTAGGTCCATTTCCCCTGATATAAGGGGCCATCCACTCAACAAGAGCCGGATCGAGCGGTCATCGGGCATGCGGCTCGGTAGCCACCACCAAGTCAATGATGCCGGCAGATTTCGAGATGTCCATCACCTTCACAACCTGACCATGGAAAACCTTTTCATCGGCCTGAATGACCATCATCGTCGTGTTATCCAATATCTTCCGCTTCTCAATAAGCTCACGTTTCAAACTGGCATACGTGACGCTCTTATGGTTCAATTTCATCGCGCCCTGTTCATCAATGACGATAAACAGGTTCTCCTTTTCGGGCGCCTCCGAATTATCCGCCTCCGGCAGTTTGATATCCAGTCCAGGGGTAATCGCAAACACTGCGGTCACCATGAAAAAGATCAGCAACTGGAACACAATGTCGATCATCGGAGTCATGTTCAGTTCCCCGGTCGCATCGCCTTTACCCGCTTTTCTTTGGATCATATTCCTCGCCCCCTCCTTCGACAGAGATCCCCGACAACAAAAGACCGTCTAAGCGATGTCTCGGACCCTCACATTGGCACTATGCATCAGCCACAGAATGTCTTTTGAGCAGTGCGTCTACGAAGAGATGTCCGTACGGCTCAAACTGGATGGCTTTCCCCTCTGCACGGCCGTTGTAGTACGCATACGCTGCAAGGGCAGGCACAGCGATGGTCAACCCGGTCACCGTGGTGATCAAAGCTTCGGAAATACCCGCAGCCACGATCGTAGGCTCACCGAGACCCTTCTCCGCAATGCCCCGAAACGCGACGATCATACCGCGGACGGTTCCGAGGAGTCCGAGAAGCACGGATGTCTGTGCCACAAAGCTGAGCACTGGGAGGTAGCGCTCCAAATATGCCAAGGCCGCCCTCTCCACCGTGCCGTTCATTTCTGCCCGCATTTCCTCCATCGAGCGGCGCTCAGTCGAAAGATGCTCGTATCGTTCCACCCCGGTGGCGAAGACCTCTCCCTCCAAGAGTTTCAGGCCTCTGCAGCGTTCCCCGATCTCCTCCAGCGAAGATCCACCTTCCACCTGGGCGACCATATCACTCGTTACCGCAGCAATCTCTCCCTCTTTTCTTAACTTAATGTAGGTGATCAGGCGCTCCAGAAAGAATCCGAGCACCATAATGGACCAACCCAACAACACCCACATGAAAGGACCCCCATCTTGGAACAATCGGACCATCTTCTGACCTCCCTTTCTTTGAGTTACGGGGAAGAAGCCAACGCGCGTCCCTGAATCTACTGATATCCACGTTTTCCCGCTGGAGACCACCTGTCCCAGCACCAATCAGTTTCTGTCAGCTTCTTCAGGGCTGAGCGTCGACATCGAACTTCTCGCTACTTTCCTTTTAAGAGACGGTGCTGCATAGGAAACGTGCTGGATTCCTTGGCATCGATTGGCCAAGTGCACGAAATCACAAATGCGATGACGTATTTTGCGACTTGGCGCGGTGACTCTCCGCTGCGTTCAGGGGGACTGGCGCTGCCATTCTGGTGTAGTTGAACATATCCCCTGATCAGCGTACGCCATAATATCTATGATTTCGTGCACCAAGAGAGTCCACCGGACCTTCTATTTCATGGAAACCACGTTTGCCTCTATCAGCTGTTTCAACTGATCCTCGGAGAACTTCACCTGATCCAGGAACCTCGCATCGTCCCCATACTGTTTCACCAGGGCTCGATATTCGTCTGCTGCCCTATCATAGTCCTCAATCGCCTGGTAAGCTGCGCCGATATTCACCATGGCATTGACCGCGGTAGAACCCATCGGATACTGCTCCCTGACTCTTACGAAGATGGCGATGGCCTCCCTGAACCGTTCCTGATCGAAAAGCTTCTCGCCCTCGCTATAGAGATTATAGGCTTCGATCTCCGCCAACTCTCCAATCAACAGCTGGGCACGCCGCACTCGCTGGTGATCGGGAAACAGCGCAATGAATTTCTCGTATTCCGCCGTGGCCTTCTCATAGTTCTGCAGGTTATAGTAATGATCCCCCAAGCTAAATTGACTGCGCGGCCCGTAGTACCCGTCCCGATAATTCGCCACGATCTGCTCAAAGAAAGGAACCGCCTCCTCATTCCTTCCCTGATTCACAAAACACCAGGCCTGATTATAAATGGCGTCATCGACCCACTCCGACTTTGGATACCGATCGAGGACTTTCTGGTAGAGATCGTAGGCGTTGGCATATTCCTTCATGTTGAAAAGGGCCTCCCCGGCGCGAAACTGCGATTCCTCCGCATACGGACTTTTTGGAAAAAGATCCGCTAATGCATTGAAGGAATCGGATGCTTTCTGCCAACTCCCCACTTGGTAAGCCCCCCACGCACTATAATAACGGGCCAGCGAAGCCTCCTTCGCATCAGGATACTTCGTATAGAATTCCTCAAATGCCCCGATACTGCGACTCAAGAGTGTCGCTTTCCGCTCTGCTCCAGTGGCTTCGGCGTTTAGGGAATGATACGCAAAACCCATCTGGAACAGGGCAGTCGGTGCCACCATTGTCTGAGGATATTTGTCCACGGTCTGGCGATATTCGGCTATCGCGTCCTCGTAACGCTTCATTTTCATATAGCTGTTGCCTGCGATACAGTAACCGGATGCGATGCCTTCCGGTGTATCGCTGGTCTGAACAAGCGTCCGAGTGGCGTCTATCGCCTCCTGATACCGACCCAGTTTGAAATACACGTTGGCCAGACGAGTCAGGATGATCGCTCGTTCCTGATCTTCTGAAGCACCAGAGAGCAAGTCGTTATAGATTTCAACGGCCTTTCTCGGATCACCCTTCTCCGCCAGGGAAACCAACTGCACCCTGGCCGCCCGTGCCAAAGCGGGTTCTTCTCCCTCGGACACCTCATGAAGGAGACCGCGAGCTTCTTCGGCCCGATCCATGGCTGAATACACCAGGGCCAAGGAGAGCTTGGT
Source organism: Candidatus Latescibacterota bacterium (assembly GCA_043804415.1). Taxonomy (GTDB): domain Bacteria; phylum Latescibacterota; class 4484-107; order 4484-107; family 4484-107; genus 4484-107. The sequence goes on along the minus strand of JAZDJA010000317.1, from coordinate 15,759 downwards.
CCGCAACTCCAGTCTTGAGTCGAGCTCGAGCCCCAGCAGCGTTCGAAAATTAGAGATCGCCTCCTCGAGACGCATCAGTTTTTGGCTCGCCGAACCCCTTCCGTAATAAGAATCCTTCACATATTCGCTTTGAGGAAACTGATCAATGACGACTGTATAGTGCTCCACAGCCTTCTTATAGTTCTCCTGGGTCACATAGACCTGAGCAATTTGAAAATGAGTTTGAGGCTCTAACTCCTGATCTCCGGCCACGCTTTGCAGCAATGCCATGAGAATCTCTTCTGCCTCGTCTCCCCGCTCCTCACTAGCCAAAAGAAGCGCAATGGAGGTTTGAGATGCCACATAGAACTGCCCAGCTTCTTTGCCCACATGGCCGAAGGCTTCGATGGCCTCTCTGTTCTTACCCTGTTTCTTTAGAGCCAATCCCATATAATAGTTGGCATCATTGAGTTGGCCCGACTCCGGATAATCCGCAATCACTTTTCTAAACCACTCAAGGGCCTGATCATATTCTTCTTTATCGGCAGCGGCTCGACCCACGCGCAGCATGCTGATGGGGGCATAGTGGGAACGGGGATAATCGTTCAGTACTCGATGGTAGGTCTCAAGAGCGACTTCGATCTCGCCCATCTCCTCAGAAGACCATCCCGCGCTGTACAAGGCCTGCGCACGAAGCTCCGTATCGGTATCGGGGAACTTCTCGAGCAGGGCTAAATACTCCCTCCTTGCCTGGTCATAGTCCCCCGCGTAGTAATGACTCTCTCCCACCTGATACTGTGCCATGGGAGGATACGGACTGTTCGGATAGTTGGTCATCACCTGCGTATAAGCCGTGACAGCCTGATCATATTTCTTCCATCCCAGGTAGTTATCTCCAATTAGTTTTTGGAGCTTAGCCTTATAGTCATACTCCCGAACCGTCTCCTGAGCAGCTACGTACGTATCATACGCCTTGCCGTAATCTCCCTTTTGCTCGCGGTGTATATCGGCAATTTTGAGGAAAGAGCTCTCAAAGAGCCGGTTATATTCCTCAAAATCGACATTTCGGCCTTCCCGAAAAGACGAACGCAGCACTTCAAACATTTTGTCGTACATGTCAATCACATCCTGATAGGCTGCGATGGCATCGTCATAGCGGGACAGATTTTCATAGCTGTTCGCCTGGAGGTACTCCGCATTGGCCACCGAAGCACTCTCCGGATATTGCTCCAGAACCCGTTCGGCCTCTGTCACCGTATCCTCGAATTTGTCCTGCTCAAAATAACAGCTGGCAATCCGAAACTGTGCATCGGCGGCGTATTTGCTCTCCGGATACTGGACGAGCATATTCCTCAGGGCCGAAACGGCTTCGTTGTACTCCTCATTCTTGAACAAACTCCAACCTTGGTAGAAATAGGCCTTATCCACCAAATCGGAAGTGGGAAACATCTCCACAAAACTCCCATATTCCGTTGCGGCCTTGCCGAACTCCTCCTGACCAAACCGGGTCTCCGCGATCTGGTACTGTACAGTGGCCTTGAATCCTTCCGGAACATTGCCCTTCAGCACGTTTCGGTAACACTCTATGGCTTCATCATATTCCCCACTCTTCTTATAGCTATTCCCCAACTGATACCAGGCAGCCTGCTGAATCGGCAGTGTCAGGTCCTCGCTGATCTCAATCGTGACCTGCGCAACATCCACCGCCCTATGATGAAACTTTACAATCTTTCTGTACTCCTTGATCGCATACTCATATTCTCCGATCGCATAGAAAGATTGTCCATTCTCAAAGTGCGTCTTCAAATTCTGGGGAACGGGCAAAAAGAGACTCACCCCAAGAGCTAAAGCCACTAAGGCGGCTACTAAGCGTACCGGCATCGAATACACCTCCCCTCATAAAAGGTGTAACGTGCAGAGCATCCTATGCCATAGAAAACTCCGCACTTTCCCATTGCGCACTTTCAGAACTTGTACCCGAACGAAGCACTGTAGTCTCCGTCTTTAACTTCGGTGTTGAAGGTATCTCCGTATACCAGATAGTTCACCTGGATGCCGACCTTCCCGAGTTGATACCCCACACCCAAATTCATCCGACTTTCCATAATATCTCCGCCGGTCCATCCCCCACTCAGAGACAAACCCGTGCCAGCAAAATGCCGCTCCACACCTCCGGAAAAAAACAGATCTCCCTCTTTCGAGATCAGCTGCCCCGAGATCAAGGTCTCCACCAGTGCATAGGAAATGCCCGTGTGGATCTCCATCGGCAGTTTCCCGCCGTCAATGGAAGTGTCTTTCGCGACATTGGGCTCGTTGAGATTCTTGACGAACAGCCCCACCTTGGCCTGCGGCCACGGAGAACGCCACAACAGACCGAGATCCGCACCGATCTTCAATCCGGAGGAAACCGAATCTCCCAGGGGATCGGGCACTGCCAATCCGGAGAGATCACCCTTCCACATCATCCCTCTCACATTCAGCCCCAAGCTCAGACCTGCTGTGATCTCCCGGGCGAAGGAAACTGTAATGGCGTTATCGCCCCACAGGTCGCTCATGAACGTCTGCCAACCCAGACCGATCACGCCGACTCCGCCCATGGGGAGCACGATACCTACCATCCCCTGATGGAGCTTGTCCTGATCCACAGATGGAAAGAGCCTTGCGTACGTAGTTGTCAATTCCTTCCCGTCCAACTGCGTCAAGCCCGACGGATTCAGGAAAATGGCGTTGGCGTCATCCGCAACAGCCACAAAACTTCCGCCCATACTCGCAGGTCGCGCTCCAGTCTTGTAAATGAAAGCCCCCTGAGCAGGCAAAACCAAAGCTATCACCAGAATTCCAACGAGTCCAAAAAACTTAGGAAACCGTCTCATCGATGCAACTCCTTTCTTTTAGGGTGAGCATTTGACGGCCCTGCACATGTAAAATCGATCCGTGATTACAGCGACTTTCCCTTAATATATGTCATCGTTTTTGGGTTGTCAAGCATTTTTTCATCCCGAATGACAAAAACAGTCATCTTTGTGGCCATTGGAAACCTTCAGATCCTTTCCGGTGTGGGAATCCCGGAAAATATCGCGCTCGAAAAACGACTGCTCGCCATAAATGGCACCTCCTCCATCCCGTTGATTCCTAGGGATACACACGCCGCTCTTTCTCCCTATTCATTCTTTCGCCGGCTCAAGCGTATCCTTCTCTTCTGCCTCTTCTGCGGCTTCTTCGGCCTCAGCTCTCAATTTCGCGCCATCGTAAGGGCAATAACGATACCCCTCCTGTTGGAAGGACTTCGTACACGCCGGACATGTCTTCTCCACCTGCTTCTCGTGGCGGAAAATCACCTCTTTGGTATCCTTGATAGAAATAACGAACTTTCCCAGGTTGGTCTTTCCCGTAAACGTGGGCGAACTTGTGCTGGACGTGTAGCCACCTGATCCCAATCCCTCCACCCGCACGGTCCCGGCGAGTATCTCTCCGTCCAGCAGCGTAACCCCGATGGAAACCTCCTCATCCTTCCCATCCCCCAGAAACTCGATCTTTTTGATCTTTCGAAATTTCATCGTCTTCCACTCCGATCCCCTCGAAAAGGAAAACGTATCATGCTCGTGGTACTGAAACGATGTGACTTCAAACCGAGTTCCCGCCCGGTCGATGATCGTAGCCCGGATGCCCTCGCTCTCGGCCCGAAGCATCGATGGGACCAAGAGTAGAAAAAAGCATAGCGAAAACCCCAATGCGGCGTATCTGCTCATCATACCCCCCTCGTTCTCACATTCTGGCTTTGGGACCGCGCGGCACCACCAACCCAAAACAGTTTCTTTCGCGAGATTTGTGTGCAGGAATCTGTCAAGTCCGCGTGATCCCCAGCTATCCGCTCAGGTTTCGGCTCTGCTGCGCTGAAAGGTCCGCCACGAAAGCCCCCCAATTGGAGGAACCCTTTGCCCCCCAAAAACTGTCGCGGAAGGAAAAAGCCTCCATGCAAACACGAAGAGCCCTCACTCGCCCTGCTGGGGAGGCTGCGCGCTAGACCCACCCAGATGAATCATGAGTGGCTCAACCCATCCGAATCGTATCTCGATCGGTCTCAGGATGTGCTCGGTGTAGGATCCACTTTCGCCGGAGACTCTGGGGGTAAGCTCAACCTTGTACATTCCCACTGGTGCGATAAAGTGCCTCGACTGGGTGGAAGTCATCCCCCGATCCAGAAGCACGGTTTTCCTTCCGAAATCATATACCCGAAAAGGAAACTGAGCCCTTCCACTGCTGGACGAGCCCGGATCGGTTTGTTGCGTGACATTGACCATAAATCGACCCACAGGCACTCTCACATGGTTTTCCTGCCCCTCAACAATGATTATATCGTCAAGAACCACCTTCTTGAACTCCTCGTAAGTAAAGTCCGTCTCCACTTCCACACGATAGCGCCCCGGATCCAAATAGGTGTCCAGACCATCATAGCGCTGATCCGCTTTTTCCCCGCTCTCCTGATTGAAGACCGAAAAGTTCAACTCCTCAATGCCTCCCGCGTCAAGCACCAGGTATCCTTTTCCGACCGGAATGACCGGCACGGCCCGTTCGCCGCCTCCAGTACTGGCGCATCCTGCGATAGTCCCCAACAGGATCAATCCCATTCCCACTCGAACCCAAGTCGCTCTTGTCATCATGGTTCCTCTCCTCGCAAGTCCCGGAACATTTTGGTTAGAAGTGAACTGCGTAAAGCAACCTGACGGACTTGTGTCCCACCTCGACCTGATCCGGGAACACGCGCTTCTCCGTCCATTCGGGGATGAGCGCCACCGCAAGAAAAGCGGCACCAGCCAGGAGACCACTCCAGGCGATGAGCCGGGACGTATCGGCATCGTCCCTCAGTTCTTCCGCCTGGGCAGGCCGCGGCGGGTTCGCGCGCTCATTGTCGAGGGCCTCCTTCTCCTTGCCCGAGGCATTGTCAAATCCCCACCAAGCCAGGGTTGCTCCAGCGAATGTAACTGCAAGAAATCCCGCACGAGGAAATGTGCGGACGGAGACGGTCTGAGCCGCCTCTCCCAAAGATTCCAGGGTCACCACCTGCTTGACCGCTTCGACTTCAAACGTGAAGATTTCCCCGTTCTTCCGAGCAATGATCAGCTCCGGACCCAGCTCCACCAATGTGCCGGAGAATACGCTGCCGTTGTTCAGATAAACCCGGACATCGTCATGTTCCCACGCCCGGACACTCCCCGGATTCATCGTTTGGAGAAGAAGCAGCAATATCAAAATCATCGGCTTCATAACGCAGCCCTCCGAGCCTCCCGCCGAAGCCCATAGATCGAGATCGTGCCAATTTGCCTGCCCGTCCGTGAGCCCAAAAGTGCCGAGAAGAGCTATCGGGCAATCCATTGCCCCCGGACTAGGAGAACAGATATCCTGCTCTGGGCATTTTTCCGCACGCTGATCGAGCCTAACCTCACATGGCTATACGGGCAGGAAATTACCCCTGCACTGCGATGACGCTGTCTGGGATCCCTCCAGCCTTGTCTCCAACTGATGGGAACATACAAAACAAAACACTCTTTGTCAATAGTTTTTTTCAGATACAGGAGCAGAAAATATCCCGAACCCCGCAAAACCGGGAACACCGAGAAATGGGAACAGTTCCACAAAAGGGGCGAGCGCTATCAGTCCTGCGTTTCGCGCCCAACCTTTCCTGAGATCTTTTGCGCCTCCTCCCGATTCACGCGCACGCTTATGCGGATGTGATCCTCTCTGACCTGCCGATCAACAACCTGGCCCACCGTTTCCAGCTCAGCCATTCGCTTCCCATCTGAATGGGGCACGTTCACATGGAGAAGCACGGTATTCTCATTCATCCGCGCTTCAATGGCACTGCGCACCTGGTCCAATCCCATCCCCGTTTTCGCGCAAATAAAGATTCCATCCGGATAGCTCCTCCCAAGCGAAGTGATCAGACTTTTCTCCGCGATCAGGTCCACCTTATTGAGCAGCAGAAACGAGGGCTTTTCCAGGACATGAAGGTCCGATAGCACCCCATTGACCGAGGCGATGTGCTCCTTATACGCCCGATGATTCACATCCACCACGTGCAGCAGCAGATCCGCCTCCACCACCTCCTCCAGCGTGCTCCGAAACGAAGCCACCAACCCGGGTGGAAGTTTTCGGATAAATCCCACGGTATCCGTCAGGAGAATATGCTGTTTCTGGGCAATCGGCACCGTCCGGGTCATCGCGTCCAATGTCGCGAACAACCGATTCTCCACAAAGGCATCCGCTCCGGACAGGGCATTTAAGAGTGTGGATTTTCCGGCGTTTGTGTACCCGACCAGCGCCACCTGAAAACTCCCGAGACGCCCCTTCCGCTGCACCGCGCGGCTCCGCTCGATTCGTTCCAACGCCTTGGAGAGATCCTTCATCCGCTTCCGCACCAGCCGCCGATCCACCTCCAACTGGGTCTCCCCCGGACCCCGGGTTCCGATCCCCCCTGCCGCACCGCCCCCTCCCGCCTGACGAGACAGATGGGTCCACTGTCGCGTCAAACGAGGCAACATATATTCCAGTTGAGCCAGTTCCACCTGAATCTTCGCCGCCTGCGTCCGGGCCCGACGCGCAAAAATATCCAGAATCAGTCCGCTCCGATCCACGACCTTCGTCTCGATCATCTCCTCCAGATTCCGCGCCTGCGCCGGGGACAGATCCTCGTCGAAGAGCACCACATCGATCTCCTGCTCCGCCACCTCGGTGCCCAGACGCTCGGCCGCTCCCCGCCCCAGATAGAGGGCCGGATCAACCCGCTTGCGCCGCTGAAGCATGCGATCCACCACATGGGCTCCAGCCGTATCCGCCAACAGCGCGAGTTCATCGAGAGACTCTTCGGATTCTTCCACCATGACGGACGGCAATTGCACACCCACCAGCATGGCCCGCTCCGCCTTTTCTCTTATCTCAAACAACCGGCCTCCCTCTCGAAATCTCGGACATCGGATGGCAGACTCGCCCTCCTGTGATCCGAAAAATCAGACACCCTTCGCCGAATGACCCGTCTTTCCTGTCTCCCCTGTTTCTCCTGCCTCTCCTGCTCTTCCTGCCTTTCCGGCGTCCTGCGGTGGTCGCTTGATCCGCAACTACTCCGCAAACGGTATCCGCCTCTGAATCTTGATCACCACCTCCTGCTCTTCTCCCAGCTTGTAGACCTTGAGAATCTTCCCTCCCTCGGTCACGATACAGCGGATCCGCTCCTCATCCCCCACCTCATCAAGCGCCTCCTTGCCTTCGTACCGATAGGTATAATAGTATTGCTGGGGTATCTTGGCGGATTTCTTCTCTGTCGAACCTTCCCGCGTGGTCTTCGCCATCGTTCGTTTCCTCCTTATCGTGATTTCCACCACCGGCGACGCAGCCTTCCAGATTCCCCGAACGTGTTCCACCTGAGCGGCTTGCCTGCTGCAGATCAGTTGATAGTTCCGACACCGCTCCTGCTTGGGACACTCAAAGCACGACTCGATCCGAATCAGTTTCCCTTGAGGCCAGCAAAACAGCTTCACATTCTCCATCGCTCCTTTCCGGATGGTGAGTGGTTACCGGTTCAGGTGATTCGTCCCCGACCCCACTCCCCCCTCAATGTCAAACGTCGAATTGCGCACCCCCCATCAGCACTCGTCCCTCACCCACAAGAACTTCTCTCCCTGTCCGGCCCGATTCGTATATCGCGTGCACGATCTGAACCGGGTGCTTCGCGCTTTCGATGGAAATGAAGGGCTCCCGGTCCATTCGGATCGCCTCCACGAGGTCTTCCACCTCGCCCTGATGCCCCGATGCTCCAACGGCCATAGGATCCGAAGAAATCCCGTCCCCTGCTTCCTTCCTCTTGGGACCATAGAGACGCAGCATTTCCTGCTCCTCTTCGGCCTCCTCCTCCCCCCGGATCCTCCAGAGCTTGAGCTCCCCCTCTTCCACCAGGATCGTTCCCCGATCCCCATAGATCAGGATGGTCTGCGGCAAGCCGGGATACACACATGTGGTCGTACTGAGCGTCCCCAAAGCACCCTTTTCGAATTTGAGAACCGCCACCGAAGTATCCTCCGTCTCAATCTCGTGCGCAAACACCCCGAAGGCTCCCATCACGGATCGCACCGGTCCTGCCCACCACTGCAACAGGTCCACCGTATGCACGCCCTGATTCATCAGCGATCCCCCGCCATCCATCTCCCACGTGCCCTTCCAGCTGCCGTGCGGCCCCTGGTAATAGCTCTGCTCACGCCACCAGGGCAAAGCCGCCTGCACGCCGATCAGTTTTCCAAGGCGGCCGCTGCCTATCGTTTCCTTCATCCGTCGGTGCAAAGGCTCGGTGCGCGACTGGAAGATGGCCTGCATTTTCACGCCCGCGTTTCCTCCTGCCTCTATCAATCGCTCAATTTGCTCCATCCGCACATCCACCGGCTTTTCCACGATCAGATGCTTTCCCCGTGCGATCGCCTCCAGAGCCATATCCCCGTGCATCCCGCTCGGGGTGCAGATCGCCACCACCGCTACGTCTTCGTCCGCCAAGAGCTCCGCATAGGAAGCATACCCCGGGATCCATACTGCGTCACCACCTGCTCGACCCGCTGGCCATCCACGTCACAGACTGCGACCCATCGAGCCCCCTTCGCGTTAGTGATCGCCAGCGCATGGTGTTGTCCCATACCCAGTCCCACCACCCCGAATCCGATTTCCCCCCGTTCTCCCAATTTCTTCTCCTTCTTCACCTGATCCATGAAATCCAAAATGCCCACCGAAGCGTGTGCAGATCCCGCGAAGAGAAGACGGTGAGGCTCCTTCCACATTCTCCCTTTCACAGGGAATTTCTCTGCGTCTCTGCGGTGAAATGCTTCCTCTATCCCCGGTGCTCCGGCCGAAACGACCGGGATACGCCCCCATAAAATCCGTCCAGTTTCCGGGCCGCTTCGGTGATGCGAACAACCTCACGCGCCTCCTCAAGAAGGATGTCCTGTTCGGCTCCTTCCCGGAGGACGGCATACAGGTTGTCGTAGAGATCATGGGGCACTGCGCCCTCGGAAGGCACGGTCTTCTCCTCCCAGGGGATTTGGTCCGCGTTCCCGTATTTTCTTCCGTCTGCCGGCCCTTTCACAGTGCTCAGAGCACTCAGCTTCCCCGGATCAAAATACCTGATCTGGCTCATCTCCCCATCTGAGGTCAGCGTCCCGTGCGTTCCCAACAGCGTCCACTTGGGCTCCGAAAGGTTGCAGGAGGAGGACACTTCCAGATCCACGATACGACCGTTTTCTCCCATAAGCACGAGCTTCACATGATCCTCCACATCGCCTACGTCCGAGGTCAGCTTGAGATCGCTGAAGACCTCCGCAACCGGAGACGCAAGCAACCGAAGGGCAATGTCCAGAAAATGCGGGCAGGTATTGTTCAGCACACCGCCGCCATAAGCCCGAAGCGTCTGCCAGTCGTTCCGGCGGGAGAAATTCGACAGCCGAATGCGAATCTCGAATACGTCCCCGATGAGGCGACTGGCCATGACTTCCCTCAGATGCCGGTAATCCTTCGTATACCGATAGTTGAGAAACACAAACAGTTTGCTTCCCGACTCGTCGCGCGCCCTGGCCATCCGGTCCACCTGCGCGGCGTTCATCGCGATGGGCTTCTCCACCAAAACATGGCGACCCGACGAGAGCGCCTTCGTGGCAATGTGGGCATGGGTGAACGAATAGGATGCCACTACCACCAGGTGGGCATCGGCTGCCTTGAGCAGACTTTGGTGATCCGAAAAGACGGCACAGCCAAACTCCGCCTGCGCCTCAGCTCTGCGCTCGGGAAGAAAATCGGCCACTGCGGTGATCCGAAACCGCTCGTCGGTGCGCATCCTTTGCACGTGGATGTCCCAGCCGGAACGTCCCAATCCAACTACGGCTACTTTGACCGGATTGTCCATAATCCTTCCTTTTCTCCCTTTTGGTATTTGACAGGGCGAAGTCTCGGGAAATCTCCGCAGGCGGCTTGCACAATCCCAAGTCAAGAAACCGCAATCGACTCATCGCCCTTCTCCACACGTAAACGAATACTTCCGGGCCCACCCGATATCAAACCACACCCATTCCCCGTCCTCCCACGCACGCCGGATCATCTCATTCGGAACGGCACTTCCACCTTCCCAGACGACCTTGCCCCCAAGCAAAATCCGTGGGTACGTAAAACCCGTTTTGGGAATCGCGATCTCGGCCTTGCTTCCTTTCGGGACGGTCACTTTCAGACAAAACAGCTCCTCGTCCCACTCCCAGGAAATCGGAATATCCCCCCGCACCGTGGGCACGATCCCCTTGGCCCACTTGAGGTCGCCAAGGTGTGGCTTGACCACAAAGCGTCGAAATCCCGGCGCCTTGGGTTGGCATCCCACAACCTGCTCAGAGAGGAAATAGGTCGGCCCCGCGGATCCCCCGTGGCACCAGCTGTCCTGAGGCCCGAAACGCTCCCACCAGGTGGTCGCACCCGCATCCAACATTGCGCCCCACCGGGCGCGCAGGATCTCCATCGCCTGATCGCCGCGATCACTGCGGAAAAGCGCGTCCAGTATATAGAACATCCAATACGGGGAGCCGGCCTGCGTCACTTCGCGCCCTGTTAGGTGGATCGCCCGCAAAAGGTCCTCGCGCCGTTCCCCCTCCGCGATGGCATAAAGCACCGCCAACGCATCCAGGTGCGGATAGGCCGGGCCGCTTCCGTCGCCGTAGGCCCCTTCCTCCTGGGACCCAAGATGGAGGTTGGCGGCCAACCTGATCGCGTTGGCCTGTTCTTCGTAGTGGGTCGCGGACGCCTGTTCCCCAAGCAGGACGGACAGCTTGGATGCGGCCTCCAGGGCACCCACGTAGAAAAAGTGGAGCGCCACCATTTCGCCACCCGCATGGAGCCCCGTCCAGTCCGGAAAGATCCAGCCGGGATCTTTCTCCAGAAGCCCGCGATCCCCAATCTGACACTCCAACCCGGACAGCAGTCTCTGCACATTCGGGTATAGCTCGTGCGCCAACCCCTCATCCCCGGTATACAGCACATACTCCCAGAGCGAGATCACCCAGAGAAGCGAGAAACCGGGCAACAGAGATTCGCGATCTCCCTCCGGCCCCTTCCGGTGAGTCAACCCGTCTGCCCGCTGGGACTGGGCGACCTGCCTGAGTCCGCGCGCCATCAACTTGGTATCCCCAAATGCATGATAGGCGACCAGGGCCGCGACCCGCACATCGCCCCACCATGGCGCCTGCTCCCGCCACAGACAATCCAGGAATGCATCGTGCATGCACGCCTGCACGGTGTCCCGACCCACGTTCCATATTTCGTTGAGCCGCTCATCCGAACAGGCAAAAGCGCCCCGATGCGCCGCGGGATACGTCGAGAAATTGACGCCCAGATCGTGCACCCATACCGGCCCTTCCATTCTTCGAAACGTCACCATCATATACCGAAATCCCCGCATCCCGAACGTTTCAAAAACCTGCCGGCCTTCGCGCGCAATGTAGCGGTCCGCATAGTGCACGCCATGGCGATGGGGACGCACCCGCGCATCCTCCAGAAGCTCGCTATACCCCATGTCCACGATTGCCCCGGGGGAAGCCGAAAGCTCGATCCTCGGATACCCGACCACCTCCTTGCCGAAATCCACCACCAGGTAGGCGTCTCCGTCCTCTGCGCCCTCGTCCGCGCGCAAAGGAAAAGCCATGGATGCGTGGTGAGTGGTGAGTGGTGAGGCCGGCTGCAAAGAGCGAAGGGCGTCGCGGTCCATGCGTTCTGCAATGCTGTCGTATGCTATCCAGCGGACGGCTCCGGCTTTTCCTTCGTGGGTTGCCCGAAAGTCAACCCCTCGTTCCGGCGGATAGGGGGCATCAAACCCCACACACTCGTCTCCGATCATCTCATTGTCAAAAGGACCCATTATGCGCCATCTGCAGTCGGCCCCATCCAGCGTCTTCTCCGCCGAATAGACCAGGCCCTTGCCTCCCTCCAGACGAAAATGAAAATCCCATTCCCCCACCGATTGATCCACTTTGACCAAAATCCTGTTCCAGCCCGCTTCCAGCAACACTTTCGCGTGCTCCTGATCGGGTGCAGACCGCCGATGGATGTGATGATCCACCACCTGCTTGCCGTTCAGCCAGATTTTGATGCCGTCCTCACTGCCCGCCCTCAGCACCACCTCCGCTGGATTAGCCGAATACACATACGTTGCCGCGTAGGCCACCGCATCCCGATTCGGGGTCATTCGGTGTCCGAAATCCAGATGAAACGCTTCGTCGTCCGGCACCGGGGTGATTCTTCCCCTGTCCAGGATCGATACGGGAGCGCGCATCTCCTCCCTCAGCTGAGGGATGTCCCTCGGCACCAGCACGGGCCATGGCTCCATCCCCACCTTCCCGATCACCGTCGCGTGCGCCCACGCCCGATCGTCAAAATCCGATTCCAGCCATCCATGGGGCTCCTTACGCGCGTCAACCTCCTCGGTAAACCCGAGCTGACAATCCATGCGTGGCGTCCGGTCGTCCCAGCCACAGAGCGGACTCACTTTCCAGTACCGATCCGATGCCACCTCCAAAAGCTTCCCATGTTCGTTTTCGATTTCCCCCTCGAAGAGAAATCCCCCTCGCCCCAGAACATGGCCGAGAATCGGCACGCCATAGTGATGCACGATGGCCGCGATCACATTTCGCCCGGGATGGACAAATGGTTTCAGATCGTACGGGTCAACCGACTGCCGCCTTGGATCCGAACGCGCAGGGCCACGGCCCACGAATTGTCCATTTGCATACAGTTTGTACCGGCTGTCCGCCACACAGCGACAACTCGCCGTCGTAATCGGACCCGAAAGACTGATTTCCTTTCTCAGCGCCAGATAATAATTCCGAGGCCGCTGCGGGCCGTCGCACCAGATCCATCGCGCTTTCCACTCCCTGTGCTCCATAGTGCACCCCTTCCTGTGAATTCCCGCAACGCAAAACAGGTGATGCAGAATAACGGCTCTTGGACAAAGGCAGCTGGCACAAAGTGGTACGGTCGATCTTCTCTATTGATCAGGGACGCGAGCTGCCTCTTGGGACAAACCGGATTGCGTTTGGCCCCATGCTGAAATTTGTGTCATTCTTCCATGATCCCCACTGGGTTGCTGAGCTTCCTTGAAAACACATTTTCAGGCAGGACCGGCGCAGCCAATCCGCGAACCTTGTTTCTTGGATGCGAATTGTGCGCCGCAATCGGCCCAATCCGCTGCTGTGCCCCTGGGTTGCAGCATGTTCACACTATCGTGTTCCCACGCAGACTGAAAGAAATGGGCGGAAGCTGACTGCCCCCGCCCACGAAAGACGCGGAGTTCCACTCACTGCTCACCACTCATTACTCACCACTCACCATTCCCCCATTCTATTCCTCCTCCACGCGATTTCTCAAGACCCCAATCTGCTCGATCTCCCCCTCGATCAGATCCCCAGCCTTCAGGTAGGTTCCCGATGCATCGCCCACGCCGGCAGAGGTGCCTGTAGCGATGATGTCTCCCGGTTCCAGCGTCATCAGCCTGGAGATATACGCAATGGTGGCGGGTATGTCGAAGATCATGTGATCGGTGGTGAAATCCTGTTTCACCTCCCCGTTGACGGTCAAGCGGGCGTGCAGGTTCTGAGGATCGGGAATCTCATCCCGGGTCACCACGACCGGACCCGTGGGCGCAAAACCATCCAGCCATTTGCCGTTGAGCCAGTCGAAGAATCCGTCCATGGCGCGCTCCTCGGTGCGCTCCTTGGAGGCGAACAGTTTCCGCTCGGATACATCATTGACCACCGTGTATCCAAACACGTATTCCAGCGCCTCCGCCTCCGGGATATACTTCCCCTTCTTTCCGATGATCACCCCGAGCTCCAGCTCCCAATCGATGGCCACAGCCACCTTCGGCAGGACAATCGGATCCTCCGTGGCAACCACCGTGGTCGAGGGCGGCTTCATAAACACGTAGGGCAGGATCACTTTTTCTTCATCCGGAACCTTCGCAAAATCGCCCTCCGCAATGTGCTCGCGATAGTTGGCGGCCAATGCCAGGAATTTGTTGGGCTTGGGCACCGGAGGCCCCAATGTGACCGAGGAGAGAGCGCGCCACAGACCGGCCTTCCCCTCCGCCTCGTCCACCAACGCACGCAAGAGATCCAATCCCGCAGCCCCACTGCCGATAAAACAGCGCATAGAGCACGTGACCAATGCCTCGTACCTTCCGCCCAGCGCCTCTTTGGCCGAGACTACATCCAAAATCCGATCTCCCACCACAACCGCCATCTTCTCCTTGCCTGCTTCTCTGATGGTACCTAACTTCATGGACCACTCCTTTCCTGATTTGAATAATTGAACCACTGATCACACTGATAATGCCACTGATTTCACAGAAGCACTCTCAATCGCCCTTCCCTGGCGCCACACTAGGGGGGGGGAGTCCGTCTTATTGGTGATGCCATTTCCCAACCTGACCACCCAGCGCACGGCCTATCTCTTGTGGCGCGGAGCGCCGAGGCTGCGTTCCCACGCAGAGCGTGGGAACGAGAGGAATCACTGATTCCACTGATAATTCCACTGATAACACTGATCCACCCCCAAACACACCCACCCGCATCGGCGGCGGATCTGGGGAGGGGATCAGCGGGATCAGCACCTATCAGTGCGATCAGTGGTTCCGTTTATTCCAACCTTCACTCGCCGAATACGCTCGCCAAGAATCGATCTTTCTCCAGCCGAGACTGCCATAGTTGATGGCGCTTCAAGGACTCCAAACGCTTCTTCCTGGGTAAAGACAGAAATCGGCTCGTCTCGACAGCACCGAGCTTATCCATGAGTGTATCAATAGCTTCACCTATGAGCTTCTCTTCACTCATAAAAACGTTCATCTTCATCTCAAACCCTCCCTGATGGAAAACTCTACCGGATTCATGGCCGACACATCTGCATGGTGTCTTTCGCACTTCTTCAATAATCGTTCATCACAGGATACAAAAAAATCCGAAGTGCCCTCAGCGAAGGCGACATGGGCAGCGTCTGCAAGTCCGAATTTTATGGAATATAGATACTCCGTTCTTGCCCTCACCTTTGATGGATTGCATGGAGCTCTTACCCCATAGGTCTGCAAAAATGACAATATTTCATACCTCTCCTGAAGTTCCTCGATAGCGTTCACCTCTTCAAAGTGGACCGGGGACACCATCATCTCATACGTTTCATCCTGGATGGCCTGGACGATCAGATAATACGCATCGGTCTCAAGACGGATGCGCATCATATCCTGATCGTCAAAAGGACGGCAGAGCGTGCACAAGTCGAGGTAGATTTTCTTCTTATCGGAGTTTTCCATCGGTAGCTCCCCCACTGCGATGAGCTCAGATCCGCTCAAGGTCCGGTTCGGCACGCTCCGCGTCACCCAACCAGACTCACCTCCAAACAACCCCGATTGTCCCACATAGTCCCTCGCGCTCGAATAGGGCGAATGCGCGGGATCATTTACGTACGCACCCATCTCCACGCGATGGTGTTCTTGGAGGAATCGCCAGGAATCAAGCATGAATTGGGCGACGCGTGGGCATGTAGAAATCGGCACCCAGTTGGCGATTGAGCCCGCCAAGAAGCGGAGCGGGTGGTCTTCATGGATTATGCAGCGGCTTCAGGACACTTGGAATTCTTACATACAGACGCTGAGCGTCTATCAAGTCGGGGGTGCCACCCCCGGAGGGGGGTAGAGGAAAAGTCCCAAAACCACAAACCAAAAGGGCACAC
>JAZDJA010000316.1:0-3043 GCA_043804415.1 Candidatus Latescibacterota bacterium | reverse complement strand
GGGGATATTGGACGATAAAGAGCGTCTGGAAAAGGTGGAGACAAACTTTGTGAAGGCAGGAGAAAAGCATGTTAACCAAGATATACGATACTATGCTGGCACTTGTATTCATCGCAATGGCCACATTCGGAGCTTCAGCTAGCGAATTTCACCTGAATTGACCCCCCTCATTTCACGATAACTGACCCCCCTTATTTCACCGGGTTTGACCCCCCTAATTTCACGGGGAACTGACCCCCTGACGGTGCGGCCGTGGGGCAATGCGCCAATTGGTATCCTTTGCTTAGAAAGGGGGTACCGATGGCAAGACGAAAGGGCCTACGGATGAAGAAAGAGATCGAACGGCTGCGAGAGTTGGGGCACGGGAAGAAGACCATCTCGCGGATTTTGAAAGTATCGCGCAATACAGTACGCCGGTATTTGTCGGAGGGATTGAAGCCGGAGCTGCCGCTGTCGTTGTATGTGGCGCCTTGGGCGGCCCAGGTGGAATGGAAGCAGGTGGAGGAGGCGGTTTCACTGGGGCAGGCGTTAGCGGATTACTGGGAGAGCTATCAGGGCCAGCTGCATGAGGGGCATGTGTTGAAGGCTGTGCCGTATGTCACCTTCTGGCGGGAGTATCGTCGACGATATCCCAGAGTGGACCTCATCATGCACAAGAACTACCGGCCCGGACTTCGGACTGAAGCTGACTACAAGGGGCGAGAGCCGGCCTTTGGTTTCATAGACAGGACAACCGGCGAATGGATCCAACTTGAGCTTTACGGGGCCGTGCTTTGTTTCAGCCAGCTTTTTTACTGTGAGGCGACCGAGACGCAGACACAGAGCGATTGGCTGATGGCGAGTCAAGGTGCCTTTAAATATTTCGGCGGAGTGACCGAGACCGCAGGAATAGACAATGCCTCTGTATCGGTTAGGAGAGCGGACTTCTATGATCCCGACGTAAATCCGGAATACTGGAAGTTCTCCAAGCATTTTGGTTTTGCTCCGATTCCCACGGAGCCCGGCGAGCCCACCCACAAAGCCGTTATCGAAAATGCCTTGGGGGTCTTTTGGCGCTGGATACGGTCTCGTTTTAAACGACAAACCTTTTTCTCCAAGGCAGAGGTAAATCGATTTATCGTCGAAATGTGCGATGAATTTAATAGCCGCCGCCAGAAAAAGTATGGTTCTTCACGCCGGGAACGCTTCGAAAATGGCGAAAAAAGCGCGTTAAAGGCATTGCCCGTGGAGGCCTATGAGGTTGCCGAGTGGCAACGCTCAAAACTTCACGCCGATTGCCATCTGCAGGTGAAGTGGAATTTTTACTCGGCTCCCTACACGCTCAGAGGCCGGGAGCTTGAGGTCAGGGTCTCACCCTCATTCGTAGAGGTATTCCATCGCTTAGAGAAAGTGGCAATACACCGACGATATACTGGTAACACACGAGGTAGATACCAAACTGAAAACACCCATCTGCCGCCAGCGCATCAGGCCATGCTGGAATATACACCGCAGAATGTGCTTGAGGACGCAAAGAAGATAGGACCTGAAACCCTTGCTGTCGTGGAACGGCTCATCACCAAAAGCCGTCATCCGCTGCTCTTTCTCCGGCGATCGCTGGGAATCGTGAGACTGAAATCGAGGCTCGGCGCAGAAAACCTCGAGCGGGCCGCGGGGGCAATGAACCGCCTTGGCATCGCTTTCCCCAGGCTCAGCGACCTGCAAGACGTCGCAAAGGCTCCGGCGCCGCCCGTACAGACCCCGGTCCGTCGCGGAGCAAATCCTTATCTTCGGGGCCAGATGACCTGGTCCCTTAACCAAACAAAGGAGTCCCATGACTACACTCAACACTAACGAAAACTATCTCCTGGAGCTGAAACTCTACGGAATAAAAGATAACCTGTCGCAACGGCTCAAAGCCTCCCAAGACGAGAAACTTGGCTATGAGCAATTCCTGGGCTTGTGCCTCTTCGATGAAATCGAACACCGGCGTAATGCCAAGGTCAAAAGGCTCGTCCATAACGCCACGTTTCGATCTACAGCAACCCCGGAAGGCCTCGACTTCGCCGCCCCTCGTAGCCTCGACAAGAAACAGGTCGCGGACCTCTCCACATCTCGATTCGTAGAAGAGGGACACAATCTGTTAATCGTCGGGCCAACTGGGGTGGGAAAATCGTATCTGGCCACCGCGATCGCCATGGCGGCGTGCCGGAACCGCCACTCAACCCTGTTTTTTCGCATGAACACGCTCATCGAAAAACTTTCCTTGGTGCGTGCCTCTGGCACCTATCTCAACTTCCTCAAACGGGTCTCCGTAGTAGACCTGGTCGTCCTCGACGATTTCGGTCTTAAACCTCTCCTGCCGCAGCAGTATCAAGACCTCTACGACATCCTGGACGAACGCATCGAAACCAAATCCACCATCGTCACTACCCAACTACCGGAGGCCAACTGGGGCGAGGTCATCGATGATCCTGTCACCTGTGAAGCCATCACCAGAAGAATCGTAGAGAAGGCCATCAGGATAGAACTCAAAGGGAAACCCTACGCCAAGAGAGGAAAAACCTTGCAAAACTGACCCCCCGTGAAATACAACGCCAGCGTCCCTTCGGTCCGCTAACAAGCGGGGGTCAAATTAGGTGAAATCGAGGGGGTCAGATCGGTGAAATTCAGCACATTAGCACGTTCCAAATCCGCTTTTTCTTCATCCCCACCCCGTTTTGCTAGAGCCTTCCGTTCCCAAAAATTTGGCCGGAACAAGGTTCTCGTCTCCGGGGATTAGGGAAACCCCAAAGTGCTTTTTCTGGATCCTGGCGCCAGGGTCCATGCTGGCCTCCCTCTACTCGGCGATACAAAACTACCTGCCACAATTGGCAACACTCACAGAAAAGCCCCATCACATCGGCCTCCCCGGTGATATCAGTTCGTGCAAGGCAAAATAGCAACCTCGCACGCAATAAAGCGCAGATGACGGCTGGCAAAAGATTGCTCTTCCGGAAGGGCAGGAGCGCGAAAATCCGCGCCAGGATCCGCTGCGGTGGGGTGAATTAGGTGGGTAAGTGCA
>JAZDJA010000315.1:0-3095 GCA_043804415.1 Candidatus Latescibacterota bacterium | reverse complement strand
CTGGCATCAATTTCAAATAGAAAACTGCTCACACAAAAATGGCGATCGGCGATCCATACATCGTCCTTTTCTACGCCTGGCAATACCTCCTGAAGTAAGGAGCGCTCTTGAGCATGACCATCTTCACATGGAACAACATCAAGGGGTATCCGCAGGGATGGATCATAAACCACAAGCGTCTTTCCAGGCAAGGCGCCGGCTGCAAGCGAGCGGAGTTCTTTTATGCGATGTTCAGTGGCTGCAATGCAGTTGCCGTCAAGGAGCTTGACGCGAAACCCGGGGATCAGAGGCTTTTGGCCGCCTCCGAGCTGCTCAATTAATGGTTGTATTTGTCCTGCAGCATACCGCACCAGTTCCCCAGAGGTACGGGCCTCAATGCCATTGAGCTTATTGTACAATGAGGTGATCGATACGCCAATGTCCTCTTTGGTAGCCTGAAAAGCACTATGAACAGAGCAATGATGGCCGCAGACAACCTGACACATGATGTCAAAGACAGAAAAAAAAGCAGTTGGCGGGTGTATTGAACTTCAGCGGTATTGTCACACCACGCGTTCAATTGCTCAGGGTTCAACACTCGTTCCATCATGCCTCGCGCCATCACTGTTATCGGACTTTTCTTCACAAATGCATCAAATACAGAATCCATCACGGTTTCATCCACCTCCAAAATGATTTGGGTGTGGCTCTTTTGCGACGACCATTGTGAACATTTTTAAGCAGTATTTTCTACCTCCTATTCGATAGATTGACTTATTTGATTACTTTCAGATGATCACGTTTTTGATTCGGACGCGCGGAAGTGGTAATCGGAACTTTTCCACCAGCGTAGAGGTTTTTATGGTTTCTCTCGTATTCGCAAGCCTCATGAAACGTCCAGTACTCTTCAAAGTCTTGGCTGGAGCGCAAAGCACGCAGTCGCAACACGGCCTCAGCGCCGGTCAGGCTCCAACGGGCTCCGGTCACAGCCATGCGGTCTTTGACCAGGTGTCGACATGCACCCTCGATGACACCTGTGGCCACAGGTAAGCCTTGGGCGAGGTAACGATCATAGTGGAGGTAGGGGGAGTGGTTGAGCAGGTAGTCAGCGCACCTATCAACGGGTTTACGAACTTCGGCAGAAAGTCCTTGGAGTGTCGCGCTGCGGCGCATGCCTCCTGCCATCAAACCGGCCTTTCCCCGCAGCACTTCAAGCAGACGATACTCAACCCAGGATTCCAATTGAGGACCCGATTCAGGGTGAAACGCCCTTCCGGCATTCCACAGGTACTCGATGACGTGGATCAGATCGACGATGATCGTCAACTCAAGACCCTTTTTTTTGGCTATGCGCCGGAGGATACGGATTTGACTTTTGTTGCCATCGACCAGTGCAACCCAGGTCTTTTCGCTGTGCGGATCCCTGTAGAGCGCCTCCTCGAACGCCTCTTTGATGACAGCTTCCGGATCTTTCTCAAGACTCGCCCAGACACGCTTTTTCTCCGGACGGGGGCGGCAAGGCCCGTCCCGTTGAAAGTGGCTTCCGGCAATCAAATCTTCAGGCTGTCGCACAAAGGGCAAAATGGTGTAGACGGCCGCCACGGTGGCCATGCGCTTGGCGTTTTTCTTCTCGCCTTTGGACAACCGGGCGCCCATCTTGCGCGTGCGTGCCTCAGCGGCCTTTCGGGTCGGCTCCCGAAGATCCTCCGGGCGCATCACCACCCCCTTTCCATCTGCGCTGATTACCAGGATCGGTCCGCAGTCTGCGCCCATGACAGCTTCTGCGTGACGCTGTTTATAGAAAGCATCAAAGTCCGCGGCCGCACGAGTCGTCAACTCTTCGAGCTGGCGCTTTCCAACATGGCCGCCGGTAGTGTTACGGATCATTTCAAGTGTTTCGTCAAAGGAGCCTCTTGCGGCCTCAATGGCTACCCGACGGCGCAATTCGAGAGAATACCGCTCATTGGCAAGGTTGAGCTCGGCATCAAGGGGCTGAAGGCTCTCGACTCCCGGATAGCCGTATCCCGCGCGTTGTTCCTCGATGGTGCCAAAGATCGATTCGATTTCTCGCTTCTGAAGCCGCACCCGGCTTCGCTCGATACCATCGGCACCCACCACGCCTTGTTCGCATTTACCGGGACCGCGCGCATCGATATGCTCCTGCAGAAGCTTGCGCATCAATTCCCGGCCCCTTTTTTCAATCTCGCGCTCAAGCTCGCTGTGGGTCATCGAGGATGCCTCCGTGCTGTCCAGGAACCCGACAATGTGCTCGAATTCTTCCCGCGACTGTTCATAAGCCTGTTCCAGGGACGAAAGCTCGGCCAGTGCATTCATCGCCCCTTACCTCCCTTCTGTGAGCCGGGCTGTAGCATTTTTGACCAGCGGATAGACCATCACGGTTTTGACCGCCGCCCCATGGCGCTGGTTGGCACGGTCCATGCGCCCCCGGCCGGTGGTTTGCCCCAAAACCAGAAAATTGGCCGCACGATAACAGCCCCCATGGAACCGCTTGCGATCTACAAACGTCTCCACCAAAAAAGGCTCTGTCCCATAGTGTTTCGGCCAGTCCCATCGCAGCCGCTTCAGGCAGCAAGACAAAAGCATGCTGGCCAGGTTGCGGATTCCGGCCACCACCAAAAAACGGCTGTTGTTGACCACATGCTGCAACCGCAGCTTTCGTGTCGCATCGTCCCAGCCGATCCATTGATCCCGGACTTTCATCCGCCAGGCAGGACTCGAAAACTGAAGGCATCCGACTACCTCGCGTCTGGGCCGGCTGACGTAGGCCAGATACTGCAGCCGCGCCCCATAGGGCATCGCGTATCCCAGGTAGTGGTATCGGCTGACAAGATCTCGAAACAACGTCCGCTGCTTTCGATTTTTTACCAGTTCCACATCCACCGGAGCAAACATCTCCACGCTGCCCGTAAGCGCGCTGTAGGGTTGCCCGTCTGTTACCGTCGCAATGCATCGCCTGGGTTGAATCGCTCCGAGCGACTTTTTTTCCGGAAGCTTCAAAATCCCCTGGATTTCGAGTCGCCCCAGAAAATCCCTGCACTCCCGGGCCTTGAGTCCGCCTCCGGGGCGCTTCCAATCCAACAGCTCGCAGACCGTGT
>JAZDJA010000314.1:0-2076 GCA_043804415.1 Candidatus Latescibacterota bacterium | reverse complement strand
AATCGCGGGGAATACCATATTCCACCGATTGAGAAACTCAAGGAGGCCATAGGTTCTGACGGAGGACCTTACTGCCGCCATATTGACTCGGAAGCTGCGCTGACCTCCTTCGATTCAACATGCCGAAAGCTCCACCGCTTTTTGGAGTCTGAGGAGGAGAAAGGCCAACACCCAATCCATCGGACGGCCTATTAAGAGGCCGCCGCTGATCAGGACGTGTGTGCCGGGCATGGCAGATAGCGCCGGGATAAACCGGCGTGGAGTAGCAGATGAAAGAGCTGTACGCTGAAGGCCTAGCCAGCCACAGTGGCCCCGAGTCATGTGCCTGCTCTCGTAAGGGGACGGGTGAAGCGTTGACAGGGGTACGCACAGGCAGGGTATTGAGCTGCGAAATCAGGCGCAATCAGGGTGCCGACACGGTTGCCGTGTGTGGAAGGCCACATGGTGATGTACACTATGGCGAGTGCATCATCGACCCTGCGCAGTCGGAGACCCCTGGCATGTGCGGAAACTCCATGCGCGAGAACCGGGAGATCCCGTGTTTTCCCCGGGAGTATGTTACTCGGGGACGCACTGGGGAGAACAATACGCCAGTGATGCACGAACACGGGAAGTCGGTCAGCCCCATAGTACCTGCGAAGCTGCCGAACAAAGCGGAAGCTGAGGAAGCGGTGGAGGGAAGGGGGCTGACTAAGGGGAACGTGGTCCAGCAAAACACTCCCCGGACGCAGAGCCGGAATAGGAATGTGCCAAGTGCGCTGGAACGCGTGCGAGAAGTAGCCAAACGGAACAAGGATGTGAAGTTCACAGCACTCCTGCACCATGTCACGACCGAGAGGCTGCGGGAGGCCTTCTTTGGTATCAAGAAGGACGCCAGTGCCGGGGTCGATGGTATGACATGGCGGCAATACGAGCAAAAACTGGAGAGCAACCTTGAGGATCTTCGCTCAAGGCTGCATCGGGGAGCGTACCGGGCAAAGCCAACACGTCGAACCTACATTCCCAAAGGGGATGGACGCATGAGGCCCTTAGGGATAGCGGCGTTGGAGGATAAGGTTGTCCAAAGGGCCGTAGCCGAAGTGCTCAATGCGATTTATGAGGCGGATTTTCTTGGCTTCTCCCGTGGATTCCGTCTGGGGCGAAGGGCTCATGAGGCTTTGGATGCTCTGGCGGGGGCCATCCAGTTCAAGAAGGTGAACTTTGTGCTCGATGCAGACATTCGTTCTTACTTTGATTCAATCGACCACGAATGGGTGAGAAAGTTTATCGAGCATCGGATTGCGGACAAGCGGATTCTTGGGCTAGTTTCGAAATGGCTGAAGGCTGGAGTTATCGAGGACGGCCAGTGGAGAGGAAGTGAGGAGGGCTGCCCACAAGGGGCATCCATTTCACCCTTGCTTTCGAATGTCTATCTTCACTACGTGCTGGATCTGTGGGCACATCAGTGGAGAAAACGGCATGCCCGGGGTGATGTCGTCATAGTGCGCTGGGCCGATGATTTCGTTGTGGGGTTCCAGTACCAGTCGGATGCCAAACGTTTCCTTTCAGAGCTTCACGAAAGATTTCGGAGGTTCTCTCTCATGCTTCACCCTGAGAAAACCCGGCTCATTCGTTTTGGCCGATTTGCAGGCCGAGACAGCGGGAGGCTGGATGGGAGGAGGAAGCCCGAGACCTTTGACTTCCTGAGATTTACCCACTATTGCGGGGTTAACAGGAACGGGAAGTTCACGGTTATCCGGAAGACCATGAGGAAACGGTTTGGTTCCAAGCTCCGGGAGATCAAAGGGGAACTACGAGCCTGTATGCATCATCCTGTTGCAGAACAAGGCAAGTGGCTTCAGTCGGTGGTGCGGGGCTATTTTGGCTACCATGCCGTCCCGGGCAATTGGGAGCGGTTGGGCGAATTTCGAACGCAGGTGGAAAGGATGTGGTACAGGACCCTGCGCCGACGCAGCCAGAAATCGCGGATCACTTGGGATTGTATGAAGCGCCTGTTTGACCAATGGCTTCCTCCCGCTCGTATTCTACATCCTTGGCCCGAAGAGCGCTTTCTCGCTACTACCCGAGGTAGGAGCC
>JAZDJA010000313.1:0-4201 GCA_043804415.1 Candidatus Latescibacterota bacterium | reverse complement strand
GATGTTGCGGAGGAAGAGGATGCGAAGACGCTGCCCGAAACGTTTTCCCTGCGCCAGAATGCCCCTAATCCCTTCAATCCCACCACTGAGATCCGCTATCAGCTTCCCGAAGCCTCGCACGTGGAGCTGGCGGTGTACGATATGCGTGGACGCAAGGTGCAGGTATTGGTAGACCGCTTCGTGAAGGCAGGCTATCGGTCGGTGATGTGGGAGGCAGAAGAGGTGGCCAGCGGCCTTTACTTCGTGCGGATGGAAGCGGGGGAGTTTGTCGCGGTGCGCAAAATGGTGGTGGTGAGGTGAATTACGAGTTACGAGTTACGAATTACGAATTAGGGGGAGGATGGTATGACTCGGGAGGAGTTCAAGCGGGACTTGGAGGAACGCCTGTTGAATTTCGCAGTAGCTATGATCGGGATAAGCAAGGAGTTGCCGCGGAATTCTGCTGGTTTTGAAATCGGCAAGCAGATTGTCCGATCAGGAGGGAGTCCCTATGCAAACTATGCGGAAGCGAAATACGCGGTCAGTCGAGCAGACTTCAGACATAGCCTGCGGATTTGTCGCAAAGAGCTGAACGAATCCTTCGCCTGGTTGAAAGTAATCGTCAAATCCGAGTTGCTGTCCTGGGAACGCGTCCAACCCGACTACGAGGAATGCAACGAATTGATAGCCATATTCACCTCAATCATCAAGAAGCTGGAAGACAACTCGTAATTCGTAACTCGTAACTCGTAACTCGTACTATGAGTACCCTGTTCTGCTGCTGAGCCGCGCCTGACAAGCGGGACTCGTCCCCGCGCTCCTCTGTGGAAACAAAATAAAGCGCAAAAAAAACAAGCCATCGGAAACACTTCCTGATGGCTTGTTCTCTTTTGAATCCGATCATCCCGTTTTCCTGATAAAAATGGAAAACGATTACCCATCCCTTATTGCTATTGCTCATTCCTCTATTGTCTTTGGATCGAAACGGCTTCTTCTATCGGCGTGGCCGGGTGGGGCATTGTTCATTACTCATTCTTCATTGTTCATTGCAGTTACCGATCTTTCAGGACCGCCAGCAGTTCCCCTACAGCCCGCTCCAATCCGACAAATACCGCGCGCGCCCACAGGCTCTGACCGATGCTGACCTCCAGCAGATTGGGGATCGTCGCCACCCGCCCCAGATTCCGCACATCCAGCCCATGTCCGGCATTGAGGCCCAGGTCCCATCTTTCCGCCCATTGGGCCGCACGGGATAGCCGCGAGAACTCCTCATCCTGTTGGGAACCGAGGCGCGCCTTCGCATAGGGTCCGGTGAACAGCTCCACCCGATCCGCGCCCACCTCTTTGGCCGCCCGGATCTGGTCCGCATCCAATCGGCTGAATATGCTCACCCGCATCCCCGCTTCCTTCAGTCGTGGGATGACCTCCGACAGCGCATCCTGATTGGCCAGCACATCCACGCCGTCCTCCGTGGTCACTTCCCCATCCCGCTCCGGGACAAGCGTACATTGCGCAGGTCGCACCACAAGGGCTCGGGCGATCATCTCCTCTGTGGCCGCCATCTCAAAATTCATCTCCGTCTTCACCATCTGCGCCAACAGATCCACGTCCCGATCCTGAATGTGCCGCCGGTCTCCCCGCAGATGAAACGTGATCCCCTCGGCGCCGGCCTGCTCACACAGCACAGCTGCCACCACCGGATCCGGTTCGGGATCTCCTCTGGACTGCCGCAGCGTTGCCACCTTATCCACATTTGCGCTCAACCGAATCATGCTTGAACTCCTCCTGTATGGAATCCGTTCCTCATTGACATGAAGGTAACCATTCGGAATCACTACCGCTTACTCACCATACACTACTCGCCATTCACCATTCACTACTCACGAAGCTCTTCCCTTCACCCTCTCGGATGAAACGTCCGCACCACATCCCTCAGATACTCGCGATCCACGTGCGTGTAGATCTGCGTGGTGGCGATATCCGCATGCCCCAGCATCTCCTGCACCGCCCTCAGATCGGCGCCCCCTTCCAACAGGTGCGTGGCAAACGAATGACGAAAGGTATGAGGACTGACGTGCCGCTCCAGTCCCGCCTTCTGGGCGTATCCCCGCAGCATCTTCCAAACCCCCATCCGCGACATGGGGCTTCCCCGCCAGTTCAGAAACAGCGCATCCCTGGAATCCCGCTTGGCAAGCTGGGGCCGCACCTCCCCCTGATAATGCGCCACCGCTTCTACTGCCTTACTCCCGACGGGCACGATCCGCTCCTTGGAACCCTTCCCGAACACCCGCACCAAGCCTGCATCGAAGAGCAAATTGGCCTGCGTAATCTCAATCAACTCGGACACCCGCACGCCCGTGGCATACAGAAATTCCAGCATGGCCTGATCCCGGATCCCAAGCGGCTTCGTAATGTCAGGCTGCGCCAGAATCTGCTCGATCTCGAACACATTGAGCACCGCGGGCAACCGTCCCGGAGACTTCGGAGGCGTCAGATACGCCGTCGGATCGTGCTCGCCCCACTGCTCCCCCACCAGGAAACGATGGAACATCTTGATCGCTGACAGGTTCCGCGCCACGCTGGACGCCTGCAAGCCCAGTTCGTGCAAGAGCCGGATCAACGCGGTCACCTCGGCCTGATGCGCCTCCCCGGGATCGCCGATCCCCCGTTCCCGCAAAAAGAACAGATAGCGGAGCACATCCTGGCGATACGCCGCCACCGTATGAACGGATAGGCCACGCTCCACCGAGATATAGTTGAGAAAACCCGTGACCCCTCTCCGGGCCACCGGGGACAGCTGCTCCTCGGAGTCTACGATTTCGGATTTCGGATCTCGGATTGAAACCCCCCTTCGATTTCGGATTTTGGATTGGGGATCTGGAATTCGTGCCGCAGAGTCGCAAAGGGCGGGGAAAGAACCAGGTCTTGACCTTCTTTGCGCCCTTTGCGGTTAGGTTCCAATCCGCATCCCGTAATCCCCAATCGACAATCAAATGATCCACGGGTTATGCAGCCGCTCCCAGCCAATGGTGGAAGCCTCGCCATGCCCCGGAAACACCTGCACGTCGTCGTCCAAGGTCATCAGCCGCTCCCGGATGGAGCGCATCAACGTGTCGTAGGAGGCGCCCGGAAGATCGGTGCGCCCGATGGAGGCCCGAAAAAGCGTATCTCCGGTAAACACGAAATCCCCCAGCACGAGCGAGATCCCTCCCGGAGAGTGACCCGGGGTGTGGAGCACGGTCATCGTCTCGCTGCCGATCCGGATGCCGTCTCCATCGTGAAGGAGTCGATCCGCGGGCGGAGAAAGGATCGGCGTGTCATGGAAAAACGCCGAACCGTTCAGTGCGGCATCCGTCAAATACGCCGCCTCCGATTCGTGGATGAGTATGGGCGCGCCCGTCACTTTGTGTACGCGGGCGTTGGCTCCGATATGGTCGCAGTGCGCATGCGTGTTGATGAGGGCCGTCACGGTCACCCCGGCCTCCCGGATCATGGTAAGCACGGCCTCCTCCGATCCGCCGGGATCAATCACCACAGCCTCCCGGGTCTCCTCAGAGCCCACGAGGTAGCAGTTGGCCTGCAGATCCCCGACCGGTAGTGTTTTGAAAATCAAAGTTGGATTCCTTTCTGTTTCATCCTCGGGAGGCTGTCGGAAGGAGTTTCTGCTCCAGGTCCTTGATGTTGATCCAGGAAACCTTCACAGCCCCAATTCCTCGTGAATGCCCTGCATCGCCTCCAAACCGATCCCGAGGAATTCATCCACCCCGAGCCCAAGCTCCTCGCATTCGACGATGACCGACCGGTCCACCGCCCGGGCAAAATCCTTCTTCTTCATGCGCTTGGTGAGGGAACCCACTCGCACGCTCGCAAGCTTCTTGTCGGGATAGACCAACGCCGTGGCCACGATCAGCCCGGTCACCGTTTCCGCAGCAGCAAGGGCATGATCGAAGTCACTCCCCCGCACAAGTCCCAACCCCTCGGCATTGTGCCTTTTCACCGCCTCAATCAGATCGTCCGACAGGCCGTTTTCCTTCAGGATCTGGGCGGTCTTCAATCCGTGGATGGCCGGATTCTCCTTCGTCTCCTCAAAATCCAGATCGTGCAGCAGTCCGGCGATCCCCCATAGGTCCTCGTCATGTCCCAGACGCCTTGCCAGAGCGCGCATGATCGCCTCGGAGGCCAGAGAATGTTTAATTAGATGATCCGCATTCAGATGCGCCTT
>JAZDJA010000312.1:0-23438 GCA_043804415.1 Candidatus Latescibacterota bacterium | reverse complement strand
CAGGCACAATGCGTACACCGGCATCGAGTATTTGAAGGTTCATCACTACGTCACCTTCAGAAATGCCGGAAACCACGTGCGCCCGGGCGACTAGGGCAATGTGCGCCAGGCGCAA
Organism: Candidatus Latescibacterota bacterium; assembly: GCA_043804415.1. Lineage (GTDB taxonomy): Bacteria > Latescibacterota > 4484-107 > 4484-107 > 4484-107 > 4484-107. Next base: position 23,323 of record JAZDJA010000312.1, on the reverse strand, counting down.
AGTCACAAGCCAGGTCTTAGCCAGACTCCATTCGCTTGTGTGTTCCCACAGCCGTCCGTATCCCATCATTCCATAGGTGAGGAAGGGAGTCACGCGCCGTTCCACACTCCCTTCCTCGGCCGCTGGCCTCAGGCAGGCACTCGACATCCCCCACACGGCTATCAGATGTCGAGGACTTCGAGAATCTGGTCGTGAACAGGCTTCGACTCGTCCAGCCATGCTGCACGCATACTCTCTACGATGTTTTGGTAAGGTCCCGTAGCCCTGTAGGTGTCCAGATCCTCCTGGGCTCCAAAGTGCATCACCGCCCCGTATTGGAACGGATCGCCGTGCGATTGGGCAAATTCCACGGCGCGCATGCCCGGTACGTCCCGAAGTTTGGGTGCGACGTTTCGCATCCAACCCGCGACATCTCTGTCGGGCAGGGCATGATAGGTGATCACCCGAATAACCATCGAAAAGCACCTCCTTCCCTGGTTACGATTGGTGCCAAATTTCCGGCGGGAGAGCATTTTGGCCCACCCCACTTGGAGCAAGAAAGTCGTGTCCCGGACGGAGCGCCATACCGGGCCATCTTCCTGTTCGGGCCTTTCTGGGTCGCCGCCGCCTCAATAATCTCTTGTCTCACTTGGCCGGAGCAGCCAGGGTCCGGATCGGGGCAAGTTTTTGCTTGCCTTCCTGGAGCAGGAGATGCATATTTGGGGTACCCCCCTCCAGCTTTTCTCACGAGGCCCGGAGGGAAGATCTTTCGAGGAGGGGAGACGCGACCGGTGCGTGAGATGGATCCGTGCTGTTTGCTCACGCCGCCGGGAGCCCTTACCAGGAGAACATCTCAAAATGAATGTTCGGGTCTGCGACCCCCACCGAACGCAGGTTCTGCACCAGCAGTTCTCTGAAGATGGGCGGCCCACAGAGGAAATATCCTCTTCCGCTCACATCCGGAACATAAGCGTGGAGGAGTTCTCCGGTTACGTACCCGTACTCGACCTGGCCAAATCCCGGCACACTGCCGTCCTTCTCTCCCGAAAATGCGTGCACCACTCGCCAATTGGGATGCTGCTGGCAAAGTGCCCGCAACTCGTCGCGAAAGGCCACATCCTGCACGGTCTTATTGGCCCAGAAAAGCAGGAGAGGGACGGTGCTCTTCTGCCCGTGCAGATAGCGCAGCATACTGATAAACGGCGTAATGCCAATGCCGCCTGCGAGAAACACCAGCTCCTGAAGAGCGGCAGGTTGATAGTCGGCAATGCCGCCCGGTCGAACCACGAGCTCTTTGATAGTGGTCAAGCGCTGATCCGTCAGGCATGAGAAATTCCCATAGGGCCCCTCGATATAGGCGTGGTCGTCCTCACGGGTGGCTGCGATCGTTCGGGTGAAATCCCCGGAGGCCTTGATCGAGAACTCCAGGAAATCCTGATCCGGGCTGGAGGAGAGGGTAAACGGGTGAGGGGCGGCTTTTCTGCCATGGCGGATCAGGGTCAGAAAGGCAAACTGGCCGGGTTGATACGCAACAGGATAGCCGCCGGAAAGTCTCAGGCTCACGGTATCATAGGTCTGGGCTATTACCTGGTCAACGCGAAAAGGACGGCGGCGCTTCCGGAAATAGGTTCTCAGGCGCGAGAGGACAATGCCCACATATCCAAGACCCAAGGCAATAAGAAGGACTCTTATTGTGGGGCTGCTTTTTGCATGGGTTCCGAGCAGGAAGATATGGATCAAGACGATCGGCGGGAGGGCATACGCGGCATAGTGGATGTTCTTCCATGTTTCGTAGCGCACGCGGAATCTTTTCCAGTACAGGCCTGTGATGCTGATCACCAGGACGATCAGGAACATCCCCATGCCAACAAAGACGGGCCAATCACGGGCTACGTCAAGTGGGTGGTCGGGTTCAACCAGCAGGGCATGCAGGAGAAAGAAGACCGCATGGCTTGACAGGCATACCAGGGCAGCCATGCCGGTGTAGCGATGGGCATGCAGCAGCCGATCCAGGCCGATTCCAACCTCCAGCGTGTGAAGCCGCGAACTCAGGATGAACTGTCCCACAAGAAGCAGAAAGCTCCATAGTCCAAAGATCTGTTGAAGGACTTTGAGCCAGACCACATCGGCAGGGGCTTTCGTCAAAACAACGGCCACTGGTACGACAAGAATGACAACGGCACATGCTACAAGTCCACTCTTCTTGTCCGGCATGAGGGGTCCTCGTCTCGGAAGCTTGACAGTGGGAACGACACGGGCTCGGGATCACAGGCGTCGGGCGGCCACGAGAGGTCTGAGGCGGATGTTGCGTGCCCGTGACGCGGGCAATTCCGTGAGAAACATGACCGGGAACGCGCGGTGCAAAAGAAGGCTACTCGTCCTCCTCATTGGCCAGGAATTCGCTGATCGCGTCCTTTTCCTCGGGAGTCAAAGATTCCGGGCTTCCCATATAGCCCACCATCCTCCCAAGGGTCGCGGCCCATTCCTGCTGCGTTTTTGAGGCTTCATACACCCGGTCGAGGGTGTGACAGGTTGTGCATTTCTGCCCGACCAGCGTTCTGCCTGTCTCCGCAGCGATGTCGGGAGTGGTGGCCTGGAGTGCTTTCCGGATTTCCTGTTGTTTGACGAGATAGTGGATCATCTGTTTGGCATCAAAATCGCGAATGTTGGGGGCATCTATGACGGCCATGCGGTTAACGCTCTGTGTCCATCTCTCTTCGCTTTTGAAGGACCGGAACACGCGTTCCAGGGTGTGACATTTTCCGCACTTCTGCGACACCAAGAGCCGTCCCATCTCCTCATCCAGCACCAACGTGTCGCCCTCCGAAAGGGCCACATACTGGATATCCGACCGGTGCAGGAAATAGTACCCGGCGGTAATGCTGTTGAGCGCAAAGGCTGTCACAAAAATCACGATGCCGAGCGCGAACAGATGGGTGCCCAGCCGACGGAAGCGTCTGACGATGAGGATTTTTATGATCAGGAGCGGAATCAGGATACTCGCGAACACAATATGCAGGATGGCTCGGGGAGAAAACTCCTCCTGATAGGAGCCGGCTTTTCGGAGCATCAGAAAGAGCATGAGGAAAAACAGCGCGACAAACAAATAGCCGAGGATTCTGTGCGCCCTGGTCAGGCGCTGGTGGGTCGTCCCTTCTCTGGGATTGCCTCGCAGCTCCAGCATGAGCAGCATCGTGCAGGCCCCGACAAAAACCAGCAATGCGCCGATAAGCGAAGTGATCTCGGGATTCATGGGTGGCCTCCTTTGGGGTTATCTGTGTCAGCATGTCGGCATCACACGCTGATCTTCCTGACAGCGGTCTTGTTTGTGCGCTCTCCCTGAGTTTGCAGTCCAGATCCGGGTGTGGGTTGAACCGGGGTCTTGGCTGCCTTGTTGGAGAGCGTGCTTGCCACACGGGCGTGGGTGCGACCCCATATAACTCCCTCGTTCCTCCGAGCAACAGAGAGAGTAACACGAACACTTGGAGGAAGTTATTACGAAACAAACGATTTGTCAAGAGAAAAATGACGGATGGGCAGAAGCTTGCGGACTATTCCCACGGATTCCCCAGAAGAAAAACGAAAGAAGTTCAATCCCAGCCCGCCCACCCACCCACCGGGAGGATGCCGGATGGCGCACCTCAAGAGCATCCATTAGGATCTACTCGGATGGCAGGCACAATGCCTTTACCGATATCGAGTATTGGAAGGGACACTACTACGTCGCCTTCCGAAATGCAGGGAACCACGTGCGCCCGGGCGACTACGGGGATGTGCTCGTCATTCGGTCGGACGATCTGAAGTCATGGCAGGTGTGTGCCCGACTCAGCGCGGGCGATCAGCACGACGACCGGGATCCGGCTCTGTTGGATATGGGCGATGAGCTGGGTGTCTTTCTCGCCTCGTCGTCCGCCAGAGAGGCGGGCGCGCTTCTCTACGAGGGACCGAACCATAACAGCAATCGGGCCATCCAGTCCTATGGCGCGTTTACCACAGACGGCCTTGTCTGGTCGGCCCCCCAGCCCGTGTATGAACCCGATCGCTGGGTGTGGCAGGTTGAGGGATTTGGAGGGGTGTACTACGGCGCGGTCCAGAATCTCGAGCGGCGGTTCTGGTTGATCCGCTCCAACGATGGCCGCAACTGGGTGAGCGTCTCGGAATTTCCCTGCGAGGAGTTCAAGTCCACGGAGGCCGGGTTGTGGGTCACCCAGGACGCGGTGATGCACATGGTCATCCGGGCACTCGGGACGCACGACATGGCGCTTTGGGGCCGGAATACGCCGCCCTATACGGAGTGGCAATTGCAGGCGCTCAATCACACCGTTCATTCTCCGGTCATCCGTCCGGTCGGGGATACGCTCTGGGTGGCCGGACGCGCACTCACCGAACAACTACCTGCGTGCATGGTGCCTCCGGAGCCGTCGCCGGAGAAGATCGCTGCGCTGGCCCTCCGGGACGGGCGATTGACCAAGACGCCGCAGGATTGGCATACGGCCGTCTGGCGGCTGGTGGGGGATCATCTGGAACCGGTGGTGGTCTTTGCCCAGCAAGGGGGATACGGCGTATCCGGGGATGGTGGTCGAAGACGGTCGGGTGCTGGTCAGCTATTACTCTCAGCACGATGTGGATAGAGGACCCGCGCCCAAGGCGGGGGAGTGTGCCTGTGAGATCTATCTGGCGGAGATTGGGCTGTGAGAGTGCGATAGAGGGAGCCGTAGCTCAGACCTTCCTGTCCCACCGGGTCATCCAAAAATGGGGACAGACAAGGGCGTCCGTCCCGCCAATCACCACCGGGGCTTATGGATAATCCAGATCGCCGGCCTCAGATCGTCCCCAGCGAAAAACCCTTTCGTTTCAATATCTTCCCCAGCTTTTCCAGGCTTCTCCCCAAGGTTGGCCCGATGGTTCCGATGGGGAGGTTCAGGGCGTGGCTGATCTCCTGATACGACATGCGCTCGTAGAAGCGGCATTCGATGATGGCTCGGGCGGTCACATCGCCCAGTTCTCTCAGCGCTTCGGAGAGGGCTTCGCGGCGTTCGTGATGGGTCAGGTTCCGATCGGGCAGCGGTTCCGTATCTTCGATCTCCGCAGTCTCCTCCGGCAGTGTGGTCTCTTTTGTGGATCGTACGCGATCCAGGCACTGCCGCCAGGTGATACTCACGATCCACGGCCGCACCTTGGCCCCATCCCGCAACATGCCCAGTTTCTCAAAGATCGTCTGAAAGACCGCCTGATGGATGTCCTCCGCGTCCTCCATGATCAGGCCGCAGCGCTTGAGCGGAATCGAAAGGACCAGATCGCTGAACCGATGGACCAGCTCCTCCCACGCGTCTCGTTCTCCCGCGAGACAGGCGGCGGCAAGCTGCTGGTCCGAACAGGACTGATAATTGCGCGGCGCACTTTCCATCGTGTCCTTTGGGAGTTGTCAGATCCGATCGAAAAACGCATATTCTGGAAAAACCGGCCTGCACTGAGGCTATCGGTCAAGGCCGTGCGTGCTTCGTGGAAAACACCATTGCGGACTCTGGTTTCGATCCAAAATCCGAGTCGTCCCTATGGAAGAATGCGGAAAGACCCCGCTGGAAAAAGACCCCGGTGCTTTTCGATTGGCTTCCTGGTTCCCGCATTTCCCCGGCTTCTTCGGCTTTTTCGGTATTCTTCCGTGTTCAATGGCTTCCGGGGTGGACGGGGGCCAGGTGTTGTTCAACGTGCCAAATCTGCCTTTGCCCAGTAATCCGGAAATTCCTCGATGAAGGTCCCCATGGAGGATCCGCGCAACGCGTTGAATCCTCCCCACGTCCAGCTCAGTATCCCCGTTATGCCCGTGATCGTCTCGAAGACCTGCCTTCTCGCCCTTCCCATCAGCCCCGCCTCCACGCTCAGGATCTCCAGTTTTCGGGTATACCCACACGCGATCCGATGGGCCGCGTAAGTTCCGAATTTCGCCGGTTCGGCCACCTTTACGTTGGGACAGAGGTGGTGCATCTCCGATCGTTTGAAGCGCTCCAGTTGCTCCCGTTGCAGATGGCTTTGGTGGGCGGCCACGGTCTCTTCGATGCGCTCTTTGTCCATGATGCCGTAGGTGCGACAGGTCAGGGGACGCACGGGATAGATCGTGCATGCATCCTGCTCGGGATCGCGAAAGGGGCACTGGAGCGGCCATTCCTCCTGGAAGCTCAGGAGAAAGTCGCGCCTTTGAGGCGCAAAGGTATCTGCTACGAAGGATGCAATGTGCAGGTATTCGGCCGCATAGAGCGGATACATCGTCACCCATCCCTGGCGGCGTTCCACTTCGTTGACCCGGCAGCACGATCCGCAGTTGGCGCATGTCGTTCCGGGAATCGATTGGTAAAGCTCCCCTAAGGCAAGATGGATTTGTTCCTCGGTCAGCTTTCCCGATAACTCGTGAATCTGCTTGGGGTCACCTGGAAGGCGGGGTGTCATGGGTCCTCCGGCTAGAGTGGCATGGGGCAGGGATCGGGAATCAGAAACGATCTTTAGGGCGAAGTCGGGACACAATCTAAGCAAGAAGTCCGCCCGGGTCAAGAAAAAAAAGATCGGCCCACAAAAAAGGGCGGAGTAAAGGAAAAAAACAGAAAAAAGCCTTGACAAGTTGTGAAGAATTACATATTATCAACGTGATTCGGGTCACATGGCCCGGCAAGTGATGGCAGACGCGGCTCGAGCCCCGATGTCAGCTGTTGAACGATTGGCGTCAGGGGAGGGATTTTGCCACCCTTTCAGTTAAAGGAGGGCCTATATGGACCCAGACGAGGGCTTTCCCCAAAGGTTGGGGGAAGTGTGGGACAGCAATTTCTCATCTCTAAGGAGGGGGCAATGAACATTTTGAGAGGGATTTTCGCTCCGGCGATCCTGTTTTTGCTGGTCCTTCCTGTATGCGTATGGGCGGGCACGACAGGCAAGATCGTGGGAACTGTTCAGGACAAGGAGACCGGGGAGGTGATTCCCGGAGTAGCCGTGAGGATTGAGGGCACCAAAGTGGGGGCGATGACCGATCCATCCGGGGATTACATGATCCTCAACGTGCCCGGCGGCACACACACCCTCAGAGTCTCCATGATCGGGTATAGCCAGACGCTGGTCCAGAATGTGCTGGTGCGGCCCGATCTGACCACGACGATCCACGTCAATCTCGAAGGAACGGTGTTGGAGATAACCAAGACCATCGTGGTCAAGGCGGAACGTCCCCTAATCGAGCCGAACGTGACCACCAGCAGAACGTTGGTTTCGGCCGAGGATCTGGCCAATCGGCCGGTGGATACGATCCAGGGCGCGGTGGCGCAGTCTGCCGGGGCCACGCAGGATTTCCGCGGGGTCTCCTTTCGGGGAGGTCGCACGAATACGGGCGAGACCGTATACATGGTGGATGGCGTCTCTCTGCAAAATCCCCTCGGGCCGGTGAGCGGCGCAGGAAACGACGCGCTGGCCACCCAGGTTCCGGAATTCAGTGTGGAGGGGATAGAGATCATGCGCGGCTCCTATCCGGCGGAGTATGGCAATGCGCAGTCCGCGATCATCAATGTATTGACCAAGTCCGGGGGATCCAAGCAGACCGGAAAACTTCGGCTCACGTTTTCTCCCAACGCCTTTGAGGAGGCGGACCGGACCACCTCCCTGGATCCGGCTGTGATCCGAAAGACCAAGGGGATGATGGAGGAACGCGATCCCAAACGGAAAAATGTTCAGTTCAGTTTCGGGGGTCCCAATCCGATGGCCCAGTATCTCGTGCCCTTCGGATCGTTCGATACCGGAAGCTATTTTGTCTCCGGGGAGTTTCTGGACTACGAGGGACGCTGGCGGGGTCAGGAGGATCAGAGCTGGAACGGACGCGCCCGCCTCTCCTTCGAGGACAAGACCGGAAATAAAAGCCTGGTCTTCGGCTACCTTCAGCAGGACCGCAAATACGAGACATCGGGCTGGATTATTGACTCCGACGACGGGAGCGTTCTCGAAAACTGGGACATAATCGTCTCCACCGGGGATACGATCTGGACGGGCGACGACGGACATCCCGCATGGAGCCGTCCGGCGGGCGATACGCTTTCCACCGCGCGCGCCTATGTGGTGGTGGATTCGCTCGAAGGGCCCAACGGCGAGCGCGTGGCGGTCGAGAATTTTGATATGCTGGACAATCGCTCGGGCATTCGGGAGGATTGGTCCAACGAATTCGACGTGGCCTATACGCATACGCTCACGGGCGGAAAGACCTTCTACGAGCTGAAGTTCAGCCGCTTTTTGACCGCTTCTTCTGCGGCGGACACCGATCCATGGGATCGGTATGTCAATGGCATCGAGCGGAAAGTGGGGATCAAGGAGATGGCGAGCGATCGGTTCGTGCGTGCGTCCATCCCCATTCTGGAGGCCCACTATCAGCTCAGCCCGAATGCCATCTATCTGCTCAACCAGGAGGACTCTCAGGTGGTTTACACGCTCAAAGGGGACGTGACCACCCAGTTCACCAAGTCTCACCTGGGGAAGAAAGGTGTGGAGCTCAAGCTCTACGATATTTACCGGAACTACCATGGCGTGGCTTCCGGCGACAACATCTACCGGGACAAAATCGACGTGACGTCCTATCAGGCTGCGGCGTATTTTCAGGAGAAGTTTGAGACCAAGGGGATGATCCTGAATATCGGCGCGCGGGTGGATTACTTTGATCCCAACACCACCTATCCCATGGATCAGGACAATCCCGTCAACTTCGAGGTGCAGGGCGAGACCGTGGCGGGCGGGCAGTATTCCGACCGGTTCGAGTGGATTCAGGATCCGGTGGATGCCCAGACGCACTGGTATTGGAGCCCGCGGATCGGTGTGTCGCATCCCATCACCGAGCGGAGCATGTTCCGTTTCACCTACGGGCATTTCTATCAGTTCCCGGTGCTCTGGCGGTACTACCGGAACAATCGGTATAACTGGGACGGGGCCTGGAAATACATAGGCAATCCCAATCTGGAGCCGGAGAAGACCATTCTCTACGAGGCCGGGGTGGATCTGCAGCTTGCGGATCAGACGGCGCTTAACGTAACCGGATTCTACAAGGACATCAGCAACCTGATCGACTTCGAGGAGAAGGGCGTGTGGGGAGGCGGCCGGTATAAGCACTATCTATACGTCAATTCGGCGTATGGCAATGTGCGGGGCTTTGAGGTCAATCTGGTTCAGCGGCGCATCCATCGTTTCGCCGGAAATCTGGCCTACACCTTCCAGATCGCGGAGGGCAAAAGCTCGAATGCCCGTCAGGGATTCATGGATCTCTACGACCGCAAGGTGCCCAGAACCGAGGATCATCCACTGGACTGGGATCAGCGTCATACGCTCCAGATGTCTTTGGATTACCGGATTCCAATGGATGAGAGCCCGGTGTTCGGCGGTTGGGGCGCCAATGCCCAAGTCACCTATGGAAGCGGCCTGCCGTATTCCTCCAGCACCAAGGGGGACAATCCGCCCGTCAACGACAAACGCTATCCCTCCACGACCCAAACGGATCTGGTCCTGAGCAAGGACTTTTTGGTGCTGGGACAGAGCAAAGCCCAACTCTTCATAGAGGTCTTGAATCTCTTCGACGAGGAGGATATAGACAGCATCCAGGACGTGGAGCGATACGAACTCACCAAACGGGAATTGAGTCAGAACACGGACCTGGATGGCAATGGCGTGATCGGCGATGAGGTCCGGTCCGGTGAGGCGAATCCCGCGGGACGTTTCCACGATGCCATCACGTGGGGCATGGGACGCACGCTTCGCGCAGGCCTGCAGGTTAGTTTCTAGGGATCCGGGATCAGGCATCAGGGAACACCTGACACCTGTTTTTCAGAGGAGGCATTATGAAGATCGGTAAATGGATAGGCGTTGCGCTGTTGTTTCTGGCGCTGCTCCCCCAGGCGGGTTTCGGGAGCATGCAGGGCCCTGTGCCTGCGGCCAAGACGACGGCGGATGCGTATGCCAATGTGGCCATTGGGAATCTGGGTGTGCTCGTCACCAACTACGGGAAGATCGGGAACGCGGATCTCGTGCCGGCCGATTTCGACTGGCCCGCCGGATCGGGGAATCTTTACCTCTATGAGGGACGGATCTGGTTCGGAGCCCAGGTGAGCGGGACCAAGCGCGTTTCCGCGGGTGACGATTACGAGTTCGGCACGGATCCTTCCGCAAAGGCTGATACCGTGCTGGTCATCACCGGGGATGAGGCCGTCTCCGAGTACGACACGTATTCCGTGATGACCGATCAGGTCGCAACCAATATTGGTCGGGAGATCGGGATCGAGTTAACGCAACGGACCTATTCGTGGTCCATCTCCTATCTCGATGATTTCATCATCTACGATCTGGTTTTCAAGAACACCGGCGCGGCGGATCTGAAGGACTGCTACATGGGATTCGCGATGGATTGTGACGTGTCCCTCGATGAGGGGGCCGAGTGCTACATCGACGACCTCAATGGGTGGGATTCGGAGAACAAGATCTCCTACATGTATGACTCCGACAATCCGGAACTCCCGGGAGATGACACCGGGGGCCCCAACGGAGAGAGCCCCGGATACTTTGGGACCATATCGCTCTCTTCTCCGGCGACTAAGGATGGAAGGGCGGGCGCAGATGCGCCTTCCTCGCACTACTGGTGGGACTGGAATCACGATCCCGGCTCGGATGAGCTGAAATACGATTACATGGCGAGCGGCAAGTTTCTGGCCACGCCGGCCTCGCCGTTCGACTACCGGTATCTCCAGAGCTACGGCCCCTACGACATTCCGGCAGGGGGTTCGATTCGCGTTTTGACGGCTACGGGACTGGGGAAGGGACTCGTGGGGCTTCAGGAGAATCTGCTGGCCGCCAAGGAGCTGTTCGAGGCGAACCGGGGTACGGCGGGCAAGTGGATTGTATCCGGCCCGCCGGCTTCTCCGGCCTTGACCGTGACGCCTGGAGACCGAATGGTGACGCTTGCGTGGGGCGATGGACCCGAAGCCCACGTGGATCCGGTTACCGGGATGGCGGACTTTGAGGGGTACCGGGTCTGGAAGAGCGCCACGGGCATCGAAGGGGGATGGTCGCTTGTTGCCGATTACGACAAGATCGATGGCGTGGGGATGAACGCCGGCCTGCCGGAGAAAACGGGCGGTCGGTATCCTTTCGTGGACCACAATGTGCACAACGGGTATCCCTACTACTATGCGGTCACCGCGTATGACAACGGCGACCTGGCGCGGATCGGCAGCCTCGAGAGCAGCAAGACGACCAATAAGACGTATACCTCGCCTTCGGCGCTGGCCAATACGGATGAGGATAAGATCTACGTGTATCCCAATCCCTACAAGGCCACGGCTCCCTGGGACAGCAAGCCCGATCTATACAATCCCTCCGAGGAGCGGATCCGGTTCAATAACATTCCGGGCACGTGCACCATCCGGATATTCACCCTCTCCGGGGATCTGATCGACACCCTGGATCACCGGGACGGCACAGGCAGTGCGGACTGGGATTTGATCACCAGACACACGCAGAAAATCGTCAGTGGGATCTACCTCTATCATGTGCAGGGAGCAGGCGTGGATTTCGTGGATAAGTTCATCGTCGTCAGATAGGGGATTGCGGATTGGGAATCAAAATCCGAAATGCTGAGGGGAGGTCAAGTATGAAGAAGACAGGTTTTGTCCTCATGATTGGGTGCGTGTTTCTGCTGACGGGTTCCGCGCTTGCGCAGGGATTTGGCAAGGTGGGGTCGTCGGGGATGCATGCGCTCAAGTTGGGGATCGGAGCGAAAGCGGCTGCGATGGGGGAGTCCTTCGTGGCGGTGGCCGACGATCCTTCCGCGCTTTACTGGAATCCCTCCGGCATCGCGCGATTGGAGGGGGCCACGGCGTTTGCGTCGTTTATCCAGTGGCCGGCGGAGATTTCGCTTTCCACGTTGGGGCTGATCTATCATCTCGGCACGATGGGGACGGTGGGATTTTCCTTCTCAGCGCTGACCACGGGGTATATGAACGTGCGTACGGTGTTTCACCCGGAGGGTACGGGCGAGGTCTTCAGCGCGCGCGATGTGGTCGTGGGAGTTACTTTTGCGAAGAACCTCACCGACCGGTTCTCCTTTGGGGGCACGGTCAAAATGGTTCAGGAGGAGTTGGAGGATTACCGGGATACGGCAGTGGCCTTTGACATCGGCACGTTGTATGACATTGGCATCAGGAGCCTGCGTCTCGGGATGGCGGTGCTCAACTTCGGCCCCGAATTGGGGTTTGACGTGGACGAGGACGGCGACGGAGAAATCAACGAGGATCCCAACGATCAGCTGGATAACGACAAGGACGGGCTGATAGACGAGGACGGTCCCGAGGCCGGTGTGCCGCTTCCGATGGCGTTTAAGGTGGGGGTTTCCATGACGCCGTTTGACGACGGGACCAATCGGGTGGTCACGTGTCTCGAGGCCGTGCATCCCAATGACAACCTGGAGAACCTCAATTTCGGCGTCGAATACGCGATGCGGGATATGGTGTTCGTCAGGGGCGGATACCGCTTCAACACGGACATTGCGGGATGGACCGCCGGCCTGGGTTTTAAGGTGGCCAAGCTGACAATCGATTATGCGTACACCGATCTGGACTATATGAGCCAGGCCCAGCGAGTCAGCGTGTCTCTGGCGTTTTGAGCACGGACAACCGTTATCGCTGCATCTTCACCACGGAGCACCACGGAATGACACGGAAATATTTTCAGAGGAGCATAAGTCGTGAGGGTTTTCTGTGTGATTCCGTTCGGATCCGTGGAGCGGTAATCCAAAAGAAGGAGACAATATGATGCACGGAAGAGGACAGTATCTCGTTGTCGGGATCGTGCTCTTTTTGATGGGAATGGCGGGCTGTGCGGAGAAGCCTACGGAAACGCCGCTTCCTGCCTCCAATCCCGAGAGCTCGATTACCGGCGTGGCCATCACCGGCTCGATGACCCGGATCTACGCCAATGGGGTGGATACCGATGGGTTGATTGAGGGGTATAAGTTCCGGTTCGATGGCGGGGCGTGGACGGAATGGCAGGCCGGCTCGGTGCTGGATCAAACGATCGTATACGCGAGCCTGGACGAGGAGCATACCATCGAGGTCGTGGTCAAGGATGATACGGGATTGGAGGATCCGACCCCGGCGAAGTTGGCCTATACGCCCCGGAACATCGGGACGCTCAATCGGACGCCGGATACGGCGATCAAGAATCCGCCATCCGGGGCGTCTGTGAGCGCAGGGGTGGTCATTTCCTGGGAGGGGAACGATCCCGACGGCACCGTGGTCGGATACGTGTATAAGATGGATTGGGATCCCTGGGCTGCCGTAGGTTCGCATGTGACGTCCCGCACCTTCACCGGCCTGGCTGTCGGAGCGCACACGTTCTCCGTCAAGGCCAAGGACAACTTGGGAGTGATGGATTCAACCCCCGCGTCCCTGAGTTTCTTCGTTGAGGGGGGATTTGCGCCGGAACTGGAGGTGACAGAGGGCCCGGCAAACGGAGCCACCTTCTTTGTCTCCGCGGGTGCGACCTCGGATTTTACGCTGAAGTGGAACGCCAACGTGGATTTCTACTTCGGGGACATAGAGGGCTATTCGTATACCTTCGATGGCGTGACCGCCGACTTCAGCCTGGGTCTAACCGAGGCCACATTGGAGAATCTCGGGCCGGGCAACTATACGGTGGACATTGAGGCGAAGGATAAGGCGGGCAGCGTAGCCAAGGAGACTATCTCCTTCGATATCGTGGTGCCGCCGTTCACAGAGAGTGTGCTGACGGTCAATGGCGTGGATTGGGCATCCTATGGGGAAGCGCCCTCGATGTACGCTGGCCTGCCTCTGGACAGCTCTACCGGATGGGCATTTTGGGATTGGTTCCCATCCGGGCCTGCGGGGGGGTACCCGGCCGGATACGCGCCTGTGGGGCACGGCAATCTGAATGGGGCGGAATTGGGTAAGTATCGCGTGTTGGTCTGGGTGGCTGCGTTCAACGAGGATTTCGCATCCAATCTGGCCCTGATCAAGTCGTATATTCAGGCGGGCGGGAAGCTTCTGATGATCGGGCACAATCTGCCCAGTTATCTGGGGGCGGATTTTGCTAAGAACTACGCCCACATCACTTGGGGCACGGCGGATGTTGCGGTCACTGCGAGCAATCCGATGGTCGCCCTGGAAGGCGGACTGGTGGACGTTGGGCCGGGGAATGGCGCGGCGAGCGCATCGTTGTCCGATCTGATGGCGCTGGATGATTCGGGGCTATCGGAGGGAATCCTGGCATACGGCACTGCGGGCGGCGAGCTTATCGGCATCAAGTCCAGACTTTCAGCGGGTGGGGACTATCAGGTTGTTCTGATTGGCACCCGGCCCTTCCGGGTGGATCCGGCGACGCTGAGCCCCAACATCGGTTACATCATCGAGACCATCTTCGGCGAGTGACATCAGCGGTTGGGGAGTGCGGATTGATGACCGTAAAGAACAAGGTGCTGGGGTTCAATCCGAAATCCGAAATTCATGGAGGTACGCACTATGTGTAAAAAATGCAGCCTTGCGCTGATGGCCCTGATGGGAGTGCTGCTGCTTACAAGCGGCTGCGACATCACCAAGCCGGAGGTGCCCAAATACGAGGCCGTGCCATTGAGCGTGGAGATGGTCGGCGGACCGACCACGGGGGCCGGGGTGGTGCCCTTCGGGTCGGTTGTGGCGTTCAAGTGGAAGGCCGTCGGAGGGGAAGGCTCCTACACGTTCAGCTATCAGTTGGACGGGGGCAGCTTCTCAACATGGCGGCCCACGACGTCGGTGAGCTATGCGAACCAGACAGACCTGACACCGGGCGATCACACGTTTAAGGTGAAGGTGATGACCGAGGTGAACACGGAGACCGCACCGGTGCAGCGTGCGTTCAAGATCGGTGCGCAAGGGGCCGGAGACACGCTTCCGCCCACGCTGGTTATCACCTCTCCGGGGGTGGGGTATAAGACCGCGGTGGGTTCCAAGGTGGTGGTCAACTGGAAGGCGGACGATCAGTCCAATTCCATTGCGGTGGAGGCGGGCATCAGCCTGATCGCAACCGCACTGAACGATACGACCATTTGGACGCTTCGTGCGCATGCGCCGTCGAGCCTTGCGCTCACGCTGGGCAAAGCGCGCGTGCATACGGTATACGTCAAAGCGGTGGACAACGCGGGGAACGCCACGGTGGCCACGCTGGATATCGAAGCCAAAGAGCCCACTATCCTCTACGTGGATGAGGAGGTGACGGAGGCGGGGTATTCCGGGGAGACGGCCGCGCTGGCGCCCAGTGGTGAATTCAGCCACGATGAGTTCTACAAGAAGAACGTGCTGGCGGGATTTGCCTACGAGGAGTGGGACATCCAGGAGAAGGGCTATCCCACGATGGCGACGGTTCCCGCGTCCATTACCACGATTCTCTGGGTGGGAAGCGGAGACGTTCAGAACTCCTCGTGGGGATGGAACGAGGGTTGGGCCTACACGTACAGCGCCTATGAAATGGCGTCCGATACCACCGGACTGGTGACCATCGTGTCGGTGTTCCTGAGCGAGTGGGTGGACGCGGGCAAGAAGCTTTGGATCGTCTCGGAAAGTTTCCTCGAGGAGATCGACATCGGTTTCGGCGGAGGGATTTTCCCGAACGGGTTTGAAGACGTCTATATGCACCTGGCAGCGGATTCCTCCTATGTGGGCGTTTCGGCTCTGGACATCGAACCCAGCGCGAACGTCACCGAGGCGCAGTATCCCTCCATGTTTGTGGACAACGGCAAGTGGGGCGGAGAGATAGGAGACCACGCGGACTGGGACGTGGATGCGATGCCTTTCATAGATGCGGACGCGGAAGCGGTGTATGAGACGCCCGATGGAGATGTGGTGGGCATTCGGTCTCCAATCGGCGGGACGGGCACGCAGTTTGTGTTTATGAGCTTCCCGCTCTACTACTTCTCCAGCTCGGGAGCAGCCACGTTGGGGAAACAGGTGCTCGGCGTGGAGTTTGGGAATTGAGAGGGACAGACGACAGACTTCCGAAGTCTGCCAGACTTCGGAAGTCTTGGTGAAAACCCTTGATCGAGCGGCTCCGTCATTTTCCCTTTGACAGAGCCGCTCTTTTTTGTTATGTTTGGATGCCGCACAGGAATTGCGCCGCAGGTTCAGGCTTCCCCTGGCAAAGGGCGTTTTCAGGCGAAGTTTGAGGATTTCCTTCTGGCGCGAACAGGATAGGGGTTTGGTTGAATTCTCAGATCATACGGGTCCACCTGTCCCGTAGGGACAGGATATTTGTAGCACGTAAAATGGCCTATGTGTTTCCAAAGTCCCTTTAGGGACGGCATATTTATAGCATGCAGGATGGCCGATATCGTGCCTCAAGTCCCGTAGGGACGACATACGCCCGGCAGAAACTCGGAGATCTTTTTGGCGTTGTTCTCCTATAGACATATTGTCCCTACGGGACAGAATGCGGGATAGTTGTTGGTCTCGGATGAGGTGCTCCGGCGCAGGCCTTTCGACGTAGATGATGCTTGGAATGCGGAGTTCCAAAACGGTCCGTTGGGGAAAGGAACGAGGGGAGGATTCTGAGAGTTTGTAGCACGCAAGATGGCCAATATCGTGCCTCAAGTCCCGTAGGGACGACATACGCCCGACAGAGACCGGGAGGGTGCATAACAGAGGTATATGGGCTGCCTATCGCGTCCCTGCGCGACTGGGAGATCTCTTTGGCGTTGGTCTGCTATAGACGTTTTGTCCCTACGGGACAGAATGCGGGATAGCTATTGGTCTCGGATAGGGTGTTCCGGTTTGAGATTTCTCGTGCATAAGGGCAGACGCAATAGGAAGATCCAGGACTTCTTTCCGCGCAGGATCAAGGTAGGTTTGGGGCGAATTCTCAAATCATGCGGCGCCAGCTGTCCCGTAGGGACAGAATATTTGTAGCATGCAGGATGGCCGTCACGTCTCCAAAGTCCCGTAGGGACGGTATGTTTATAGCATGCAGGATGCCCAATGTGCCTCGAGTCCCGTAGGGACGACATGCGCCCGGCAGAAACAGAGGTTGCATACGTGGGGATATGGGCCTTATCGCGTCCCTACGGGACTGAGAGATCTTTGAGGCGTTGATCTGCTATAGGCATTTTGTCCCTACGGGACAGAATCCTGGCCATCCTCATGATGCGGCATGCGGACGGAGCGGATGGGTACTTTCCGCACATGGTCTGGTGATTGGGGAGGAGCGAGTGGTGAGCAGGGATTGTTGGCCGGGAAGCCTGAAGAGGGAAGTGGAAACCTTGCGTTCTGACCTCTGCGACATACGGAAAGGAAAGTCATGAGATCGTTTGGATTTGTGGTTCTCTGGGGTGCGTCCGTGCTGGTTTCGGCTTTCTGCATCAGCTCAAACGCGGCGGCCTGGTGGGAGACGGGACATCGGATGGCCACCTCCTGTGCGGTGGACGCGATGCCGGAGGATATGCCCGCCTTTTTCCGCGAGCAAAAGGAGATCCTGGAGTATCTCAGCGGAGAGGGGGATCGCTGGAGACGGTATGGGCCGACGCTTCGGGCATCCGAGCGGCCCAATCATTTTATGGACTTGGAGATGATTGACCAAGACGTGACCCGGATCACCTTTCCTCCGGACCGATACCAGGCACTCAAGAGCTATTTTGAGCAGGGAGATGAGATTCCGGGGTTGCTGTTCTATCAAATCATCGAGTATACCGAACGGCTTCGGGGGAGTTTTGGAGCGTACCGCAAAGATCCCGGGGACGCAGGAATTCGGCACGCGATCATCTCCTACGCAGGCATTCTGGCGCATTACGCCGCGGATCTTGCGCAGCCTCTGCATCTGACCATTCACTACAACGGCCGGGTGAACAAAGCGGGGAAGGTCGTGAGCAACAAGGGCATTCACGAGCGGTTCGAGGGGAACATGGTGGATCGTTGCGTGACGGTGGGGGATTGCCGCACCTTCATGCGGGCGCCGATGGTCCTGGATGATCTGCCCGAGGTGCTCAAGAAGGCGATGCTGGATTCGCACGCCTTGGTGGACGAGGTCTTCAGGCTGGACGATGCGGGGAAATTCGGGACCCCGGATGCGGCGAGCAAAGCGCTGGTTCGGGCGCGATTGGCGTTCGGGGCGCAGCTCTTATCCGATCTGTGGCTTACCGCGTGGGTTACGAGTGCCGAGGAACAGAAATAGGCTCGGTGGGTGATCTCGAAAAAAAAGAAACTCCGTCCAGATTTGCCCGGGCGGAGTTTCTTGTTCTACCTCTCTTAGGGCCAGCTTAGACCTTCACCACGTTGGCTGCCTGTGCCCCCTTCGGGCCATCGATAATGTCGAACTCGACGGCCTGGCCTTCGGCCAACGTTTTGAAGCCTTCTCCCTCAAGGGCTGAGAAATGCACGAACACGTCATCGCCGTCTTTCTGCTCGATAAACCCATATCCCTTGCTGTCGCTGAACCACTTCACCGTTCCTGATGCCAAGATACTCACCTCGCTTTCTTACTGGGTATTGTGCGGCGGGTGTTCCTGCCCGAGGCTGAGTATAACGCTTCAGTGGTCCATGTGCCAAACACGTCCCATGAAAAAAACGCCTCCAAGCCTTTCTCATAACAAGCGATCCCGCTCCTACTTGACAAGGACCATTTTTCTCGTTTGTGTGAAAGCACCTGCCTCCATCTGATAAAAATACACGCCATTGCCTGCTTTTCTTCCTTCCCCGTCTTTGCCATCCCACACGACCGAAAAACTCCCCGGTCCCATGAGATCATCCCCAAACGCTCTTACGGCACGCCCTGACGTATCCCGGATCACGAGACGCACGGGACTGGACTCCGGCACCTCATACCGGATCGTCGTGGCGGGATCGAAAGAACGGCGACATGTCGGAGCGAGTCCATCGACCAGGATAGCTTGTCTCGAATGTAGAGAAAACGCCACAAAGCTCACTTCCAGACTACTTGATGTAAGATAGTTCTTTTTCGGAAAATGTCAAGGATTTTTTTGCTGGCCCTACCACGATATTTGTAAAAGCGTTTACCGAATCTATAGGCATGGTTTTTCGCAGGTGAGGGACAACCCACTTTTTGCTTTTTTCTTGAACTCACCTGACACATAAGGTAGCCGTCTCTTTGTCATCTATTCATGAAAATGACACCTCGTCAAATGAGACGTTCAGTTACCACAGCACCATAGGGGGTGTTTTCTTTCCCCGATCTGGTCCTGCAGTGCGAGACAAAAATGGGAGCGAACACACCGATATGAAGCCGGAAGGGCAGGGGAGCAGCTTCTATCGGAACTGTTTCAATCGGTTTGGATGTCCAGTGCCGAAGAGGCCAATACTCGCACGATCCTTCCTCAGAAGAAAAAAGAACCTCCGCCCAGGTTTCCCCGGACGGAGGGTCTTGTCTGCTGCACAGTAGAGCGAGCCTACACCTTTACGACGTTGGCTGCCTGGGGCCCCTTGGGGCCGTCCAGAATGTCGAACTTGACCGCCTGGCCTTCGTTCAACGACTTGAACCCGTCACCCTCGAGCGCTGAAAAATGGACGAATACGTCATCGCCCGATTCCTGCTCGATGAAACCATATCCCTTGCTGTCGCTGAACCACTTCACCGTTCCTGATGCCAAATCACTCACCTCGCTTCCCTGGTTGGATCTGTTGCGGCGGGCGTTTCTGTCCGAGGCTGAGCATAACGTTTCTGTGGTTCCCCTGCTGATCGTGTACCATGCAAAAACGGCCTCCAACTCTTTCTCAAAACGAGTGTTCCCCTCCTCACGTCATGGGGAGCGTTTTCTCGTTTGTGCGAAAGCACCTGCCTGTTGTTGAAAAACTGTGCTGCGTTTCTCGATCTGTCCGAATGAGAGGACTGGAGCCCGATGGAAAGGTTCCACGGGGGGAAGTCTTCGTGCGATCAATCGAGATTGCTCCGAAACTTCGATGGCAATTTGCGCAAAAGATATCGAATTTTCTGGAAATGTCAAGGATTAATTGCGACTAGAATACAACTTATAGCACCTTCGATCTCTTTTAGGGGCTTCTCGAAAGGAGAAAACGCCGGTTTTCGGCCTCCTGTGGGAACTCACACAGCGCTGGGCACGGCTCGCGGAAGGCCATCCGTTCCCCAAACAGACGCGATTTGGCTAAGTGTCGCTGTATCGTGAAAATACTCACCAATGAGGGTTTCCTTCCTGGGCTTCTCATCTGTCAGCTTACCAGAAAGGGAATCGGAAGACCGAAATCCTGCTGTTTGGGAGGTGGTTTGGATAGGATCAGGCGGGTCGGAGTTTCACCCAAATCGTGTGTCGGTCCTGTTCGAAAAAAGCGCCGGACCCGTAAGGAAAGCGCACAGAAAGCCGCCATAGGAATGGCACGAATGGGATTACAGCAGATGGGGTGAAACAGCGCACGCGATTGTTGCGGACAACGCGCCATGTTCCCCGAAATGGTGTGCTGTGCTCCAGGCTGCTGCCTTTGGCACGCAGGAGGCAATCCGCACCGAAAGGCTTCGTCCACGCCCCATGGCAAGTGAAAAAACGTCCGGGAACGATCTGCCTTTCGGCTCTCCATGAAAAAAAACAGCGATTTCCACGCGCCGGTCCGGCGGCCCGGATAACAACTGTCCATGGGCTAACCGGCGACATCGTAGTACACGGTGCTGCTTCTCCCCAGTCTGATCTTAAGATGCCACAGAAAAAAGTGCGTCAATATGGAGGTCAGGATGTGATGATTCCATCCGTGATATTTTCTGATCACGTATTGATCCACACCCAAATCGCGGCTCATCTCCTCAAAGCATTGCTCTATGGCCCATCTGAGGCCGCTTAACCAGACGAGTGTTCTGAGGTCCGTGTGTTCCGGGGCATTGCTTATGAAGTATTCATAGGTCGGGTGGTTTCCCAGTGTTCGTTTGATGAAAAGCCAGACCGGTTTTTGGGAGAGCTCCTTTTTCTCGAGAACAACCCGCCTTCTCATGAATTCATACTCTTTTGGCCCTTTGGTGCCTTCAAACACTCTGCGGCGGTACCAGAAATTGTCATGGGTCGTTGTTGCCACATGCCTGAAAGCGGATGGTTTCCTGCTAGCGCCACCGGACAGCGCTGTCGAAGAAAGGCCTTTTGGGGATTTGTATGCCTCCCTGCCCGGCCCCTGGTTTTCCACCCAACAGAGCGAATCGGGAGGCATTCCCAATAAATAGACCAGATTGGGATTCCTTTCTATTGCCCCAATGAAGTCGGGGCTGTTTCCATAGAAGGCCCCCCCCAAAAACGTATCTATACGGCATGACGTCCTGCCTGTTCAGATCGTCAAGTATGTCGGCGGCCAACTGATCCTTGGCCCTGAATGCGGTCTGTTCCGGGATGGCGCAGTTGGTCCTCTTGACCTGGTATTCGTCGGTGAACCATCTTTGGGGAACAAACAGCCGCTTATCCAAAAAGGCATAGCCCGAAGGAGACGCATACGCTGCAAATACCCCGACCTGGCAGGTCTCCAGCTTGCCCTGATTGCCCCACATCTGTTTGGCGACTCCGGCAGAATCGGTCCCCTTTTTGGGGAATCCCAACTCATCAAAAAATATCGCCCCGTCGAAGGTTCCCATATCCTCTCTTACGATGGCATGATATTTGTGCAACAATGCCCCCTCATTCCACACCACCTCGCTAACAAAGCATTGCAGGGACCGCACATCCCCATTCTCAAGTTTGAGTGCAGAGGGCTCCAGGAATTTGTTTTCCAGTTGGCTCAGCTGTCCTGCTGTGTAACGGAAGAAATGCTCCCTGGGTTCTCTTCGTGAAAAACAGTCGGCGAAGTGCTCATGGTATCCTTTCAATTCATCGATAAAAGCATCGACCCTCTGTCGTTCCAGGGCGAACTTAGGTATCGGAAAGGGCACCATATGTGTTCGGTATTCGGGCAACATGGTCGATCTCCTTTGGGTTGCTGCAAAACATAACATATTCCTTTCTGCTTGTCAAGAAAAAAATGATAAGTGCAAGAACTTAGTAAGATAAGAATCATTATTGATTAAGAATGATTATCATCTAACCTCGTCGGCAGTTCTTCCAGTAGCCTCTGCCTGCCTATGACAGCGGAAGGCCAACATGTTTGTCCGCTTCTCCCGTTTCCGCTTTCTGCCGACTGGGGAGTGGGGTCCCAGGGAGGAGGGGATTCCCGACGGCCCAAAAAAAAGCTCCATCCAGGTTTCCCCGGACGGAGCTTCTGTTGCCTTGCAGGTGAGCCAGCTTACACCTTTACGACGTTAGCTGCCTGCGGGCCTTTCGGGCCTTGCAGAATGTCGAACTCAACCGCCTGGCCTTCGCTGAGCGATTTGAATCCATCACCCTCGAGCGCTGAGAAATGGACGAACACGTCGTCGCCCGATTCCTGCTCGATGAAACCAAATCCCTTGCTGTCGCTGAACCACTTCACCGTTCCTGATGCCAAAGTAATCACCTCGCTTCCGTGTTGGATATGTAGCGGCGGGTGTTCTTGTCCGAGAATGCGCCAAAAAAAAACACAAAAGCAGAGAACATCGCTTTTGTGGTCCATGTTCTTAACACTTCCCATGCAAAAACTGCCTCCTACTTCTAATATTCGGTGCCTAAGATACTCCTTTCTCAGTGAAATGTCAAGTGATTTTTTGTCCTTCCCGTGAAATCAGGCCGTTTTTCTCTCAAATTGCAGAAAAAACCGTCCCATTCGTCGGGCTGGGGCGGTTTCGGAAAGGAGGCGGGATTCGATTTCTTCCCCTTCCGTTGCCATCCGGCAGGAGCGCGTCCGCGCTCAGGGGGTCAAAAAGGCAAATGGAATTCCCACACAGGCCAAAAAAGACAGGAGCGGAACAGGGGAATGCCCGATGGATTGCCAGGCTTCTGTCTGTCACGCTCCTGTTTTGGTGGGGTCGGGTCACGCATGGGGTCCGCACAAGAAGAGAGTTCCGGGTTCGGATCCCGGGCCACGATTCTTCCTGCGTGGCTACTCAATCCCCAAAAGCTCCACCTCAAAAATGAGGGTGGCGTTCGGGCCTATGCGCTGGCCCGCGCCGCGTGGTCCATACGCGAGATCGGGTGGGATGAAAAGGCGCACCTTGCCTCCCACGTTCATCAATTGAAGCGCCTCGGTCCATCCCGGAATAACCCCGTTTACCGGGAAGGTAACCGGCTCGCCCCGCTTGTAGGAACTGTCGAATTCCTTTCCGTCCAAGAGGGTGCCCCGGTAGTGCACCTTGACTTGATCCGTGGCGATGGGCTTGGGACCGTGGCCCTGGTTCATGACGAGGTATTGCAGGCCGCTTTCGGTGGTGATGACCTCGTCCTTGCCGGCATTCTCCGAAA
>JAZDJA010000311.1:0-7948 GCA_043804415.1 Candidatus Latescibacterota bacterium | reverse complement strand
AGAGGTTTTAGAGAACCAAATGCGAGGGCTAAACATTGTCCTCGGTGCTCTTCAAGCTGCCACAGGCGAGATCTGCAAAAGCTGCCTCAATCTTGAAGGAGCAAAGACTAAGGTGGGTAAAATGGTAAAAAAGCTCGGCATGGACTTAGACGCTGCCTCGATTTGCTGTGGGAAGACAAAGGCAGACTTGCAGGCCCGCATAGATAGTTTTTCTAAGGCAGCCGAGGAGCTTGAGGTAGCAGAAGAGTGCGAATGCCAGAAGACTGCTGGAAACTGCAAGCTAGGAGCAGAGTGTTTCGTAACTGCAGCGGTAAACTTGATGAAACTCGTCCAGTAGTCTTTATTCTCTGGTGTGAGTGAGGGAAAAGATTTTGCGTTCTTCTCTCATTCCACTGAACGATGCTTCTCCTTTACACTCTGCTTTTTATAAACCATGAAAGGAGGTGAAGAACCATGGCCGAACGTCTTTGTAAACTCACGGGCAAAAAGCTAAACTTTCCCGAGGATTGTAAGGATTGCGAGTATTTAAAACCTCGGGGAAAGAGAAGCTGTTGCACCTATAAGGAATCTGCCAAGAAGAATTGTTGCAAGTAATGGCATGCGAAAGAAATGGGCTGGCAACTTCACTTAACACCCCTTCGGCAGGCTTCGGCAACCCGTATCACGTTAGGCAAAGAACCGCCTAACAAGCGCTTGCAGCCGACACGCTCCGCTCGCTCCGCGTGCGGCTGAAGCGCAGGCCGTTCCCGCCGCTTCGCGGCGGGAATCGCGGCGCTGAGTAAACTCCAGTGGCTCGCCCTCCCCGCTTCGCGGCGAGAACAAGCCACTGGAGCCTACAGCGGCACTGGCGCTCCGCAAGCAAGCTTGCTCCACGCCAGCACCTTGCGGCTCAGCGCCGCGATTAGGGACAAAGAATTTAGTTGCATTTGAGAGCTATATAGCGTATAATTTAAGTAGGAGGTGGTAATATGCCAGCTACGAAAGAAAAGGTGATACAAATGATCCAGCAGCTACCGGACGACATAACCGTCGATGATGTTTTTTCTGAACTCTACTTCAAGCTCCAGGTTGACTCGGGCCTTAGGGAACTGGACGAGGGCAAAGGTATTCCACATCAAAAGGTCAAGGAGCGTATGTCGAAATGGATTTCCCAATAAGGTGGGCCCCAAGAGCAGCATCCCATCTCGAGCAAATCTGTGCCTATATTTCACAGGACTCCGAAACTTACGCATGCATATTTGCAGAGAAAGTGTTGTCGATAGTTGAAGGGATAGCGTCATTTCCCGGGATAGGCCGGGTAGTTCCTGAGTATAATGATCAAAACTTGCGTGAACGAATCTATGGCAATTATCGCATTGTCTATCGTCTGAAAGACGATGTTGTTGAAATAGTTGCAATTTGTCATGGGGCGCAACCTCTTGAGAAAGCAGTATAAGACATACTGTCCCTAACCAATCACTGCACCTGACCCCCATAGCTTTGCTTTGCGAAGCCAAGCATGGGGGCAGGTGAGTTCTATCGTTATCCGTATCCTCCGCGAACCGAATGCTGCTTCCCTCGGCCACGTCTTGCCGGATCGTGACAACCGTTTGAACCCCATCGAGCGACCGTTCGATGCCCACAACCACCATTTTGCTATCCAGGGGAACATCGTCCACCAAGACGCTGGCCCTGCGCCTTTCAACATTGCGCAGCACAAACGTCGGTTTTGCGACAGCGCGTTCTCCCTTGATAACCAGCGTCGCTCCCTCCCAAGGGCTGTCCACCACATAGGCCCCTTCCCGGGAAACATATCTGGTCCCGGTAACAGGCGTCGGGTCCGTCCATGCCTTGACGCGGTTCCGCAGGAGGGCATCGTTTGCAGTTGCCATCCCGCAGGAGCCAGGTCCAGGTTACCGCACCGTCCTCTCTGGTCTCCGCCGGGGCGTTGTTGGCATATCCGGGAAAGGTGTGCGTGGGCCGCTCCCGGTAAGTGGCGGTGTCGGTCAGGGGCGTGGTTCCATATCCCCGGGTTATCGGCCAGTGGATATAGTCCGCGAAGTGAGTGGGCAGGTCGGGCACGTTCACCCACCGGTCATCCTGCACCAGCGCCCCATGGTTTTCAGAATACCGTCGAGTTTGACCTGACAAACGCCACCAGTTCCTCCGCCTCGTCTCTGTTCTTGCAGTCTGCCACCAACATGGCCCGGCCCTTCTTCAATTCCTGGATATGTTCACAAATTTCATTGGGTTCGCATTCCAGTTCCACCATGGTGTGGCCCACCTCGCCCCACAGGTAGTCCAACTCCTGGATGGGGCGGGTTGCATTCGGGTCACTGCTGATCTGCAGGACATGCAGACCCGATAGGGTAGCCATCGCGCGGTATTGCTGCCTTCCCAGCGAGTGATGGTGGATGTAGCCTCCGCCCATCGCGTCGATCACAGTTTGGGTATACGGTCGCCCAAACTCCTCATACACCGAGGGAGAACACAGATCCGCAGCATCCTCAAGGAGCACGAGTCCCTTGGGAATCCAGCCGCCAAAGGTCAACACGCCGCCCCATGGTGGATCCAGGGCGGCCTCGACGGCGCGGGCATGTTCGATGATCGCCGGTGTGGCCTTCTCCAGAAAGGCTTTCAACGCCTCGGGCTGTTCATACACATCCGTGAAAACGTCATTTCCCCGCAGTAGATTGGCCACGTCCAGCGGGCTCGGGTTGGGGTAGGGGGATACCATGAACTGACCGTTTCCCTTGGCCGACAGGTATCGGCCTGCCTCGACGAAGATGCGCGCCCAGAATCGGTCCTTTCTATACAGGGGAAGCTCGGCAGGATCCCAATTCGCCACCCCACGATCCAAATAGCTGGTGTTTTCGGTGAAGGTCACCTGGGCGTCGCAATACACGGCGCCAAATGCGCCGAACCCATAGTGCAACACAAGTCCTGGTATCCAGTCGTCGTCTATTCTCCGATGGTTCTCAATGGACAGGAACATGTTTTCGACCACGATATCCCAGTAGCGGCGGTGCTCGCTTTCCCGATCGAAGTCAAAATCCCGCAGATCAACCTTCACCAGATCGTTGAGGCCGGGGAAATGGGCCACAATCAGCAGTCCGCCCGGTGCAGGATTGGAGTAGCATGCGCGGTATCGCGCGAGCCTAGCATGAATTCCAGTTTGTTCCGGCATGTAGGTCTCCCAGAACACTGCTTAGAGGCACCGTGCCTTCTTCCATCATCCCTCAGCGGAAATGGGATGACCTGCCGGTAGCTTTCGGCCGTTCACTTTCACGTTCGCCCCTTCGGGAACATACGCTCCAATGAGCTGCCCGCTTTTCCGATCGAGCATGAGCATGGCCGCCCGGGACGCCGGGACAAGTAACTCGATGTCCGTGTCTGAGGAGATCTGGGTAAACCGCACCCGCTGTGGACTGCCAGCCTCGGAGATGATGCCGTACAGAATCGCGCGTTCATATTCCATGGCGTTAATCAAGACCCCCGGATCCGGATCATCCCGCCGGAAGATCGGCGGCAGGTCAATCCCATCGAGCGCCGCATCATACACTGCCGCGACCTCCCCATAGTTATCGGACAGCTCAATCGGCAGGGGACAGAACACCAATCGGCCCGCATCCACCGGAACATGGACAAGCTTCGGGGCCTGTTCCACCGCGCCCTCTGACGTGGGGATCACCACCTCCTTGTCGATATGCTCGATCTTCATCCCCGAATAGTGGAAATACACCTCGCGATCCCCGATCGTCAGCGCCTCATGTCGTGCCACCGGTCGGATCTCAGTCTTCAGATCGAAGTCCGTGAGCCGCCGCGCAGGACGCCAATGCTCATCCCTGCTGACCGCTCCGGTGACCAGCACCGTGGCCCCCGAACGAGCATGGGCAACCAGCGCCTCCCATGCGGCTTCACTCAGCACATGCGGAGAAGGCACCACCACAAGAGACGGACCCCTCAATCCGCCCACATTATGCTCTGCCACACAAGCCACAGGTAATCCGTTGAAGTGCTGCAGCACCAGCAAGCTTTTGCGCGTGGCCTCTTTGGAATAGGCCCCCTTTACCGAAAACTGATAGCCATGAGGAACGACCATCCAGACTGCGCGCTCCTTCCGGCCATGCATAGCCCCTCTAGCGGACGACAGGAACTCCGAAAAGCCCCGCATAACTGCTGCCTGCGGCTTTTCCGTCAGGTCCGCCCGGTGAGAACCCACCTCCACCTCGTTGTTGCAGTCCATGTGGCAGTTGGTATTCCAGAGCCACTCGATCACCCCGGCAGATCCGGTGGAAAAGGCATACGCGAATTTCTTCTCCAGCCAGTTCCTGCACGCCTCTTCGCTGCGCCTGGGCAGGCCCTCCACCCCCTCGTAGAACATCATCCCGGTCTCTTCGATGAGGAGCGCCTTCCCGGGCACCTTGGCCGCCACGTGATCCCACAGCAGGGCATCGTTGTTCCACCACGTGTGCATACACGTAAAATCCACTGCAGGGGAAAAGAAGTGTGCACTGGGACAGTCCTGGATCCCCCCTTCGTCCGGGCCGACCGTGACCAGCGTCTCCTCTCCAAGCTCCTCGCGGATCACAGCAGCCATGTCCCGCACCCACCCATGAAAGATATCCTGGGTAAACAGCCGATAATCGCCCACCCGAAGCGGGATCCGATCCTGATACATGGAGTCATCCCCGAAATCCCGTTCCTCAGGAAGCGGCACGTCCGAGAAATCGTCGAAATCAGCAGGCGTCATCCGCCATGCCTCGTGCAGCCTGTCCACTTTCTGGTAGCGATCCTCGAGCCATTTCCGCCAGGCAGTGCGCTCATGCGCGCCCTGCGTGGGCCGTGTGGACCATAGCTTGTTGCGGGTGCTGAAACTTGGTTCATTGATCAGGTCCCAGATCAACCCCGTCACCCGTTTGTAGCGACTCACGATCGCGCGCAGGAACTCCTTCTGCGCGGCCAACGATCGGGGATCCAGATACGGATGGTCCCCCTCCCATGTTTCCGGCAGGAATGCGAAGAAGGTGAAGATCACGGGAATATCAACCTTCCGCGCCGCATGAATATACGCGTCCAGAGCCCGCAATGTGGCCTGGTTGGGCAAACCGGGGGAGGGCATCACCTTCCGCCACAGGGTCCAGATGCCCGTGCGAACCATGTTCACGCCATCTGCCTTCATCCGGGCAAAATCGCTGTCCCACACCCAGGGATTGGGATCCAAAAGGAACTTGCGGTGCACATCCCCGGCCATATAGGTCGTCCCAACCACCGGATAGACCGCGTCCCCCTTGTAGAAATAGTCGCCGTCCACAGAGAAGGTTGCCCCGGATGCGAGCAATGCCCGATCCCTTCCCCAAAACCCGGTGCGGTGGGTGCGGATCGGCAGGCCGTCTTCCGAGAGCTCACAGGAAACGACATACAAGCCGCTCTCGACAGGAAGGGGCAAAGGGATCTCCAGGATCAGAGCGTGCCCGGTCCAGGAAATCGGGTGGGTATGCGCATACTTCTCCTTGCCGTTTCGGGTCACCTTTATGGTCAGTTGCGTGTCGGCGCGGGCGTCGCTCCATGTTTGGAGGTGCACAGAGAGGGAAGGCTGGCCACCGACCTCATAGCAGGCCAGACCGGGCCGGACCTTAAAGACAAACGGCCCTTCGGCGGCAAAGCGGATAAGCTGCCGAACCAGCGCGCACCAGCCGTCTGATCCCTCGTATTCGGACGAAGGGGAAAAATTGGCCAGTACCCATCGCGATCCCGCAAAATATCCCCGCACATGGTCGATACACACCGTCGGAGAAGCCACCGGCCGGTTCTGTTCATCCACCGCCCACAGCAGCGCATGCATCTCGGCATCGACGGGTCCCGATGAACCCAACGCTGCGGGCTCATCCTTATGGTGGGTGAATTGGACGGTGAGCGCCGTGATCCCCTGCGCATCAAACCCCGTTTCTAGCCCCGACAGGACAGTCATCTCCTCAGGTATCCGAAAACCACGCACCGTGTCCATACCGACCGCATACCCGTTCATGAGCCCCAGTGTGCGGTGATACCGGGTCTGCAGCGTGCCGCACACCCACTTCCCGTCCGGGTCTTTCCATGCCGGCCGCCGGAAGGGCATGCCGCCCAGGTTCACCCAGTGACCGCCGCCTTTGACAAATGCCAGAAAGGGCAGCCACAGCGATTTGGGGAACACCTCGCCGCCCAGGGTGACGAACACCTGCGGGGTGCGCTGGCGCAGTTGTTCCGCTGCCTCATCGACTCCGACAACCAACACCTCCCGGTCCGCCGACCCTTCCGCAACGAGACGTTCCACGGCCTGTTTGGGCGGACTGGTCGGCAGCGAGGCATCATAGAGAATCATGATCTGTTTCTTCATGCCGCAAAGACTCCTTTGCTTTGTGCGCTATACCCGTCCATGGGTCTTTGGACGCATGTCCTGTATGGGGCTGCAGACCTAGGACGTTGCCGGATGTGCTCTCTGTTCTGCTCAGATCCGCTCGATCGGCAGATCCCCATACCACGGCTGCACATCCCACCGCACGGCATACAGCTCCGCCTGAAACAGCTTGAATTCCAGCCGAACATGCTCTCCGATCACTCCAGATGCATCCGCATGGTTCTTCCAGCGCGGACGGGCATACAGCTCATCCCCCGTCATCGGAATGCAGTCCTGGAAGCTGAATCCGGGGATCGGTTTTCGGGCTTCGACGGGTTTCCCAAAGCTGCCTCCCGGTTCGCTGAGCTGCACCAGCACCTGGCCCACCGGCGCCCGGAAGTTGATGGCGATGTCTCCGCTGCGGGGTTTCACGCACCGCATGGTCACCGTACCCCACCCCGCGCGCGGCTCGAGATAGGCAAATCCATCCTTGCGCAGCTCATGGACGATCATCGCACCCACGCTCTGATACCCCTTCGGCGCAGCCTCCAGTGCGTGATCCACCAGAAGCCCGGTCGAGTAGATTCGAATGCGATCCTGCTCGTCCACAATTAGTGAATGCGGATACACCGTTCCACACCCGTAAGTGCCCTGTTCCGTCCGGCCGATAAACGGCTGCCGCGTGGTCCGGTTCCAGTGCACCCCATTGTAACTGTATGCCAGTTCGCAGTCCACCACGCCTCCCCATTTGGCGCCTCCCATCCGTTCGTCCTGGCTGATGTGATGGTCCCACAAGAGGCCGATGAACAGGTCCTCATAGCCAAACCAGGGCATCCCGTAGAACTGGAGACACGGCTCGTCCAAAGGATCTGGCGTGATGATGGTGAGGGGCTGTGTCCAGTTTTGAAAATCAGGAGACTCCACGATGGCGATTCGCCGATCCAGCACCGAAGGCCGCACGATCACCTGGTATCGTCCCGTGACGGGATTGAACAGCGGTACTAGGAGGGTGTCCGTCCCCCCGGGCACGGAATAAAACGGATGCTCGTCATCCATCTGCCAGTGAATCCCATCCGGAGATCCACGGTCAGCCTTCCGCCAGCCGGTAGTGTCGCAGGGATCGGGCCCTCCTGGTCCACCCCGGCGGTTCGGTGCCGCCGATGATTCACAGCGAAGAGCGAGGGCTTTTTCTCATTCCCACGCCCTGCGTGGGAATGAGATGGAGAGGAAGGCTCTGTCGCAGAGCGCGTAGAGAGAAACCGTTCCAAGGCACCCAGTTTTCAATGGGTGCTATTTTCTTGCGTGTGTCTCTGCCTCCGGGATGAATTCGGGCCTTTCCGAAGGAACCCATCCTTGTTTCCTCTCCCAATTCCAGTTTCTCAACTTGATGTTTGCGAAAAATAGAGCTACCGGTGGGAAGCCCATACTTTTGTCTGAGGGAACAAAGGCGAAGTGTGGGTTTTTTTGGTGAGGTGCGCTTCGGGAAACAGGTTTTTATTGGATGAAAGAATCAGGATATTTTCCTTTAAGCGGGTATTATGGGGTTCCCCACCTCGGAGCTGGCCACTCAGGGAGAGCGCTCATGGTCCGACA